>CAYMTP010000139.1:0-1673 GCA_964393435.1 uncultured Lachnobacterium sp. | reverse complement strand
AAAAAGATCACGGTGCAGATAAAGGAAGCTTCCTTGGAAGTAAATTAAAAGATGGTGACAGAGTAGTTATGATTGAAGACGTTACTACATCTGGTAAATCTATGGAAGAAACAGTTCCAAAGGTAAGAGGAGCAGCTGACGTTACTATCGTAGGACTTATGGTTTCCTTAAACCGTATGGAAGTAGGTCTTGGCGGCGTAAAGAGTGCGTTAGACGAAATCAAAGAAACCTATGGTTTTGATGCAAAAGCTATCGTAACCATGGCTGAAGTAACAGAACATTTACACAATCGCGAATGCCAGGGCAGAGTGGTAATCGACGATGAAATCAAAGCAGCAATTGACAAATATTACGAACAGTATGGCTGCAAATAAGAAAAAAAGTAATTTGGTAACGTGGGTATGCTTTTTGGCATACCTACTTTTGCTGGGATATGTTGTATTTTTTAGCTCTAGTTTTGGTAGAGAGGATCATGCAGAGTATCGCTACAATCTGACTCTGTTTCAAGAGATTGGACGATATTATGGCTTGGGCGTGCATTCGGGGTCATGGAATCTGTTTTGCCTCAATGTTATAGGGAATATTTGCGTTTTCATCCCGCTAGGAGTGTTTCTGCCAAAGCTTTTTGCTAGATGCAGAAATTTTCTTTTGGTCGCAGTGCTTAGCTTGGAATTAAGTCTTTGTGTAGAAGTGATACAGTTGGTAACAAAGGTGGGAAGCTTTGATGTGGATGACCTTTTGTTGAATACGATAGGTGGAATTTTGGGATATTTATTATATAAAGTATCCGCTGGAATCACCAGCCTGTTTAGAAACGGCTAGTTAAAAAGAAAAGGAAGATACTAGATGAGAAAAAGACGTCGATCATACAAGTTTACAGAGAAAACCCATTCCAAAAAGGCGATGATTTCCTTTGGATTGTCAGGGGTTACTTTGGTGACTTATTTCGTTTTTGTATATTTATCATATCGGGCAGCTGGACAGCTTTCTGCCTATTATGGTGCGTTTGGTGTACTGGCAATGCTTATGGCAATCGTCTCCGTAGGTTTGTCGATTACCACATTAAAAGAAGAGGATTCCTTTGCTTTTTTTCCA
Source organism: uncultured Lachnobacterium sp. (assembly GCA_964393435.1). Lineage (GTDB taxonomy): Bacteria > Bacillota > Clostridia > Lachnospirales > Lachnospiraceae > Roseburia. Next base: position 578 of record CAYMTP010000139.1, on the reverse strand, counting down.
CGACTGGCCATGATTACTTCGGTTCTTTCCACGCTTTTGTGGGTGGGAAATTATGTACAGGGATTTATGAGAGGATAATATGAAATATTTAGAATTGATAAAAGAAAGCAATGAAGAATTGCAGGAACGTTACGAACTCGTAACAGAGCGTGTAGCAGAGCTGGCAAAGCATGCTGGTGAAGCGAAGAAATACGCAGATTATTTTGAAAAGACAGCACAGTATCTGGTGCTTTTAAATACAATTGTAGAAGACGCAAAAAATGGTAAGATTACCAGCATGGATGAGGCAAAAGGAAAAGCCATCAATGAGAAGCTTTATGCAGATATCCTTGGGGATGCATATGCGACTAGTTACGCAAATCCAACCTATGCAGTAGAACAGTTTGGTGTGGAAGCAGGTCAAATTTTAACTGCACTACATGCAAGAATTCGCGCTAGTCGTCTGAGTGTATTTGAAGGCAACTTGCAGAATGTATGTGTTTTAAGCGAGTTGTTTGTAGAATTATATAGCTATTTCTGTGAAGAAGAGGTAGAGCTTTCTTTAGTAAAAGAAGCCCTTTACTCATTTATGCATGATT
>CAYMTP010000138.1:0-1741 GCA_964393435.1 uncultured Lachnobacterium sp. | reverse complement strand
CACAGTTAATAACGAGATTATCGTAGCCAAGCTCTCGGGCGTATTCTGCAACTCTTTGAACTGCATAGCCTTTTCCAATGCTGCCTACATCTAGTGACATTTCAGGATCAGCTAAGTAAACAGTAGAAGCTTCTTCATCAATGATGATATCGTTGATATCACAGTGTTCTGATGCTTTCTGTAGGGATTCCATAGATGGAAGAAGGGCATTTTCGGGGTCATTTATACCAGAGGTACGGTAGTTGTGCCAAATCTTTAGCACACTTCCCATGGCAATATTGATTTCACCATCTGTTTTCTCATATAAATCAATACTGAATTTCAATAAATCGATGATTTCCTGGTCTACCTTTACTGGAGCTATACCTGCATTTATATTAATGGTTCTAAGATTGTTTAAACCTTCATAATTATTATAGATATTATATAGCTTGTGATAACGATGCAATTCTTCTTTTAGAAGTTCAGCTTGTTCTGTAAATTCTTCTTCAGAATCTGCATAACCAATAAATTGTGTAGCGGTATCAAACACATCAATATAATATTTTTTGTATTGTTGCGGCTGCATGTTGTTTTGATAATATGAGAGACCAAGACCAATAACAACTAATAAGACTGCAGCGATGGCGGGTATATATTTTTTAAAATTCGACATAATATCCTCCAAATTTAAGTGATAGGATTATTTTATAATAGGATAGTAGTAATAGCAACTCAAAAAAATAGAGGTGCGCATTTACGCACCCCTAATTTATTTGAATGTAAAATTATTTTGCAAGAGCTTTTGCTACTGCAGTCTGGTAAGCACCAATTTTCATTGTACATCCTGTTTTAAGAGTTTCATCTGTTACATAACCAGATTCATCTGTTCCGATAGCTTTAACCTGATCAGCTGTCATGCCTTTTACAAATTTCATAAATGCATCAGCCTGTTCATACCATTCGCCACCGTTTGCAATAACACCTTTAGAAGCAGAATAATCTTTCATACCATAAGCTTCTTTAAGGTCATATTTTGTTGTTGGTTCAGCTTCAAGGTCAGATGTGATTTTACCTGTTGCATCCCATGTGAAGTTAGCTTGAACTGAGTCAAGGATACAGTTTGTAATTTTACCTTCAGCATCAGATGTAACTGCTACGAAGTTAGCATATGCCTGTGAAGAACCAGTAGCTGTTTCTGTATCAAAAGCAGCTTTGCTCATTTCACCAACTAAACCAAGACCAAGTGTATCTGTTGCAGCAACTTCTGTTGTAGCATCTTTGATAGCTCTAACTACAGCAGGAACTAAACCGTTAACTTTGATTGTACAACCAGTTTTAAGCTGATCATCTGTTGGATATCCATCAGAACCTAAAGCAGCTTCGATTTCAGTAGCTGTTTTGCCAACACACCATGTTTCAAAGTTATCAGCCTGTGTGTACCATTCAGCAAGAGCAGATGGGTTATAAGTAACCATGTTGTAGTTATCGCCAAGTTCTCTCTTTGTTGAGAAAGTAGCATCTGTACCAGATACTACAGCACCTGTTGCATCAAATGTAGCTTTAAGCTGGATTGAGTCAACGATTACTTCAACAACTTTTCCATCAGCATCAACTGTAACAGCAGCTACGTGTAAGTCAGCCTGTGTTGTACCAGCTTTTTCAGCTGTTGCATCAGCAGAACCGTAAGTCATGTCTACATGAACACCAAGACCAACTTTAACTTTTGCTGAATCGTCATTTCCGTCGCCGTTTCCGCCAC
>CAYMTP010000137.1:0-1805 GCA_964393435.1 uncultured Lachnobacterium sp. | reverse complement strand
TCAATTGCTGATCCTTTGCCATAGATGACAATGTACTAGCAACGATAGATAAAATCATTACTACTACGCCAATTGTAAGAATAATCATATTACGCTTACGAATTAGTGCCAACTGCGCTTTTTGGCTAACTGGCTTATTGCCATTCATTGCTACTTTTTCATTAGATTTCTTTTTACCCATAATATTGTCCCCCGTGTAAACATTCACTAATGTATAAATTGTATACCATTTCTTTACTTTTTTCAACAAAAAAACACATCTTTATATATAAAGATGTGTCCTCGGGTTGGGCTGTTATGAAATTCTCATACAGTCAGCAGTTCGTACGGGAATCGAACCCGTGTTTTCGCCGTGAGAGGGCGACGTCTTGACCGCTTGACCAACGAACCATGCTTAGATAATATAACACAGTAAAGTCATATTTGCAAGTTAAATTTATCATTGAAGGATACATAATAAAAAAACAGGATTCGCCTCGAGGCGAATCCTGTTTTTTCTATTCATTAGCCTTCATACCCATTAGGATTATTGCTCTGCCATCTCCATGAATCTTCGCACATTTCCTTGATGCCGTATTCTGCCACCCAGCCAAGTTCTTCTTTCGCTTTGCGTGGGTCACAATAATACGATGCAATATCACCAGGTCTTCTATTTTTAATCACGTATGGAATTTTGATGTTATTTGCAAGTTCAAAATTATGAACAACATCTAATACACTATGTCCTACACCTGTTCCAAGATTAAAAATACCAAGTTCGATATTTTCATCAATTTTATGCAATGCTTTAACATGTCCTCTTGCAAGGTCTACTACATGGATGTAATCACGAACGCCTGTACCATCTGGCGTATCATAATCGTTACCAAATATTCCGAGATGCTCTAATTTACCTACTGCAACCTGAGTTACATATGGCATCAAATTGTTTGGAATTCCGTTTGGATTTTCCCCGATACGACCACTCTTGTGTGCTCCAATTGGGTTAAAATAACGAAGAATAATAACATTCCACTCTTTGTCAGCTTTTTGAATATCAATCAGCATCTGTTCCAACATAGACTTGGTCCATGCATATGGGCTTTCGCACTGACCCTTTGGACATTTCTCTGTAATTGGAATCTGTGTTGGTTCGCCATATACTGTTGCAGATGAGGAGAAAATAATATTTTTACATCCATGCTGTCTCATTACATCTACTAACGTCAATGTTCCAGTTACATTATTCGTATAATATTCCCAAGGCTTTGCAACAGATTCACCAACTGCTTTCAAACCCGCAAAATGTATTACACTTTCGATTTCTTCTTTTTCAAAAATATAATTTAAAATATCTCTATCTAAAATGTCACCTTCGTAAAAAGTAATCTTTTTCCCAGTAATTTCTTCTACTCTTTCCAAAGCTTTCACAGAAGAATTGGATAAGTTGTCTAATACAACAACTTTATATCCTTCATTTAAAAGTTCCACGCATGTGTGACTGCCAATGTAGCCTGCACCACCAGTAACTAAAATAGACATATGATTCTCCTTTTTCAAAAAAGGGACACCAGTTGGCGTCCCTTAAGTTCTCTAAAATTAAGCCAATTTAGATTTTGCAACTTCTACTAAAGCAGCAAAACCAGCCGCATCTGTAACTGCCATATCAGCTAATACTTTACGGTTTAAATCAACTCCTGCTAATTTAAGACCGTGCATGAACTGGCTATATGAAAGTCCGTTTAATCTAGCTGCTGCGTTGATACGAGCGATCCATAACTGACGGAACTGTCTCTTTCTTTCTTTACGTCCAGCATAAGAACTTG
>CAYMTP010000136.1:0-1858 GCA_964393435.1 uncultured Lachnobacterium sp. | reverse complement strand
ACATATGGCACCTCCTATTTTATCATTACTCGCCAGTTACGGTGTTGTCCTAAAATTGGACACACTTCTACCTCACTGTGCGGCATACTCAGTTATCTTAACACAAGCAATTCCTTGCGTCAACATTTTTTTAATTTTTTTATGAAATTTTTTTATGAAATATATACATCCATCTCATGAGAAACTTCTAAGATATTATCCAGTATTTCTTTTGCTTCTATAGCACTCTGATAATTCTCTTCGGTCAACTCAGTTGACTGCTGTGCAGAAGCTGTGACCTCTTCTGTTGTAGCAGAGAGTGTTGTAATATCACTTACAATTTCAGTGTTTGCTTTTGCCAAGTTATTTAAACCATGCTCAATTTCGTTTACATCCGAGCTAAGCTGATTGATATTGACATTGATTTTTTCAAACTGTTCTGCAATCTCCGTAACCATTGCTTCCTGGACATTGCCGATTTCTAATGATTTATTAATCGCAACGGAGGTTTCAGCTGTATTATTGGCTAATGCCTCCAAAATCTGTGCAATATTTTCTGTTTCCTGTTTAGTGCGTTCGGATAATGTACGAATTTCATCTGCCACAACTGCAAATCCTCTACCTGCTTCGCCGGCACGTGCACTTTCAATAGAAGCGTTTAAGGAAAGTAAATTTGTCTGAGAAGAAATATCCATAATTGTATTTGTAATTTCTTTTACGCTTTCCACGTTCTGCTGAAGGTGTTTCATTGCTTCTGCAACGGTATCATTGGTGTGAATAAGCGTAAGAGCTTCTTCTCTCAATCGATGGATTTTCTCTAAACTATCTTTATTCAAAGCATCGGATTCATTTGCTGTCTCAACCATTGTTTCGGCTCTTTGCACCACATGTTCCAAATGCTCCTGAATATTTTGTGTCATCATACTTTGATTCTGGATGCTATTAGCAGTAGAAACACTACCATTACTGATATTTTCAACAGCCTGATTTACAGTCTTAGATGACTCCTGTAATTCATTCATGATGTCCATTGCCTGATTCGTTCCTGTACGAACACGTTCAGCAATACGAATAATATTATCTGTCATCTCTTTTTGATGCTCTGCTTCAAACTGAATCTTCGACATAGAATCTGTATTAAACTGTTTTCCAACACCAGTAATATAAGAAATCAAACACATCATAACAGTAACTACAAGTGCTGCTACGATATTCTGTGTAAATTCATCGCCCTCATATCCCTGCCAGAAGAACTGACGACATAGGGTAATAATGATATTTTCCGCAGAAACGATAATGGTTGTCACCTTGCTAAATTTAGTATCATAACAAAGCACCGTTGACATCAATGGCATTGCAGCCAAAAATCGCATGTAATAATCTTTATAAGCATAAACCAACATTGCAGTAACAATACAAAGACCAATCATAATATACCAACGTAGACGCTCATTTCCACTATCTTTTTTCAGCGTGATAAATCCAGAAATAATGGTAACCAGCATAACCACCAGCATACTACCAGCAAAAAGTGCTGTACGATTCCCTTGCAAGAAAGAAACTACAACTATAATATAGCTTAATAAAAATACTACTGCCGTACTGATACATAAAAAGGTATTAACCTTTTTAATCTGAATCGCACGTTCTGCATATTTAAACTTATTTTCATTCATAATAATTTCCTCATCTTCTGTCGCGTATTATTCCGTGATTAATTTCGCTTTTAGTACGCCTTTGCATGCAATTATATTGTATCTTATAGCAGCTTGTTTTACAACATAAATGTAAACTCAACCTAAGGTTTGTTGATTTTCTTTATATAAAAAAGTAGAATAAAAACAAGTCAAGGAGGTATATGCATGGATAACGAAAAAAT
>CAYMTP010000135.1:0-1871 GCA_964393435.1 uncultured Lachnobacterium sp. | reverse complement strand
GTTAAACCATTTAAAATACATGCAACTACCGTTGCACAAGTACCTGTCCCACAAGCCCAAGTCTCTGCGGAACCTCTCTCCCAAACGCGCATATAGGCTTCATTTTTTGAAACTACTTTTACAAATTCCGTATTGGTTCTCTTTGGAAAACGTTCATGATTCTCAAAAAGTGGACCATACTTTTCTATCGGAAAATCCTTTACATCATCTACAAACACTACCGCATGAGGATTTCCCATGGAAACACATGTCATCTGCCATTCCTTGTCTCCTACTAGGATTGACTCATTAATGACCTTTCCACCTTCTGCCACCACCGGAATTTCCGCTGGTTCAAAAATAGGTTCGCCCATATCCACACGAACGGTTGCCACCTTCCCATTCTCTACGTTCAAAGTCAAATATTTGATTCCCGCACCAGTTTCTACCGCTACTTCCGTTTTATCGGTCAAACCATGATCATATACATATTTTCCTACACAGCGAACACCATTTCCACACATCTCTGCTTCAGAACCATCTGCATTATAAATATGCATAGTAAAGTCCGCGATTTCTGATGGTCCAATCGTAATCAAACCATCCGAACCAATTCCAAAATGACAATCGCTTACCTTGACTGACATTTCTGCTGGATTGTCCAGCTTCTCTTCAAATAAATTCACATAAATATATCCGTTTCCACAGCCATGTAATTTCGTAAATTTCATATTTCTAATCCTCTTTTCAACAATAAAACTGCTTAAAAAAGGGCTGTCGCAAATCGGCAGCCCTTTTCATAATCCTTTTAGCCTAATAACAATTGGAAAATACCCATTTCATAAAGTGCCAAAGCTGCAAGACCTAACATATTAATTACGGAAAGCACAATAATAGCTATAGTACACTTGTGAACAGAACTCACTTTTTTCTCAATTTCATTTGCTTTATCCAGCTTCTCTTCTACACTCTTCAATAAGTCGGCAAGATTACGATAACATTTTACATTTTCTGAATGAACTTTATCAGACAAATCAGCCTTTACTACTCCAAGCTGATTATTTAACTCAGAAAGAGTCTCTTTCAATTCTTCTGCCTGCTGTGCACTCAAAGAACCTAAGATGCTCTTGATTTCTTCAATCTGCTGTCCGTTCAAAACGCCAAGTGTATCCTTTAATTCTTCAATCTGGCGTTCATTTAATCTCTGTCCATCCTGCAAATCTTTGCCAAGAGAAGCCCCAATTGCCTCCATTTTCTCAGAAACCTTGTCGATCAAGCTATCAATCTGCTTGGTAACTTCTTCTGTAATACCATCTGCTTTTCTCTGACGTTCATCTAAAATATATTCTAATTCTTTTGCTTTTACTTCTCTCTCATCCACGATTTCCTGAAGTTCCTGCACCTTGGATTCTTTTGTAAGCAAAAGATTCTGAAGCTGCTGTGCTTTTGCACGAAATTCGTCAATCTGTTTGAGCAAATAGTCATCTCTTTCTGCTGTTTCTTCTACATGTGTAGGGATGCTATTGATTGCTGCCGCATAATCAGCTGCAATACTATTTTCAGTTGTTACGTTTTCTGGTACGTTTTCTACAATTATATTTTCTGTTGTCATTTCTTTCTCCAATGTAATAATTACTGGAACATCTGGATGTTCATTCTTTTCTGAGGAAACTGAAACTGGCTTGTCAGGTCCTACAGTTGGTGCCACAGGTTTAACTGGCATCACCATAACTGGCTGCCTATTCGCTGTTTGCGACATCGTCCTAGGTCTTGATTGTATAGTTTTCTTTGGCTCAAGATTGTTTATAACCTGTCTTGCAATTTTCTCCAGCAAGCCTGCCATCGCTTTTCCTCCCATATTCAGCCCATATTATAAAGTATTGTATCATTTA
>CAYMTP010000134.1:0-1885 GCA_964393435.1 uncultured Lachnobacterium sp. | reverse complement strand
TGAGCAAAAGATTTCGCAGATACCAGGTAAAATCATTTACCATCTGACCCATTTCTCTGCCCTCGTCTACTAATGCATCTAAGGTGCCAATCGCACCCGTAATATCTTTATTTATGATTTGTCTTAGCAATCGAGAGAAAATTTCTGTGTCGACCGCACCGAGAACTTCTAATACATTTTCGTAGGTAAGTGTCTCTCCTAAATGGAAAGCAATACATTGGTCTAAAAGAGATAATGCATCTCGCATGGAGCCGTCACCAGCTTTCGCAACATAGCGGATTGCTCTTTCTTCTACGTCTACCTTCTCTTCCTGCATCAAATCCATAAGACGACCCGCTATGGTGTCGATGGAAATGCGATGGAAATCATATCTTTGGCAACGAGACAAAATCGTAATTGGAATTTTATGTGCTTCCGTAGTAGCCAAAATAAAAATAACGTAAGAAGGTGGCTCTTCCAAGGTTTTTAATAATGCATTGAAAGCTCCTGCTGAAAGCATATGAACTTCGTCGATGATGTAGACCTTGTATTTGCCTTCGGTAGGGCGGTAGGTTACTTCCTCGCGAATCTGACGAATATTATCTACACCGTTGTTAGAAGCTGCATCAATTTCGATGACATTCATGGAAGAACCGTCTGCAATAGCTTTACAAATGGCACATTCGCCACATGGACTTCCGTCTACTGGATGTTCGCAGTTGACAGCCTTCGCAAAAATCTTGGCTACTGTAGTCTTACCAGTCCCTCTGGTGCCACAGAAAAGATATGCATGTCCGATTCGGTCAGCCTTTATTTGGTTTTTCAAGGTTGTTACGATATGGTCCTGTCCTTTTACATCTTCGAATTCCTGCGGACGGAACTTACGGTAAAGTGCCGTATACGACATGCATTCACCAACTTTCTATTTACTCTGCTTTTTCAGCTCTCTGTGGACGTTCTTTCTTGCGTCCAATATACACATTCCATTTGGTATAAGCTTCCTGTGCATTTTTCGATTTGTAAATCACATTCTTTTCTTCACCCACGATGTCTATGATGCTGTACCATCCTTTGTCATAGTGGAACTCAGACGTTTTGTCATCCAATTCCTTGGTGCCGAGCGTAAATGTATTAATCACCTGGTTGTCGCGGTTGTTACGATTTCCACGATTTTCGCGATTCTCTCTCTCCTCGCGGTTTTCTCTACTTTCACGATTGTCTCTGTTTTCGCGTGGTTCTCTATTCTCGCGGTTTTCATGAGTATCGCGATTTGGGTTGTGATGATTGCGACCACGGTTATGGTGATTGTTGTTACGATTATTATTATGAAAATTTGCCATAATTACTCCTTTGACTGCAGCACATAGTCCACCGCTGCCTTCAACTGTTCATTCTTCTCCAACTCAGGATTCTTTAAAAGTTCCCGCGCCTCCTCTTCTGTAAAAAGTTCTCGCAAGATAACCTGATGGTTGTTTACAGGAATGTACGAAACCTTCGTCGCCTCGAACACAGATTTCAACACATAATAAGGAAGTGTTTCACCTTTTCCTGCTGGTAATTGCACGATATTATCTACAATACAAACGCCCTGAGTTTCACTATAAATTTTCTGTTTCTTCTGAAACATATTTCTACCTCCGAGCTAAGTTCACACTGTTCACCCAGTGTAAACATATTTTGACTTAAATATCATATCATAGATTGCGTATTCTTTCAATGAAGTTTCAATGAACTTTATTTAGTACAATCTGGTAATAATTTCTAAATCTGGTCTTGAAAAATATTTTGTAATTGATACTATTAATAAGACCAAAAGTGATTATAATGTGAAACTATCAAAAAGGTATTTGAGATAGTGTCAAATGACCTATGAAAAAACGAGTCAAAAGAAAAAGGCTCAAATGAA
>CAYMTP010000133.1:0-1896 GCA_964393435.1 uncultured Lachnobacterium sp. | reverse complement strand
TATAATTCCCTTTTATACAGACAAAGTTATATATTATTATAACATTTTTACGCAAAATGTCTATAAATTTAAATGGACAGATTAAGAGTTTTGCCACATTTACCAAAAAATTTATATAATTTTTATAAAATAAAATTACCCAAGAAGTCTTTTCATTTTCTTCTTGGGTAAAATAAGTCCTTAGTTTAGTATTTTAACGAGTTTTTTGATAGATTTTCGCAGCGTTTCATAGCATAAACCGTACGACTGCAGGGAGCCGCCATATGGGTCTATGATTTCTAGTTCATCGCCTACAAAGTCTGTAAGTACATACACATTCTCCACATGTGCATTGCTAAAATGAGATAATACCTTATCTCTCTGTGTTTTCTCCATGGTGAGAACCAGGGTCCTATCCGTTATCTCTTCATTTTTTAGTGGCTTAGAAGTAAAGTTCTCCAGATTGATACCATTGCTGATAAGTACCGCTTCTGCTTTTCCGTTCATTGGCTCAGGAAAAGAAACTACCAATCCTCTTGCTAGTATTTCCACCTCGTATTTGAGTGTCAAGTCTTTCAAAATTCCCATTGCCATCGGCTCTCTGCAACTTCCAGAGCGTGCAACGAAAATAATTCTCTCTAGTTTATCCATACATCCTCCCAATTTATACATGGATGACCTGATGGCCAGCTGCCTTAAGCAGACGATTCATAATGGCCTGTCCAATTCTAGGGGTTTTAAAGCTCTCGGAATAAATCACATCTACATCTAGTTTATCACAGTCTCTCAATATCTTATACATATGTTTTGCGATGGAATCCTCTTCTTCTCTGGTCCCAATGCTTAAAACCACATCTGCCCGATACATTGCTTTCGTTTCTTCCGTAGCAATAACTGCGGCTTTTTGACCCTGCTCTTTAGCCCCTTGAATAAGAGAAGTGATTTTTTCCACTACTTTTTCCTTCTCGCCATCTACAATCACCATATCCGCCTTTGGTGCATAGTGCTTGTATTTCATACCAGGTGCTTTCGGTTTCGTGGTATCATCTGCCGCAATAATGCCTGGGTCGATAATAACTTCTTCGCCCAACACCTCCGATAGCATTTCAGGGGTAATATATCCTGGACGGAGCACCATTGGAGTCTCCTCGGTCAAGTCAATAATCGTGGATTCGATACCAATACCTACTGGACCACCATCCAAAACCATTGCAATTCGTCCTTCCAAATCTTCCATTACATGGGAAGCTTCCGTAGGACTAGGTCTACCCGAAGTGTTGGCACTTGGTGCGGCAATGAGTTTTTCACTTTTACGGATAAGCTCCAACGCTACTGGATGATTTGGCATACGTACTGCCACCGTATCTAAACCTCCGGTAGTCGCATAAGGTACTTCTTCTTTTTTCCACACTACCATAGTAAGAGGTCCTGGCCAAAAAGCTTCTGCCAGCTTCTTTGCCTGTGCAGGTACTACCTTTGCAACACGTTCCAAATCAGAAACCTCCGCAATATGAACAATCAGCGGATTGTCGGAAGGGCGTCCTTTTGCAGCGTAGATTTTCTTGGCTGCATCTGGATGCAGAGCATCTCCTCCTAAACCATACACGGTCTCTGTTGGAAAGGCTACCAGCTCGCCTGCTGCTATCAGGTCCCCTGCTTCCTGCATTTGCTCCTGATTTATGTTGTCCAAATCTATTTTATAACATTTTGTAGTCATTTTATCTTAACCTCGCCCTTGCTTCACTTGTGCTCATTAAGTCTTCTCATTATAGTATATCCAGAATTTTCTTGTCAACAAATTCACAAATTGTCTGTATTTACTTGCACTTTTCCACAAATTGTACTAAAATAACAATAAGTCTAACGGCTTAATAATGATCATTATTTTATAAGGAGGAACAAAATTATGGCATATGT
>CAYMTP010000132.1:0-1980 GCA_964393435.1 uncultured Lachnobacterium sp. | reverse complement strand
TAAGTTCCTCATCTGTATTGATGAATATATATCCGTCTACATTTGGGGCATCACGATAGGTTCTGCCAATGTAGGCGTTCTCATCGGCAACCTTACCTTCAATAAATGCGTAGTAAGTCTGTCCGATTAGAGTCTCATTTTTATCAAAAATCACTTCTTCCTGAAGCTCCATAACATCTGCCTGCCAGTCCAGTTTCAATTCTTCATCCACTTGGTCTGGTAATTCGGCCGCAACAGTACCTTCCTCTGGGGAATATGCAAAAGCACCAAGTCTATCAAATTCCATATCGTTGATAAACTGCATCAGTTCCTCATGCATTTCCTCTGTTTCTCCAGGGAAACCACAAATAAGTGTGGTTCGAAGTGTGATATCTGGAATACGTTCTCTTAAGTAAGCGATACGTTCCTCCAGTTCCTTGCGATTGGTACGTCTTGCCATTTTACGAAGAATTTCGTCATTACAATGCTGAATAGGCATATCCAGATAATGACAAACCTTTTTGTTACGAATCATGGCATCAATTAACTCTTCATAGATTTCTTCTGGATAACAATACATGATACGAATCCAGAAAAGACCTGGGATTTTATTCAGTTCATCCAGCAGCTTATGGAGAGATTTTTCTCCATAAATGTCCACACCATAAAGCGTGGTTTCCTGAGCTACTAAAATAAGTTCTTTTACACCGTTTTCCACCAATTCTTTTGCCTGTGCAATCAAATCCTCCATTGGAACACTGCGATATCTTCCTCGAATCGATGGAATAATACAGTAGGTACAATTTTTGTTACAGCCTTCTGCAATCTTAAGATATGCAAAATGTCCACCTGTGGTAACGGTTCTTTTATTTGTAAGTTTTGGAAGTCCCTCAAGGGTTGCAACATTCTTGTAGAAATGCTGGTCTAATGCTTCTTTTACTGCATCGCAGATAGCGTCATAAGAGTTCGTACCAAGGATTGCATCTACTTCAGGAATCTCTGTTTTAATTTCATCCTGATAACGCTGGGAAAGACATCCTGTTACAATAAGAGCCTTGCAATTACCGTTCTTCTTGTACTCTGCCATTTCCAAAATAGTATTGATACTTTCCTCTTTTGCATCGTTGATAAAGCAGCAGCTGTTGATGATAATAATATCCGCTTCTGTTTCATCATCGCAAAGTACGACACCTTCCGCGGTAAGCATACCTATCATAAACTCCGAATCCACGAGATTTTTGTCGCATCCTAGGGATATAAATAATAATTTCTTGTTTTTCATAATAATACATTAGGGCTGCAAAGCAGCCCCACTTTCCTAGTTGTTTTCGTCTGGAACAATCTTTACATCGCCATTCATAATTTCTTCAACTGCGATAGATAATGGTTTGTTACATTTTGGATGCTCTACCATAGTATCAGCTCCGTCAATAATTTCGCGAGCACGTTTTGCAGCTGCTAAAACGATAGAATAACGGCTGTTTACTACTGGTTCTTCGCCAATTACAACGTCCTCATTTACTACTGACATAAGTTCTACATAAGATGGATGAATCATATTATACTCCTTTCGAAAAGCTTAAAAGCTCTTTTCTCATATTATTGATAAATTCTATATTAGCGGATACACGATTGTCTGCATGCACTTCTGTTTCCTTGGTGCGTTCCTTTAAAATGATATCATTTACAAGTTCCACACATGCATCCAAGTCATCGTTAATCACTAAATAATCATAGTTTTCCACACCCAGAGACTCCTCATAAGCACGAGACATACGAGCATCTATTACTTCCTGAGTTTCTGTGCCACGGCCTACCAGACGGCTCTTAAGTTCTTCCGCACTAGGTGCAGTGATAAACATAAGTACTGTTTCTGGGAACTTTTCTTTGATTTTCAATGCGCCCTGAATTTCTATTTCAAGGATTACATTTTTCCCATCGTTTAGCTGTTCTTCTACATAAGCTCTAGGTGTTCCATAGTAATTGCTTACATATTTTGCA
>CAYMTP010000131.1:0-2116 GCA_964393435.1 uncultured Lachnobacterium sp. | reverse complement strand
CGAAGTAGCTATTTTGGAAATGGGCATTTCTGATTTCAATGAAATGCATCGTCTTGCTACAGTAGCCAATCCAGACATCTGTGTAATTACAAATGTTGGGTTATGCCACTTGGAAAACTTAGGGACTCGCGATGGTATCTTAAAAGCTAAAACGGAATGCTTTGACCATATGAAAGAAGGTGGTCTTGCTATTTTGAATGGTGATGATGACAAGCTTTCGACCAAGAAAAACGTGAATGGCAGAGATACTGTTTTTTATGGTGTTGAAGAAGCACCAAAGGTGGACGAAAAGGGCTTGTCTATGGCGACGAAAGCCATTTATGCTACCGATGTTGTGAACCTCGGTTTTGAAGGTATGGAAGCGAAGATTCATACACCAGTAGGTGAATTTAAAGCGAATATTACGATTCCAGGTGAGCACAATGTATATAATGCCTTGGCAGCTACCGCAGTAGGTTTGGAGCTTGGACTTACACTTGATGAAATACAAAAGGGTATCGCAGAAGCAAAGACAATCGCAGGCAGAACTAATCTGTTAAAGGCAAATGGATATAATGTAATTGATGATTGCTACAATGCAAACCCAGTTTCCATGGAAGCTGCTCTTGATGTATTATCCCATGCAAAAGGACGCACCATTGCGGTGTTAGGCGATATGGGCGAGCTTGGAGAAGACGAAAAAGCACTTCACTTTGGCGTAGGAAAATGCGTAGCGGAAAAGCAGATTCACACACTTTTCTGTGCTGGCGTTTTGGCAGCAGAATACAAAGCTGGTGTAGAATCAGTAGAAAATGATTGTAAAGTGTTCCACTTTGAACATAGAGATGATATGATAAATGCGTTGCTTTCTTATGTAAAAGAAGGTGACAATATTCTTATCAAAGCATCACACTTTATGGATTTTCCAAAGGTAGTAGACGCACTTACAAAGTAAAAGACATTTGCTCTTGCAAATGTTGAGATAAAAAGAAAAGAGGAAATAAAAATGGCACAGAATCCAGTAGTAACATTTGAAATGGAAAATGGTGGCGTTTTCAAAGCAGAACTTTACCCAGAAATCGCTCCAAATACAGTAAACAACTTTATCAGCTTGGTAAACAAAAATTTCTATGATGGAATCATCTTCCATCGCGTCATCCGTGGTTTCATGATTCAGGGTGGTGATCCAACAGGAACAGGTATGGGTGGCCCAGGATATGGTATCGACGGAGAGTTCTATCAGAATGGTTTTGTAAATGACTTAAAGCACACAGAGGGTGTTCTTTCTATGGCACGTTCTATGATGCCAAACTCAGCAGGCAGCCAGTTCTTCGTAATGCACAAAACATCACCACACCTTGATGGTGCATATGCTGCATTTGGTAAAGTAATCGAAGGTATGGAAGTAGTAAACGCTATCGCAGAAACTGTAACAGACTACTCTGACAGACCAATCGAAGAACAGAAAATGAAAAAGGTTACTGTAGATACTTTCGGAGTAGAATATCCAGAACCAGAGAAAAACAATAACCGATAATAAAATATCTTAATTGGGGCAGGTAACAACTGCCCCAATCTAGACTAATCCATGGTGTTTCACCAGAATTTCCAATGATTAAACAACTGAATAAGACTTTACACAAAATATTTTAACCTCTATAATATAAGCATAAATATGCATATGAAGGAGGTGCCCAAATGGAGGTAGGAAACGAGATCACAAAAGAAGAATTAATTACTATAACTATTGAAAAATATATGGACTTGCAACGTATTAAAAAAGCTAATGGCGGTGTTGAAAATGCAGAACTTGAATACCAAATCAAAGGTACAGTTGCAAAACTGTCTTCTATGGGGGTATCCGTTGAAGATATAACATTATAAAAATTAAGATTACTGGGACTGTGTAAATTAAAGCACTTATGACGGTTGTGGCATAAGTGCTTTTCCTTTTTAAGTGATTTTGAGTGAGGAACATTATAATGGAGTTAAAAGTATTAGTTGCACTAGAAAATGAAATAAAACAGGAATTGAATAGTTTTGCAGAGTTTGAACTATTATGTTTACAGGATAAAGAGGCTTTAATGAATGCATTAGATGGTAAGAAATTGAGAGAAGAAAGTGTGCTATTAATCGC
>CAYMTP010000130.1:0-2254 GCA_964393435.1 uncultured Lachnobacterium sp. | reverse complement strand
TTTGATGGTAAAGTAAAACTTGACTTAAAGAGCAAAGTTAGAAATGGAAAGCTTTATGTAGATCAGGGTATCATCGCTGGTTGTGCAGGTGGTGGATTTGAAAATATCTGTGACGCAGCTGACATCTTAAATGGTAACTCAATTGGAGCAGATGAATTTACCTTAAGTGTATATCCAGCTTCCACACCAGTTTACATGGAACTCGTAAAAAATGGTGCAGTTGCGAAGCTTATGGAATCTGGAGCTGTAGTAAAAACAGCATTTTGTGGACCTTGTTTTGGTGCTGGCGATACACCTGCTAACAACGCATTTTCTATTCGTCATTCTACTAGAAACTTCCCTAACCGTGAAGGGTCTAAGGTTCAGAATGGACAGATTTCTTCTGTGGCACTTATGGATGCTCGTTCTATCGCAGCGACAGCAGCAAATAAGGGATATTTAACAGCGGCAACAGATGTAGATGTAAATTATACAAAACCTAAATATTATTTCGATAAATCAATCTACGAAAATAGAGTATTTGATAGCAAGGGTGTGGCAAATCCAGAGGTGGAAATCCATTTTGGTCCAAATATTAAGGACTGGCCAGCAATGAGTGCATTGCCACAGAACTTAGTACTTAAGGTAGTTTCTGAGATTCATGATCCAGTTACAACTACGGATGAATTGATTCCTTCAGGAGAAACATCATCCTTCCGTTCAAATCCTTTGGGACTTGCAGAATTTGCACTTTCCAGAAAAGATCCAATGTACGTAAGCCGTGCAAAGGAAATTCAGAAAGCGCAGAAGGCAGTAGAAGAACATACTTGTCCATTGGAAGTAGTAGAGGAATTAAAACCAGTTATGGCAGCAATTCATACACAGTTCCCAGAAGTTGGAGAAGGAAATGTTGGATTTGGTAGTACTATTTTTGCAGTGAAACCAGGTGATGGATCTGCTCGTGAACAGGCGGCCTCTTGCCAGAAGGTACTTGGCGGATGGGCAAATATCGCAAATGAATATGCAACTAAGAGATATAGATCTAACTTAATTAACTGGGGTATGCTTCCATTTATCATTGATGAAGGAGAGTTGCCATTTGAAAATCTTGATTACTTATTCATTCCAGGCATTCAGACTGCAATTGAAGAAGGTAAGACAGAATTTACAGCTTATGTAGTAAAGAACGGAGAATTAAAAGAGTTCAAATTAAAGATGGCGGAACTCACTCCTGATGAAAAAGAGATTATTTTGAAAGGATGTCTCATAAACTATTATCGAGGCTAGGAAAAAACGTGTCTGAACAAGAAAAAACCACGCAAGTTGAAAAGAAAAAAGGACATTCTTGGAACCACTATTTTAAGATAGGTGTTACAGTTTTTTTGACAGTAGCTGCATGTATTATATTCTTCTTTATTTTATTTCGATGGGATAGTATATCAGCAATAATAGGTAAAATCGTAAAATCAGCAGAGCCAATTATTATTGGTTTAGCATTGGCGTATTTACTTATGCCAGTAAAAGATTTTATAGAGAAACCGATACTTAAATTTTTGATTTCTAAGAAAATAAAAGAGGAAAAAGCGAAAAAGTGGGCTAGAGGGATTAGTATTACAGGAGCAATCATTTTCCTGTTTATCATTATTGCAATATTAATCGCTATGATGGTGCCAGCTCTAGTAACAAGTGTTGTTGGTTTATTTGATACTATGCCTGGATATATCGAGTCCTTTGTGGTATGGATTCAGGAAATCGGTTTGGGAGACAGTACATTTGCTGCATTTGTAGGAAATGTAATGACAACCGTAACTTCGGAAGTAGAGAATTGGGCCAAAACGGAGTTGCTACCATTAGCACAGCAGTACATTGCTCAGATTACATCGGGTGTTTTCTCTATCATAAAAACAATTTTGAACTTTATTATTGGTATTATTGTGGTGGTATATGTAATGTCTATTCAGGAAACGCTGGTTGGACAGTGTAAAAAGATTATCTATGCTATTTTTCCACCAAAAACAGGGAATATTATCATTGATACAGTTAGAAAATCAAACAAGATTTTTGGTGGATTTGTAATTGGTAAAATTATTGATTCAGCAATTATCGGTGTAATTGCTTATATCGGCTGTCTGCTTATGGGAACTCCAAGTGCTTTCCTTGTAGCATTTATTGTGGGGGTTACAAATGTAATTCCATTCTTTGGACCATTTATCGGAGCAATTCCATCTATTCTTTTGGTATTGATTCAGAGTCCAATTCATGGTTTGTATTTAGC
>CAYMTP010000129.1:0-2391 GCA_964393435.1 uncultured Lachnobacterium sp. | reverse complement strand
TAACAAGTCCATCTTTTACATTTACTGCAGCCATACCTACAATACCAAAGCATTCTACAGCAACAGAACCTGCATAAGTTGCAATTACATTCTCATCGATTAAAACTGTACCATATTGGTTTTCCATTTGACCTTTCATAATTGTAACCTCCATAAAATTATGACATAGATATGTACATATTATACCTTATTTTCCTCAAAAAGCAAACCATGTATTTAATTTCATACAATTATTTCCATAAAATTATAAAAAATTTATTTTTCTCCTTGCATTATGTATGTCTTTCTGTTAGAATATCCATGTTGTGAGCTCGAAACACAATTTGAGCTTAGTGAATTTGCAAGGAGGTGCAATTAGAATGGCAAAATGTGCAGTATGTGAAAAAGGCGTTCATTTCGGAATCGCAGTTAGTCACTCTCATAGAAGATCTAATAAAATCTGGAAATCTAACATTAAACGTGTTAATTGTAAAGTAAACGGAGTACCAAAGAAATTATATGTTTGTGCTTCTTGCTTAAGATCTGGCCGTGTTGAACGTGCTTAATTAAGTCAAAATTAAGACCTGTCGTCTGACAGGTCTTTTTTATTTCCTAAATTTCTTCCTCTTCCACAACCACTGTAACGTCCGCTTCTTTCTTTGCTGGCACGAAGCGGTCAAGTAAATCTGGAACCATATCAAGAATCTTGGTAATTGCATCCTGGTTCTTGATGTTCACAAGTCTTGTTGAGTCATTTTTGATAATAAGCACTGCACTTGGAGTGATTTTTCCACCCATGCCACCCATACCATTATTTTTGTTTGGCTCTGCAACTGCTCCAGCGGCTACACCAAAGGAAACATCCGCCAATGGCACGATAATGGTATCACCAATCTGTGTTGGTTCGCCAACTACTGTCTTTGTGCTGATAAAGCTATCCATTCCTTTAAATAATGATTCTACTGTTGTATTTAATTTATCCATTTATATTACCCTCCGTTTTCTCACTCTTTTTTAACCATTTTATAAATCTATTGATAATAGTATACAATCTTCTGCAATTCTTATCAAATATTATTCGCATAATTATGCCAATAATTTCATAACCGTAAATTCGGCCCTTGCCCCAGAAGGTTCCTTTGAAATACATATCATCGGATTCAAAGTCTGGAATTAGCTTCCATTCCTTATGATACATAGCTGGAAAACATGCTAATACTCCAAACAACTGGCCTGTAGTATCCGGTGAACCTGTGGAAAATATCGCATCAGCTTTGGATTGCTTTGGCAGCAGAACCTTTATCAAATAAATGATTTCATCCTTTAAATGAATGACGGCTTCCTTATTTTTCTCATACGTAATGATTTTTTTCAGTTTCGGATAAACTTCTTTTATACGTTCTATCATTCCCTTTATTTTTGAAATGATACTCTCATCCGTGGCTTCCTTTGGTTCTTTTGGCTTTTTCTCATCGTCTTTTGGCTCTTCCTCTTTCTTTTCTGTCAAATCAAAAGAAAAAGTAATCTTTTTCCAGAAAAGATGGATTTCACCATAAATTAAATCTTCGCCATAAGAAATCTTCGACCGAATCAGATGAAAAAACCAATGTACCTGAAACTTCGCCCTCTGTTCCTCCAGCCAATGAATATCCACCAGATATCGCACTGGACAAAACAGAACAGCAAGCACAGCCAAAAGCACCACTATCACAGCCGCCAAAAGCACCCAGCCTAAAATCTGTAAAATAGAAAGAACTATCTGCATGCCTGTCCCTCCCATTTCTGTTTTAGAAAAGCTCGCACATCCGCACTGCCTGTTTCACACATTGACTCTTCAATAATATTCTGTACTAGACTTATGGCTTCATCTTTGTCTCCAGCAATCCCGACAACCTTTAATTCTGAGCTAGGATAGCACTCTTGCAAAGTCTCCTTTTCCAGAATCAATTCCAGCATATTGTCAGGATGAGTCGAAAGAACAATCAAGTACAGATTGGTTACTAATTGCCTATTATGAACTTTTCTTACAATTTCATGCTCTTTCGAAGAAATCGATTCTCCTACATAGAGTCTTCCCATAAATTGCATCCAGTCAAACCTCTTTCAACATAAGATTTTTCAACATGTATGAAATAAGTCGTTATAGTGACTATAACGACTTATTTTGCATTTCTCGAAAAATCTAATAATACTTGTGAGTTCCCCATAGGTTACTCTTTTTTAAATCTAAATACTCATTATAAGCTTTTTCCAAGATTTGTTTTTCATTGGTAAATTTCAGCAAATGATAAGCTTCATGATACTTATAAAACCCGGAATCTACGAAGTACTCTTCCTTCTGTGGTTTACTATAATAACTGTCGCCCATCATCAAATACCAATGAACCTCTTTTTCGACGGTATCTTCTGGTA
>CAYMTP010000128.1:0-2454 GCA_964393435.1 uncultured Lachnobacterium sp. | reverse complement strand
AGTTATTTAAGAGTAGAAATCCAAAGACACTTACTCTTTGCACGCTTTTGGATAAGCCAGAAAGACGTGTGGTAAAAGATGTAGTTGTGGACTACACAGGATTTGTTGTGCCAGATAAATTCATTGTTGGATATGGTCTGGACTGGGATCAGAAGTTTCGCAATCTTCCATATATTGGATTTGTGGAAGAATAGAAGGAGAAAAAGAATTTGAATACAAAAAGTAGTAAAAATAGTAATTTTGGGGGATGGAGTCTGTACTTGATTTTCATCCTCGCTATTGTCATTTTATGGTGGGGCATGGGAAATACTAACGAGCCAACCAACATGACAAAAGCAGAGTTTGTTCTGGCTTTGCAGAGCGGGCAGGTGGATGCCGTAAAGATTTCACAAAATGCAGAGGTGCCTACTGGGAACCTGACCATTTTGCTGAAGGATGAAACCACAAAAACCATGTATGTTTCGGATGTCAATGAGATGCAGGAACTTATGGATGCCAATGGATTTGGCAATTATTACTGTGTCAATGTGCCACAAAAATCATGGCTGGAAAGTTTCCTACCATATCTAATTATTTTTGGCATTGTGTTTATTTTCTTTATGATTATGAACAATAATGCGGCACAGCAGAGCGGCGGAAACAAAATGATGAATTTCGGCAAGAGCCGTGCGAAGCTTGCGACAGATGAAAATGGCAAGAAAACCTTTGCAAACGTTGCTGGTCTTCGAGAAGAAAAAGAAGAATTAGAAGAAATTGTCGATTTTTTACGTGCTCCTAAGAAATATACTAATTTGGGTGCCCGTATTCCAAAGGGGGTACTTTTGGTAGGACCTCCTGGTACTGGTAAAACCCTTCTTGCGAAAGCGGTAGCAGGGGAAGCTGGTGTACCATTCTTTAGTATTTCGGGTTCTGACTTCGTAGAAATGTTTGTCGGTGTAGGTGCTTCCCGAGTAAGAGATTTGTTTGAGGATGCAAAGAAAAATGCACCTTGTATCGTATTTATCGATGAAATCGATGCGGTGGCTCGTCGCCGCGGAACTGGTATGGGTGGTGGACACGATGAACGTGAACAGACTTTAAACCAGATGTTAGTAGAGATGGATGGATTCGGTGTCAACGAAGGTATTATCGTAATGGCAGCAACCAACCGTGTAGATATCTTGGACCCAGCGATTATGCGTCCAGGCCGTTTTGATAGAAAAATTGTAGTAGGCCGTCCAGATGTAGCTGGTAGAGAAGAAATTTTAAATGTTCATGCAAAGAACAAACCACTTGGTGATGATGTAGATTTAAAACAGGTAGCACAGACTACAGCAGGTTTTACAGGTGCTGACTTAGAGAATCTGTTAAATGAGGCTGCAATTGTAACTGCTCGAGAGGAACGTGCTTACATTACGCAGGAGGATATTCGCAAATCCTTCGTAAAAGTAGGCATCGGTGCAGAAAAGAAGAGCAAAGTTATTTCTGAAAAGGAAAAACGTATTACTGCATATCATGAAGCAGGACATGCAATTCTCTTCCATGTGCTTCCAGATGTAGGACCTGTATATACTGTTTCGATTATTCCAACCGGTGCAGGTGCAGCTGGTTATACCATGCCGCTTCCAGAAAAGGATGAAATGTTCAACTCCAAAGGCCGTATGATTCAGGACATCATCGTAGGGCTTGGCGGACGTGTGGCGGAAGAATTGGTCTTTGACGATGTGACCACAGGAGCATCTCAGGATATCAAACAGTGCACCAGAACTGCCCGCGATATGGTTACAAAATATGGAATGTCTGAAAATATTGGTATGATTTGCTATACCAATGAAGACGACGAAGTATTTATCGGACGCGACCTTGCACACACCAGAAGCTATAGCGAAGGTGTTGCAGCAACCATTGACAGTGAGGTAAAACGTATTATAGATGATGCTTATGCGGAAGCAAAACGCATTATTTTGGAGCATCGTGACATATTAGATCGTTGTGCGGCCCTTCTTTTAGAGAAAGAAAAGATTTCCAGAGAGGAATTTGAAGCACTTTTTGATTAGCGAAAATTTCCGAAAACAAAACCGAGCCTAAAAAACTCGGTTTTTTTATGCATATTTTTCTCTAAAATGGAGATAATAAAATTGGGAGATGAAAAAGTGCACAAAAAAAGGTGTAAACTTTTGTTAAGTTTGTGCACACTTTCTGTGGAGTTAGTGCTATTATAATCCATGTAAAAACCCCCCAATACATTATATATAGTTTTTACTAACCCCATAGTAAAAATACCTTCTCCTAAAAAGACAGCAGATCGATTGGCTGTCTTTTTTACTTTGTATAGGAAATTTACAAGAAAATCTAAAAAATTACTTGTGTAAATAGAGGGATTATGCTATACTCTAACCTTGTCAGGAGCAATTCTGATGAATAAATGGGTGGATTCCCGAGTGGCCAAAGGGGACAGACTGTAAATCTGCTGCA
>CAYMTP010000127.1:0-2456 GCA_964393435.1 uncultured Lachnobacterium sp. | reverse complement strand
CAAACGCTGATGGTCTTAAGATGTTAAAAGAAGCTGCTCCAGACGCAGGCGTACTTCAGCTCAAGAGCTTAGAAGCATTTGCAAAAGCAGCAGATGGCAAGGCTACAAAGATCATCATTCCTTCCGAAATTCAAGGAATCGCAGGTCTTACCAAATCTATCGCAGAAGTTGCAGTTGAAGACAAATAATAGATATAGTGCTTAATTTAAGAGGGCTACCCAAGATGTGGGTAGCCCTTTTTCTTTTATCTAAATCCTCCGTTTTTCCAGGCGAAAATGCTTTATTTACAGTCGAAAAAATGGTATACTTACAAATACCTATAATGATTTTTAAATATGATGGATTATTATCGTCATAGAAATCAATGGAGGGCGGATTTATGAAGAATAAGATTAAATTTAAGGGAAGATTGGGCGTTTTTTTTAATTGGCCTATTATAATAGCTGCCGTATTAGCATTACTGAATGTGGGCGTATATGTGTATGATGTAAAGAGTGGGGTGTTTGTAACCATTTTTATCATTATTTATGCCATATCTACAGGTATCGTGTATGCCATCAATACGCAGTATATTGCACGCGAGGTAGTAGGTTTTGCCACCCAGTATTCTACGGTACAAAAGAAGCTTCTGAATGAATTTGAGATTCCTTATGTGCTATTGGATAGTGCAGGAAAAGTGATGTGGCTCAATGAGAAATTCTCTGAAATGACAGGCGTAGATAAAAGATATCACAAATCCATTGCGTCTTTGTTCCCATCCATTACGAAGGAATTTCTTCAGAAAAATGTCAAGGCAACAGAAATCGAAGTTTCTTATGGAAAAAAGGATTATCGTGTATCTATTCACCGAGTGAATTTTGAGTCCATAATGGAGGAAAAAATCAACTTTGAGGTGGATGCTGAAAATGAGTACATGATTGCACTTTATTTCTTTGATGAGACGGAGTTGAATCAATATAAACTGGAAAACATTGAGCAGAAACAGGTGGCAGCTCTTGTTTATATTGATAACTATGACGAAGCGTTAGAAAGTATTGAAGACGTAAAACGTTCTCTTTTAATAGCGTTAATTGATCGTAAGGTAAGCCAGTACTTTAGTAATGTAGATGGTCTTGTAAGAAAAATCGAAAAGGATAAATACTTCGTTGTATTTAAATACAAATATTTACATCAACTTGAAGAAGATAAGTTCAGTATCTTAGAAGATGTTAAGACCGTTAAAGTAGGTAATGAAATGGCGGTTACCTTAAGTATCGGTGTAGGTCTTAAAGGCGATAGCTACAATGATAACTATGCATATGCTCGTTCTGCCATTGACTTGGCTTTAGGACGAGGCGGAGACCAGGCAGTTGTTAAAGTAAAAGGTCTCATCCACTATTATGGAGGAAAGACCGAGCAGGTAGAACGTAATACCCGAGTAAAAGCCCGAGTAAAAGCGTTGGCACTTCGCGAAATTATGGAAGGCCGCGAAAATGTGATTATCATGGGTCACAGCATTTCCGACGTTGACTCTATCGGTGCAGGAATCGGTATTTATTGTGCAGCGAAGGTGCTTGGTAAAAAGGCTCAGATTGTTGTAAATGATGCAACCAGCTCCGTAAAACCACTGATTGATTGTTTTACTACAGAAAACGGATATCCTGAGGATATGTTTATTGATAGCGAAACAGCAATTGATATGACAAGTCGTAACACCTTGGTTATGGTAGTAGATACCAATAAACCAAGCTATACGGAATGTCCAGAGCTACTTCGTAAAACAGACTATATCTGCGTATTCGATCATCATAGACAGGGTAGCGAAGTTATCGAGAATCCAGTATTATCTTATATCGAGCCATACGCATCTAGTGCTTGTGAAATGGTTGCGGAAGTTCTTCAGTACTTCCAGGAAGGCTTCAAATTAGAGTCAAGAGAAGCAGATTGTATTTATGCTGGTATTTTGATTGACACCAATAACTTTATGACCAAAACAGGTGTTAGAACCTTTGAAGCTGCAGCTTATCTGCGTAGATCTGGTGCAGAGGTTACCCGTGTGCGTAAGATGATTCGTAATGATATGGCGGCTTACAAGGCACGTGCAGAAGCGGTTCGCAGTGCAGAAGTATATCGCAATGCCTTTGCGATTTCCGTATGTCCAGCTGGGGATTTGCAGAGTCCAACCATCGTTGGGGCACAGGCTGCGAATGAATTATTAAATGTAATAGGAATAAAAGCATCCTTCGTATTAACTGAGTACAATGGCAAGATTTTCGTAAGTGCTCGTTCGATTGATGAGATTAATGTACAGATTATTATGGAACGCCTCGGCGGTGGTGGACACCTTAACGTCGCAGGTGCACAGCTTGTGGACTGTACCATTGAATCTGCAAAACGTATTATCAAAGACACTCTCGAAGAAATGCTTAGAGAAGGAGATATTGAATAAATGAAAGTAATTTTATTAGAAGATGTAA
>CAYMTP010000126.1:0-2466 GCA_964393435.1 uncultured Lachnobacterium sp. | reverse complement strand
TAACCACTTAGTTTCAAAATTTAACCTCTTGATGTAAAATGGTTTACATCGAGAGGTTCTTTTTTTATAATGCAATTATCAAGAATACAGGAGATATTATGAAGATAAAGATTGAAATTGACGACGGACTTGCGGAGGAAGAAATCGTCATTCGATGTAAGTCCTTAAATGAAGATGTGATATCTATACAAAAACGTATCACAGACGCGGTCAATTCGAGAATGCAGTTAGAGGTGTCCCGAGGAGAGAAGGAGTACTACATTACAATAGATGAAATACTCTTTTTTGAAACAGATACAAACGGTGTTGTCGTACATACCGCAACACAGATTTATGAAACAAAATATCGTCTTTATGAATTGGAAGACTTGCTTCCTGGAAATTTTGTCCGTGTAGCAAAGTCCACGATTTTAAATGCCAGCAAGGTAAGAGCCATAAATAAGAATATCACTGGTGCCAGTGAGGTGGAGTTTGCAGGCTCTAATAAGAAGGTATTTGTTTCAAGAAACTATCTGAAATTATTAATGACGAAATTGGAAGAAAAGAGGTTAGTAAAATAATGAGAGAGAAAAAATTAGGCATCGGAACTGCTATGATTATGATTGCAATAAATATTTTGGGAACTTCATTAGGAATTATTCCAGAGATTCCTTGGATAAAAATTATTTTTACGATTATCTTTGCCTGTGGAGTGATATCCGGATTAAAAGAAAGAGAATTTTTTACCTGTGTTATGTGTGTGTGCATACTTGCCTGGATGTATGAAGAATATTTAGGAATTTCAGATATAACTCCATTTCCGTTGTTTATTGCTGGAATCTTTTTAGCAATTGGATTAAATATGATTATTGGAAAAAAACAAAAAATAGTCAACATTCAGTACAAGGATGGAGAGGAATGGAAGAAAGAAGAGTGGGCGGATGGACGTCACGTCTCTTTACAGAACAATTTCAACTCCACCAGCAAGTACGTAAACTCTGCAGCTTTCAGCAGTGCTAAATTGGAAAATGACTTTGGTGCTGCAAATATTTACTTTAACAACGCAAATATCGCAAATGGTGAAGCGACGGTTGAGTTAAATAATAATTTCGGTAAGATGAATATCTACTTTCCAGGAACCTGGCGAGCAACCATCAGTCAGAATAGCACCTTCGGACATGTAGGAATCTTCGGTGAACCAAATCGAGATATGGATGCACCGCATGTAATTATTAAAGCGGAATCAAACTTCGGAGAACTTAACATTTTCTTCGACTAGATTATTATAAGCATAAAGAAAAGGGATTGTCGTTGGACAATCCCTTAATTTTATGGAGTTACAGGAGTTTCTGGAGTCGCAGGGGTCTCAGAATTTTCTGTATTTTCTGTCGTCTGTGTAGTGGAAGTTTCATCCACCGCAGGTACTACATAGGTGAATTCATTTGAACTTCTAAAAATAGTACTCTTTGAACCATTCTGGTTTACGACTACGGTATTTCCTTCTTTAATTTTGGATGCCTTAATCCAAAGCTCATTTCCTGATACGTAGGTAGTTCCTACTTTTTCACCATTTACATATACACGGCTCCATTTGGTGAAACTTTCACCTTTGAGAACTACCCAATTGGTTCCTTCCTCATCGGTGTAAGGATACATTTCGGAGATGATTACATCATCAATCCCCATGATAATGTCGGTAGCTGGGTATTTATTAATATCTCCATCGTAGCAGTAACGGCTTCCATAAAGGATATCATACTGTAACTGTTCAATACCATCTAAATAAGCCTGGTTATCTGGGTTGCCCCACTGTGTCTGATGATATGCTACCATGGTGCCGTCATGGATACCAATTTGATTGAAGATATCCGCCATAAGCTGATATGCATATAAATCTTTGTCATTCTGTTCTAAACCGAAGTTGTTCCAGGTAACATATTTGGTTTTGTAAATGTCGCCAGAAACCATTTCAGAATCTTCCAGTCCCATGGTTGGAAGATGGTCACCCCAGAATACTACGATAGTATCTTCGTCTAAGTCTTCTAAATAGGTAATAAGTTCCTGAATAAACTGGTCTGTTTTGTTTGCCTGGTGCATATAATAGGTCCAAGCGTTGGTTTCTTCTTCGGTAGCTAGCCCATATACTTCACAGTATGGTGTTTCAATAACCTTTTCTTCTGGATATACGCCGTGCTGACCAACTGTAATAACATAAGTTAAATCTGGACCTTCGGTAGAGGTCAGGGTTTTCATGGTTTCCTCTGCAAGGATGGAGTCTTCAGCCCAGCCTTCGTTAGGAGTAAATTCTGTTATATCCATCAATTCTTTACTGGTGAAAGAATCAAAGCCCATCATAGAGAAGGCATTTACACGGCTGTAGAAGTTACCTCCGTTGTTGTGTACTGCATGTGTACCATATCCGATGGATTTCAAATAGGATGCAATACTTTCACAGTTTTCTACTTCTTTTAAAACAGTTTTGTATGG
>CAYMTP010000125.1:0-2485 GCA_964393435.1 uncultured Lachnobacterium sp. | reverse complement strand
ATTCCAACCAAAGGACATACCATTCGTGCAGAAGAAGTGAGCAACGATATGTATGTTTCTATCGATTTAGTAGAGGAGACATTAGAAAGACAGTTAATCAAATATAGAACCAAGATTATTTCAAAGAAAATGAATGCAGCTGCAAGCTTCAAGGCAGAGTACTTAGAAGAGCAGATAGAAGAAGATGATGATGATGAAATCAAAATCGTTCGTTCTAAGAGATATGATTTGAAGCCTATGTATCCAGAAGATGCATGTATCCAGATGGAACTTCTCGGACATGATTTCTTCGTATTTGTAAATGCAGAAACCGATGAAGTAAATGTCGTTTATAAGAGAAAAGGCAACACTTACGGAATTATTGAACCAGAATAAAAACTTTTATTATAGCATAAAAAATATAATTTGTGTGAAAAAGGTCGCGAAACGTGAATTCACGTTTCGCGACTTGTTTTTTGCTGTGCTCCCCCACTATAGTGTTTGTAAAAGAATATTTTACAATGGAGGAAATCATATGTTTCAAATTAGTTTATTCAAACAAATTCGCCGCGTTTTAATGGAGGAAAGATATGTGGAAGAAAAAGAGGCCTGGATGGAAGAATGCAAGACCACGAAGCTGTGGCAGCTCTGGGAGATTTTGTTTGAGACCGATGTGCGAAATAGAGCATTATTGGAAGCGAGAATCTATGCTTATGGAAGTCATATAAAAGAAAACGAATATTTGCATCGCGATATTTTTATCTGTCTGGTTGCATTCCTTAATCTTGTTATAAAATAAGAAGTGTGATACTATTATCTATATGTGGAAGTTTGCGTAAATCGCAGACGATACGATTACTAATATAGGAGAGATTATCATATGGATATCGTAGTATTAGCAGGTGGATTAAGTACAGAAAGAGATGTTTCCTTTAAGTCAGGAAGCATGGTAACAAAAGCGTTGCGAGAAAATGGACATCGAGTAATTATGCTGGATGTGTTCATGGGATATAGTGATAAAGAGGAAGATTTAACAGGAGCATTTGAACGTGCAGAAGAGATGAGTGTTCAGATTACCGAAATATCGGAAGTGGCTCCAGATTTGGCAAAGGTAAAAGCTTCTAGAAAGGACCAGTCCGATTGCTTCTTTGGACCAAATGTACTTCGTTTGTGTCAGATGGCAGATATCGCTTTTATGGCACTTCATGGAGAAAATGGAGAAAATGGTAAGGTTCAGGCGGCATTAGATTTATTTGGTATCAAATATACGGGTAGTGACTATTTAAGTAGTGCCATTGCTATGAACAAGGGGATTGCAAAACAGTTCTTCCGCGCAAATGGAATTCCAACACCAAATGGTCTTGCCATGACAAAAGAAAAGAGAAATGACGATTTAGCATCTCTGGGACTTCGTCTTCCAGTGATTGTAAAACCATGCTGTGGCGGCTCTAGTATCGGTGTAACCATTGTACGAGACCAAGTAGAATTCAAAGCTGCTTTAGATGAAGCTTTTCATTGGGAAGATGAACTTATTATCGAAGAATTTGTACAGGGTAGAGAATTCTCCTGTGGTGTAATCGAAGGAAGAGCATTGCCAGTCATCGAAATTGCTCCCCTTCAGGGCTTCTATGATTACAAGAATAAATATAAAGCAGGCAGTGCGGTAGAAACCTGTCCAGCAGATCTTACAGAAGAAGTATCTGCACAGATGAGAGCTTATGCAGAAGCAGTGGCAAAAGTGATTGGGTTAGATACCTATTCTCGCTCTGACTTCCTCATCAGCGATGCCGGAGAAATGTACTGCTTAGAAGCAAATACACTTCCAGGCATGACACCTACCAGCTTACTTCCACAGGAAGCAGCAGCAGTGGGGATGAATTTTAATCAGCTTTGTGAAAAAATCATTGAAATATCGTTGAAACGTTATCAAAAATAAAGCATAAGATAATCATGATATGGAGGCAACAAAATGAGTAAAGAAATGCCTAACATGAGTTTAAAAAATATTGCATTGGCATGTGAAGGTACCTATGTGGGAGAGACGGCTCTTGCAGATAAGGTAATTTGTGGAGCTGTGATTGACAGTCGTCTTATAGAAGAAGATTATCTCTTTATCCCAATTAAAGGGGAGCGTGTAGATGGTCACAACTTTATTCCACAGGTATTTGAAAAGGGTGCATGCTGTGTGCTTTCTGAAATCGAATTGGAAAATCCAGCAGGACCATATATTCGTGTTACATCGACCGAAGAAGCATTGAAAAAGATAGCTACGTTTTATCGCCGAACCTTACCAATTAAGGTGGTAGGTATCACAGGAAGTGTGGGCAAAACAAGTACCAAGGAAATGATTGCTTCGGTAATTTCCCAGAAATATCAGGTACATAAAACCGCAGGTAATTTCAATAATGAAATCGGACTTCCTCTAACAGTTTTTGGTATTCGAGCAGAACACGAAGTAGCTATTTTGGAAATGGGCATTTCTGATTTCAATGAAATGCATCGTCTT
>CAYMTP010000124.1:0-2573 GCA_964393435.1 uncultured Lachnobacterium sp. | reverse complement strand
ATATGGAAACCGAATTGAATGGGATAAAAGAAGCTTTAGAGTCTTTAGAAAACTCTAAAGACCCAGAAACCGGAGAGTATGATAGCGATATTTTGGACTCTGTTTTAAATGATTTCAGTAATTCTTTCGATGAAATTTATGAGGAGAGTATGGAAATCGAAGATACCACAGAATCACTTGATATATCATCAAAAATGAATGATATGATGGCTCAGATGGAAGATATGATGAGCTCTATGGAAGATATGAGCGTGGAAATGAACATTGAGGATGTCTCCAGATATGACAAAGAAAGTGATACCATTGGAAAAGTAACAGGCTGTATCAATTATGGTGAAGTAGCAGGTGAAAATGCAGTAGGTGGTATTGCCGGAAACTGTGATTCAGAAATGTTGATGAGTGAAGATGATATTGAAACATATGGCGATACTTCTGCAAATGTTAGTGGTAGTATTCGTTTAGTTTTACGTAATTGTAAAAATTATGGAACTATTGCAGCTAGCAAGGATTACGCAGGTGGTATTGCAGGACAGATGGTTCAAGGGGCTATCTTATCATGTTATAATATTGGTAACATGGATTCACTTAATGCGGATTATGTAGGTGGCATTGTAGGAAATTGTGATACTTATATTGTGAACTGTTATAGTAAGAGTATTCTTGCAGGTGCAAATTATGTCGGAGGTATTGCAGGACGTGGTGTTGAAGTGTTCAATTGCTATTCGTTTGTAGATATTGCTGCAGGTACAGAATTTGTGGGTAGTATTTTAGGCTCTACAGACGAGTTACCAGGCAGTGGTGATTCACTTATTTCAGGAAACTATTACTATCATGTTGGCAAAGACAGAGGCGGAATCGATGGCGTAAATTACAAAGGTGCTACAGGAAGAATTGGTTTAGAGGATTACTTGGCATTGGAAAGCTTGGATGATATGTTCAAGAATGTTACAGTTCGTTTTGTGGTAGAGGGACAGGAAGATGTTGTTAAGACTATAAAGGTTGGAGAAAGCATTTCATTAGACGAAATACCTATACTTACAGTAGAAGAAGGAGATATGTATGATTGGGTATTTGTGAAACCTGTTACTTCAGAAACTCTGGCAATGGGCGAGGAAGAAGAAACTTTCTACATTTCCGAAGAACGATTATCCAATGTTGTATTTGATCAGACCTATGAGGCTGAAGTTGAAGCCAAGCATATGGTAGTACAGGGCGAAGAGAGGACAGAAGATAATCATTCTATTATCTTGGCAATTGGAGCTTTTGATAAAAATACTTCTATTAAATTGTTAGATATGCTTGCACAGGAATCTGTTGTAAATGATGTGAAAGTGAAAGTGAACTGGGAAGTATCTATTTCAAATATTGGAGTTGAAAAACTGCATTATCGTATTCCAGATGGTATGGATGAAGATGGTATTTTACTTTTTGTGAAAGATGCAGATGGAAACTGGGTAGAACGTGAATACACAGTAGAAGGTTCTTACATAGTATTTGAATTTGTAGATGGTGAAATAGGATTTGCGTTGGCAGAAACATCAAACGTAGGTGGCAATATTATCATCATTGCAATCATTGCTGTTGTTGCAATTATTGTTGTTGTAGTTTTATTACGTAAAAGAAAACAAAGAGTTGTAAAAAAAGAAAATAACGAATAAAACAGAAAGAGGGGGATAGTAAAATATCTCCCTTTTTAATGGAGGGTATGTAATGGAAAATAAGAAAAAACGGTACTTATTACTGGGGGTAATAGGAGCTGTTTTACTAGGAATACTTATTTTTATTGGCGTTAAAATATTGCCAAAAGTACAAATTGGGAAAGAGATTTCAGATTTATTACAGCCGCTTATAACAGAAGAGAACCAATCCATGCATTTGGATATATCCGCAGATTTCGCAAATGAATTGGTAGATTTCAATTCGGATATCTATCTAGTGAAAGACGAGGAAACAAAATATGTGGTCATGGATCAATATGATTTTCCAATCTATATTGTAGATAATGTGCTTTATTTGGAAAATGGTCATGCTTTTCTAATTGCAGAAGAAGTGCAGTCACAGTCAGCCGAGAAAGTGGTATACGAAGATTTGTTTTTGCAGATTGCAGCTGCTTATGAAATGTTTGATATTACCTGTGTGAAAACAGATTCGGAAACAAGCTATTCCGTAACCGTAACTGGGGAACAGGTACAGGAGCTATTGCAGGTGGCTATGTCAGCAGGTCTAGATCCTGAAGGTGAAGAACAGGAGTTATTAAGTCATATTAAAAATTTAAATGTACAAATGACTGCTAGAAATGACAAGCTTGACCGGATTGAGATAGCAGGAAGTGCTGATATCGGTGATACAGCAGTACAGGTGAACATCATAATTTCCGAATTTAACGTATTAGATGCCGGGGAATATGTGATTCCAGATGTCGTCAAAGATGCTGTGAAAACAGTAGATAAGGATTCTCTATTTAGTCTAACAGAGGATTTGTATCGACTCCTTGTTGCTTTCGAGCAGTTTTCAAAACAGGAGACTCCAAATGGTACAGTAACATTACGTGCAAATTGTGGATTCATTAATTT
>CAYMTP010000123.1:0-2637 GCA_964393435.1 uncultured Lachnobacterium sp. | reverse complement strand
AATTTTATACTTTTTCACTAGATATGTCAAGCAATATATAGTAACAGTTAAGCCACAACCTACTAAATATGCAAATGGTGCTCGTTGAGCTATTACTATCCTTCTACTCAAAAACGGACTGGCAATTACCAGTCCGCTCCTACACATTTCATTTCTTTTAAAATATCACTGCTTTGAAAGCCTCTTCGCAGTAAATAGTTGTATACTCGACGAAACTCGCCATCATCTGCAGATTCGTTCGAAAAATTCTTTTTCTCCAATATCCTACGGATATGTATTGTTTCATCCACATCGTATTCTTCTTCAATCGCATTCGATATGACATCTCTGGCTACGCCCTTCATCATAAGTTTCTGCTTAATCTGCTGACGACTCATTTTGTCTTTTTTGTATCTAGTAAAAGTTTCTGCGTATCTTTCATCATCGAGATAATGAAAACTTTTTACATACTCGATAGCCTCATCTACACATTTGGCAGGATATTCTGAAGCCACCAGTTTTTCACGTAGCTGCTGTTCCGTTCTATCCATCTGCTCTAATAGATGAAGTGCTCGTTTCTTTGCTCTCTTTCCTACTATATCCTTGAAGATTTTCTCATACACCTTATAAGATACATAGGCACCTTCCTCTAAATGCAGGCTACGAATCTCTGAATAATATACTATGCAGCATTCTCCGTTCTCAAAGCGGATGCGACGTTTACCTTTTTCTAATTTTTCAAATCGAGTAATTTGGATACTCTCAGTACTCATCATAAGCACCTACCATTTCCAATTATTCATCATCTTCTACTGTAGCTGGGTCAACTTCTGCTACATCTTCTGGATGTGAGAAATAGTGTTCACGCACCATTCCTTCAATCATGTCGCAGAATGCTGGATTTTCTTTCAAATAGTTCTTAGCATTTTCACGTCCCTGACCAATCTTGTCGCCTTCGTAAGCATACCAAGCACCAGATTTGCTGATAATTCCAACGTTCGCCGCTAAGTCGAGAATATCCCCTTCTTTGGAAATGCCCTGACCAAACATAATATCAAATTCCGCTTCCTTAAATGGTGGTGCTACTTTATTCTTAACAACTTTTACTCTGGTATGGTTACCGATAACCTCACCAGCCTGTTTCAATGACTCTACTCTACGAACATCAAGACGTACAGAGGAATAGAATTTCAGTGCACGACCACCTGTAGTAGTTTCAGGATTACCAAACATAACGCCTACTTTTTCACGTAACTGGTTGATAAAGATAACAATACAGTTTGACTTGCTGATAACACCTGTCAGTTTACGAAGTGCCTGACTCATAAGTCGAGCCTGTAAACCTACGTGGGAATCACCCATATCACCATCAATTTCAGCCTTTGGAACTAATGCTGCTACAGAGTCTACGATAACGATATCTACTGCACCTGAACGTACCATAGTTTCTGTAATTTCTAATGCCTGTTCGCCACAGTCTGGCTGTGAAATATAAAGATTGTCAATATCTACACCAATATTCTTGGCATATACTGGGTCTAATGCATGCTCCGCATCGATAAATCCTGCGATACCGCCAGCCTTCTGTACTTCTGCTACACAGTGAAGTGCTACTGTAGTCTTACCAGAAGATTCTGGTCCGTAGATTTCGATGATACGTCCCTTCGGAAGTCCGCCTAAACCCAATGCGATATCTAAACTTAAAGAACCTGTAGGAACTGTCTCCACGTTCATATTAGCAGCGTTTTCGCCTAATTTCATAATAGAACCTTTTCCATAACTCTTTTCAATCTGTGCAATCGCTGCATCCAATGCTTTCAATTTATCTTCTTTTGCCATAATAAAATGATCTCCTTCTTTTCATTCTTTCCTTACGAACCATTTTCGTCGCAAACAAAACATTTGTTCACGAACATTTGTTTGTTTTCTTGTACTAATAATAGTATAAATGTTCCTCCTTGTCAACAACTAAATTAGAACATTTTAAGTGGGCTATAATTCGGACACTCCCTTACAAAAAAAGCACAAAAAAACAGGAATATGATGGGAAGCCTTACGTCTGTACAGCGACCATCATATTCCTGTTTTGCTCTGTTTTGCTCTAATTTCTACCAAATTCTGTCAACACAAGACCCTTGTTTCGATCTAATGTCATACCAACACTCCAAGCATTGACAAAGAGAAGCAATGGATTGCCCTTCATATCAATAACCTTCTTCATATCAGAAGTTCCTGTCAGGCTGTCAACATCCACTTCATCTTTATTTTCAATCCAGCGAATGTGTTCGTATGGAAGATTTTCCAAACGAATCTCTACGTTATATTCACTCTCCAGACGGAATTTCAATACATCAAACTGAAGCACACCTACTACACCAACGATGATTTCTTCCATACCGCCCTTATATTCCTGGAAAATCTGGATCGCACCTTCCTGTGCAATCTGTGTTACACCTTTTACAAATTGCTTACGTTTCATAGAATCTACAAGACGTACGCGAGCAAAATGTTCTGGTGCGAAGGTAGGAATACCCTCGAACTGGAACTTATCCTTTGCGGTAGTTAGTGTATCACCGATGGAGAAAATACCTGGATCGAAAATACCGATAATATCGCCTGCATAAGCCTCTTCTACCATCTTTCGCTCATCCGCCATCA
>CAYMTP010000122.1:0-2654 GCA_964393435.1 uncultured Lachnobacterium sp. | reverse complement strand
TTAAACCTCACGGTCTAAGCGATTTTTCTTTTAGGGAAGTTTTTTTACAGCCCCCTTTTTATTTTTCCTTTTTCTCTTTTTTTTCGAAAAACGGACGTCTTCGAATAGAACCTCTAATTGCTGCATCCAGTTTTCGATATCTTTCCTCCTGGGCATCCTCCTGCTCCCTCATGAGATAATTCATTTCCTTTAATACCAATTCCTGCACATCCTTACCGATTGTCTGGCTGAGTGCCTCATTATTTTGGGCGATAGCCTGTCCTACAATATCACTCATCAACTCGCGGAACTGACACATACGTTCCTCTGGAGATAAGGCAGTTGGTTCTTGTGTTGACATCTGTGTTTTAAATACTGTACCCATCACTTTTTTCTCCTGTGGCACAAAAGACATTGGCATCTGTACCCCTTCATCCATCGTATTCACCTCATAATCATCCAACGGATGTGACTCCAACTCCTCCAATTTCCCGTTATGTAATATCATTCGAATGGCTTTCAGTTGATATCCCTGATCCTTCAAATCCTTGATTCTCTGAAACTCCTTAATATTCTCTCGTGTATAGTATCTATGCCCCATTTCATTTCTTGGAATGGTAAGCTCTAGTTCCTCTTCCCAGTAACGTAACACATGGGTTTCTACATGCACCATATCTGCCGCATCAGAAATCATGTAACGCACTTTCTCCACCTTGATTCCTCCTTTTATTTATACTTGCCTTTTCTGCCTTAAATGCAATAAAAAAGGACAACCCTTATAAAAATATTATAGGAGTTGTCCTCTTCCTGTTCAATTTGTTTTCGTCGCAAGTTTCGACCTATTTTGCAATTCTAAACTAATGCTCGAGATTTGCGAACTTGGTGTATTCTGGCAACCAAGCCAGGTTTACGGTTCCAATAGGACCGTTACGCTGTTTAGCGATAATGATTTCAGAAATACCTTTCAGTTCTGTATCTTTATTGTAGTAATCGTCACGGTAAATAAACATTACCACGTCGGCATCCTGCTCGATGGCTCCAGATTCACGAAGGTCAGACATCATAGGTCTGTGATCTGGTCTTTGTTCTACCGCACGGGATAACTGTGACAGTGCCACAACAGGAACGTTAAGCTCTCTTGCAAGTGCCTTAAGAGAACGTGAGATATCGGATATTTCCTGCTGACGGGACTCGCTTCCTCGACCAGAACCTGTCATCAGCTGTAAGTAGTCGATGATGATAATATCTAAGCCATGTTCCAGCTTATATTTTCTACATTTGCTTCGTAATTCTGCAATACTGATACCTGGTGTATCATCGATAATGAGTTTGGAATCGCCAATGATTCCTGCTCCTTCTACCAGCTTTTCCCAGTCTGCATCAGACAGATTACCGGTACGAAGTGCTTGTGCATCTACTCTGGATTCAAGGGAGAACAGACGGTTTACCAGCTGTTCTTTTGACATTTCCAAAGAGAAAATAGCTACGCTCTTTGCTTCGTGGAAAGCCACATACTGTGCAATATTTAATACGAACGCGGTTTTACCCATAGATGGACGTGCTGCTACCAAGATTAAATCCGAAGGCTGTAGACCTGCGGTTCTATAGTCCAAGTCAATGAACCCTGTTGGGATACCTGTTACCGTGCCAGACATTTTCGATGCTTTCTCAATTTTTTCCAAGGCATTCATAACAACCTGACGGATTGGTACATAATCTCCACCCGTACGACTACTCAGTAATTTGAATACATCCTTTTCTGTCTTATCCAATACGCTGTTTAAAGACTCTTTTCCCGCATAACATTCGTTTTCGATATCTTCCATCACTCGAATGAGTCTGCGTTTTACCGCATTATCACTTACGATATTGGCATAATATTTAATATTTGCTGAGGTTGGAACTGCATTCAGCAAATCTCTTACGAATTCCAAACTGGAAATCTCATTTGGAACGTCTTTTTCTTTTAGTTTATTCTGTAATGTAACCAAATCAACTGGCAGATTCGCTGTAAAAAGCTCACTCATTGCTTCAAAGAGAATTCCATACTGCTGATGATAAAAATCATCCTTGTGAAGCATTTCAGTGGCAGTCACAATAGCATCTCTATCCATAATCATAGAACCGATAACCGACTGCTCCGCCTCTAGGCTGTTTGGCATAATTCGTTTGATAATTGCCTCTTCCAAAGGAATTTCCTCCTATCCTTCCACTACCTGTACCGTTAATTTGGTAGTAACTTTCTGGTGAAGCTTCACTGGAATTTCATAAGTACCTAATGCTTTGATTGGGTCACTAAGCTGCATTTTCTTCTTATCTAATTCTAAATTAATCTGTGCTTTTGCAGCAGCTGCGATTTCTTTTGTAGAAACAGTGCCGAACAAACGGCCACCATCACCACATTTTACTTTAATAACAACCTTCTTGGTTTCTACTATTTTGCCAAGTTCTACGGCTGCTTCGTACTGCTCCTGAGCAACCTTTTCTTCGTGTTTCTTCTGAAGCTTTAAATCATTTAATGCCTTTGGGGTTGCTTCTACACCAAGCTTCTTTGCAATTAAAACATTACGGGCATAGCCGTCACTTACTTCAATGATTTCGCCCTTTTTGCCCTGGGCCTTTACATCTTCTAATAAAATTACTTTCATTTATTCAATATCTCCTTCTCTAAGCAT
>CAYMTP010000121.1:0-2768 GCA_964393435.1 uncultured Lachnobacterium sp. | reverse complement strand
TATCTCCATACGCTCCATAATAACCTGGATATGCCTGTTTTATTCGTTCTCGATGTCAATCATAGACCCAATCAACTCTCTCATTGGCATTGTGGAAATAAAAATATCTCCTTCAATCAGTTCATCTCCTAGGTATGTTTTTACGGTTACAGAATCGATTTTTCCATTCTGCTGATGTACCCCAATTACGGAAGAGTTTTTTTCGCATGAAATATTCCTTTCACTTTAAATTATTTGATACAACATTATATACCTTTTGGGTATGGAAAGCAATATTTCAAGGTCTCAAGCACGAAAAAAGGGACTCCGAATTTCGGAGTCCCTAGTTATGTATTGTATTAGATCAGCGATTCATATAATTTTGTGATATCTTCTACACTTGTAGCTTTTGGATTTCCTGGACGACAAGCATCATCATATGCTGACTGTGCAAGGAATGGAATATCGCTTGGCTTTACGATATCTTTTAAGTCTGCTGGAATACCTACGTCTGTAGAGAGCTGTTTTACTGCTTCAATAGCTGCTTTTCTGTATTCTTCTACTGACATTTCATCTACGCCCTTAACGCCCATAGCACGTGCGATTTCACGGTATTTTTCGCCTGTAGCTTCTGCATTGTATTCCATAACTGTTGGAAGAATGATAGCGTTTGCTACGCCGTGTGGTGTGTCATATACTGCACCAAGTGGATGAGCCATTGAGTGTACGATACCAAGACCTACGTTTGAGAAGCCCATACCAGCTACATACTGTCCTAAAGCCATGCCTTCCATACCAGCTGCGTCGCCGTTTACTGCTGCACGGAGGTTTTTAGCGATGATTTCGATTGCTTTGATGTGGAACATATCGGAAAGTTCCCAAGCGCCGCCTGTGATATAACCTTCGATAGCGTGTGTTAAAGCGTCCATACCAGTTGCTGCTGTAAGGCTAGCTGGCATTGTAGCCATCATATCTGGGTCAACGAATGCTACCACTGGGATATCATGTGGGTCTACACATACCATCTTGCAGTTTCTTTCAGGGTCTGTGATAACATAGTTGATTGTAACTTCTGCTGCTGTACCAGCTGTTGTAGGTACTGCAAAGATTGGTGTACATGGATTCTTTGTAGGAGCAACTCCTTCGAGGCTCTTTACATCAGAAAATTCTGGGTTTGTTGTGATGATACCGATTGCCTTTGCTGTGTCCATAGATGAACCGCCACCAATTGCGATGATATAATCTGCACCAGAGTCTGCAAGTGCTTTTACACCAGTCTGTACGTTTTCGATTGTTGGATTTGCTTTAATATTTGAATAGATTTCGTATGGAAGACCTGCTCCATCAAGAACATCTAATACTTTTTTTGTAACGCCAAATTTGATAAGGTCTGGGTCAGAACATACGAATGCTTTTTTGTAACCTCTTGCCTTTGCTTCATCAGCGATTGCTGCAATCGCTCCTGAGCCATGATAAGAGGTTTCGTTTAGAATGAATCTGTTTGCCATAGTGTTAATCTCCTTTTCACAATTAAATTTTATTTGTGTCGACCACACATTTATTACTTGAATATATTATAAAACTTTTGTCCGAAAATTGCACATATTAATTGTTAATAATTTAACAGACTTTTATAAATTATATTTATAGACTTGTATGCAACTATAAATCCTTATTCGGTCTTTCGAGCGAAGACTTACACTCGATTTTTTTGCCTTTTGTTTAAATCCATAATTTCAACTGTATATCCTTCCAACTTTTTTGCTTTGCGATATTTATCACATCATCTCTATATAATTCACCAATCAACAGCGGTGATTTGGGATTATGCCTTTGTACATTCTCTATTACAGTCTTCGCATCATAATTCGCATAACAATACTTACACAAATGCTCACAGGTGTTATATGCACCTATATCACACCCTAGTAAACAACCGCATTCTGACCTAGCACCTTTTACCTTTGGTACTTCTAAGGCACAATCAATTGCTTTTTCAAACACATCCACTGTCATACAACCACCGCAATCTACACCATATGACGCTAGCTCGGTTCCCTCTGCACAGGCTTTGATGGTAATTCCATATTGATTTCCAATCCGTACCAACTCTTTCGCCAGCGTTATGCGCTCATCCCTTTTTACTTCGCGAACTTCTGGAAAATTACGCAATACCTTTTGATACAAATCGATAAAGCTAATGACACAAGTATTGGTATAGCCTGACAATTTGCTTGCCATGTACTCAAATTTTTCGACATGCCATTCCATTGAGTATTTTTCTGAAATAAAAATAGGATCATAACGCCATCCAATAGAGTTTATACCTACTATCTCAGAAAGTTTTTGAAAGGATTTCATCACCTGCTCTTTATCTGGCACATTTGGCTCTATCTCTTTTCCGTATGGTGTAATAGTTACAAACCAATACTGCCCATATTCTTTTACCATATCCATATATGGCAAAAATGGTTCTGGATTCTTGGTACAAAACGCAATAGCATCCACCACGTCTGGAGATAAGATATATTTCGTTACCTGCACTGGATTATATGGGTTACGCACCATTACATAGCCTTCTTGTAAACGATTTACAAACCACTCCGCATAAAATGCAGGAATATCGGTTCTCATGCCTGTGTGTAAAATCATTTTCTTCTCTCTCCTCTAATTTTCTTTCAACATAAAAAGACCTTTAGATTATAATACTATATCACAGAACAATATTGTAGCCTCTGTTGCTTCTCCTCAATCCAGGTAATCTTAGGCAACATCTTTTCATATTCTTC
>CAYMTP010000120.1:0-2940 GCA_964393435.1 uncultured Lachnobacterium sp. | reverse complement strand
GAGTGAGTTGGAAAATGTACTTAGCGTTTCTCATCAGTTAGATAAATATATGTAGGAAGTAATTTTTTATGGAATGGAATGTAGTAAATGGCGGCGTGTGTGCGGCTAAGGGGTTTCAGGCAAATGGATTAAATTGCGGCCTTAACTCTAATAAAAATAAAAATGACTTGGGATTGGTGGTTTCCGATGTAGTTTGTGATACTGCTGCTGTATATACCAGCAACAAGGTAAAAGGGGCTCCAATTACAGTTACCAAAGCAAATTTAGAAAAGTCTGGGAAGAAATCCAAAGCGGTTATCGTAAACAGCAAGAATGCCAATACCTGCAATGCAGATGGTCTAGAAAAGGCACAGAAGATGTGTCAGCTTACCGCTTCAGAATTGGCTACACAGGGCTATGAAATCAAGGAAGAAGAAGTGATTGTAGCTTCCACTGGTGTTATCGGTCAGATTCTTCCAATTGAGCCTATTGCAAACAGTATGAAGGCATTGGTAGAGGGCTTAAGTTGTGAAGGAAATGCAAAGGCTGCGAATGCCATTATGACCACAGATACGGTTATGAAGGAATATGCAGTGACTTTTGAAGCAGGTGGTAAGACCTGTGTGTTGGGAGGCATGGCAAAGGGAAGTGGTATGATTCATCCAAATATGGCGACCACCCTTAACTTTGTGACTACAGATGTTAGTATTGATGCAGATTTGTTACAGAAGGCCTTATCGGAAATCGTAAAGGTTACCTATAACTGCTTGAGTGTAGATGGAGATACGTCTACCAACGATATGCTCACAGTAATGGCAAATGGTTTAGCTGGCAATCCAAAGATTGATAGTGAAAACGAAGATTATGAAGTGTTTAAATCAGCATTATATGAAGTGCTTATGAATTTAACCAAGATGCTGGCGAAGGATGGCGAGGGTGCTACCAAGTTGTTGGAATGTACCTGTGCAGGAGCTCCAGACCTGGATACTGGTATTATCGTAGCAAAGAGTGTTATCTGTTCACCATTATTCAAATGTGCCATGTTTGGTGAAGATGCTAACTGGGGACGTGTGCTTTGTGCAATTGGATATGCAGATGCTGAATTTGACATTGACAAAGTAGATGTGGATCTGGCTTCGGAAAATGGATGTATTGCGGTTTGCAGAAATGGTGCAGGCGTAGAGTTCTCAGAGGAGGAAGCTAAGGTTGTATTAGGTGCAGATGAAATTTGTATCAATGTAAACTTAAACCAGGGTGATGCAGTGGCAAAAGCCTGGGGATGCGATTTGACCTATGACTATGTAAAGATTAACGGAGACTATAGATCATAGATTTTGCTGGATGGCAGATGAAAGGTCTATGTGAAGAGGTATATAATATGAAAATCGGATTTATTGGTTGTGGAAATATGGGACAGGCTATGATGTGGGGAATGCTTAGTTCAGGTAGAATTAAGACCTCAGACGTACTTGTTTCTACCAAAACATTAGCTTCCAAAGTAAATCTTCAAAAAAAGTATGGTGTAGAAGTAGCTGAAAAAAATGTGGAAGTAGCTATGATTGCAGATGTCATCTTTCTTGCAGTAAAGCCACAGTATTATGAAGAGGTTATTAACGAAATTAAAGGTGCTCTTTGGGAAAATAAGATTCTCGTATCGATTGCACCAGGAAAAACCCTTGCATGGCTGGAAGAAAAAGTAGGAAAGCGAGTAAAAATCATTCGTGCAATGCCTAACACTCCATCCATGGTGAAAGAGGGTATGACAGGCATTTGCGGCAACGATTTGGTAACCGCAAGTGAATTTGATATGGTCTGCAAGTTGTTTAACACCTTTTCTAAGACAGAAATTGTGTCAGAGCAATTGATGGATGTTGTGACAGCAGTGAGCGGAAGTGCACCTGCCTATGTATTTATGTTTATTGAAGCTATGGCAGATGCGGCTGTTGAGGGAGGAATGCCTCGAAAACAGGCATATACCTTTGCGGCTCAGGCCGTTTTAGGCAGTGCTAAGATGGTCTTGGATACCGATATGCATCCAGGCGAATTGAAGGATATGGTTTGTTCT
This sequence comes from uncultured Lachnobacterium sp., assembly GCA_964393435.1. GTDB lineage: Bacteria > Bacillota > Clostridia > Lachnospirales > Lachnospiraceae > Roseburia. Next base: position 896 of record CAYMTP010000120.1, on the reverse strand, counting down.
CCAGGCGGAACTACCATTCAGGCAGTGCGTGTCTTAGAAGAAAAGGGTATGCGTGCAGCAGTTATGGACGCGATGAAAACCTGTTTGGACAAATCTAGAAATATGTAATAATCCTTGCAATTTATTCGAAATGTGTGTAGAATATAAACATTGAGTACGTTTTAAGGAGAAAATAAATGAGTCAGGCAAAAGTTGATCAGTATAAAAAAGAAAAAGCAAATCGTAAAGCGACTATGGCAAAAGAAAAACGCCAGAAAATGCTTGTTAAAATTTGCAGCGGTGTAGTATTTTTGGTGCTTGTTGCATGGATTGGTGTTAGTACAGTAGACACTATCTATGAAAGTCGCCCACAGAAAACGATTTATGTAGATACTGCTGAAATTGATAATTATTTAAATGCTCTATATGAAGAAGAAACTACAGAACAGTAAAATTTTTACTAAGAAGGAAATGTGGACAGCAAGTTATATTGCTGTCCCTATTTTTTTTGCTTCCAGGCTTTCGATTTTTACATCTATGGTGGAATTGGTTGGGGTTGTATCTGGCTGAAACAGGATATAGAGTAGTAGCAGCACGATTACACATAGCACTACAACAGTAGCATAAAATAAAACATCCTTCAGTTTGATAACTACAATCTTAGTTTTTGCACTCATTTTTCCACCTCACAATTCATTTGTATATACTATGAACGCTTTTTGCAATATATGCCTAATTTTATGTGTGGTATAGTCTATAAATATAAATTTATAGACGGTATCACAAAAAATAAAAAAAGTTGAAAAAAGCTGTTGACATTTCTTTGTAAATAAGGTATATTAATCAAGTCGCTGACAGACAACAACAAAATATGCGATAGTGGCGTAGTTGGTAACGCGCGACCTTGCCAAGGTCGA
>CAYMTP010000119.1:0-2951 GCA_964393435.1 uncultured Lachnobacterium sp. | reverse complement strand
CGTTTGTATAAACCAGTGCCAGCAACGACCCAAGCAACAAATCAACTAATATGTAATATAAGTTTTCTTTGGAAGGTTCTACTTCCTCTGCAAGCTTATGCAATCCGCCCATGAGGGATAGTAACATAACTACGCAGAATACCAACGCCATCAAAGCCTCTAATATGCCTGCGCGAATTTCATTTCCCCAAGGTGCAGGAAAGTGTCCCATCATATAGGTATAATAACCCATATCCGACTGCACCATAAACGCAAGCAGCCACGCAGACATGGCACCAATCAACACAGTTACTGCAACATTTAATCTTCTTGCCATTTTCGCTGGCAGAATAGAAGATATGATTCCTGCAAACATGGAAATCATGATGGAGAAAAATGGAACGTTTTGTACAAATGCCATTATTTTCCCTCCTTTCGGAGCAATGCTGAAATCTCATCCAAATCCAAAGTACCATAACGCTTATATAAACGCATGGTTAAAGATAGCATAACCGCTGAAACTGATACCGAAACTACAATCCCCGTCAGCACCAAACCGCCTGGAACTGGATTGATGTATGCCTCAACACTCTGCACCCCATCCACTACGATCGGAGCCTCACGACCTGTAATATATCCTTTTTCTGCCAGAAACAGGAAAATCGCCGTATCCATAATATTAAATCCAATAATCTTTTTGATTAAGTTTTTCTGGAAAAGCAGATTCGCAAATCCAATCCCAAAAAGAATCATTGCAACCTCTTCTCCAAAATTAGGGAGCCAATTTAAACCAACCATATTTTAATAACCTCCCTTTCTAAATAATGTGTAGAAGGAGTACATGGTACACGCTACTACCAAGCCTACACAAATATTCAGTGGCAGGATAAGTCCCGCACTGATGATATTTCCTGGCACACCTGTGGAAATAATGCTCTCCAAATGGTTTGCACCTGTAAAAAACGAATAACTCTTCGCCAAACAATAAAAGCTTAATGCTGCAAAGCAGACATATTTATGTGTATTTTCTGTAAAAAAGCGTCTCATCTTTTCAATACCAAAAGCATTTAGATATAAAATCAGACCTGCTCCCATAATTGCACCACCAGAAAATCCACCACCTGGTGATAAGTGCCCATTTACCACTACATAAATACCGAAAATCATAATCAACGGAAACAGAATAAATGTCACCTGCTGCAATATCTTATCGAATCTAGGCTCATAATGCATATCTGCACTATCTACACCTTCTTGCTTCTTATCATCACGCATCAAAAGCATTACAACTACAGTCGCTATAAACAATACGTTGGATTCGCCAAAGGTATCAAAGGCACGATAATCCAAAATCATTCCTGCAACGATATTTACCGCACCAGTATCCTGCATACCATCTTCAATGTATTTTCCTGACACCTCATTGTGGGCAGGATTGCTAGGATCTCCAACTGGTGGAAGATAAGAAACCGTCACCACCAGCATCACAATCAATGCAACACAGCATACCACTGCTGCCATCTTATAAAAACGAAGGAAGCCCTTATACACCCTGTTGTGTTCTTTATCATAAATATCTGCAAAAAGCTTTTCCTGGTCTTTTTTATGGCTCTTTACTTCAATTTCATTCGCTCCCACTTCCTCTTGGTGCTGCATTTCCACCAGTCCTACATACTGGTCTACTTCGCCCCGCATCCATTGCTTGAATCGATAGGATTTCTTTTTATTTAATTCATCCTGTGGAATCTGTTTACTCATTCTTGTTTTCCTCCTCCATAGCATGAATTTTCTTCAGCGTTACGAAGAATAGCAAACTGGTTACCCCAGCACCTACAGCAGCTTCTGTAATTGCCAAGTCAGGAGATTCCAAAAGAATCCAAATCACCGACATCATCAAACTGTAGGACATGAAAATCAAAATAGAATTTAGAAGTTTTTTGGAGAAACTTACTGCAACGGCACACGCCACTAACCCAAGCAGCAAAATGGTTTCAAAAATCTTTATCATTTATGCTTCCTCCTCTTCTTTTTCTATCTTACAATACTTCTCCAATTCCTCGTTGGTAGTCACTTCCAAACGCGAAATTAAGTGAGAAGATACTGGAGATGCCAGCCACAAAAAAGCCACAATCAAAGCAATTTTTAAAGAAGTAAATCCCCATCCAAATAAAAACATTGTTCCAATCAAGCAAAGAGAAATTCCCATTGTATCGCCCATGCCTGCTGCGTGCATACGATTTAATATATATTTAAATTTGAATACACCGATTAACTGAATTACAAATACAAGAAGTCCCATAATAATGAATGCAACTCCTAAAATAAAGCGTAACCATTCCATATTATTCGCCCTCCTCTTTTGCATTTTCCTGCTTCTTTGCTGCCGCTCTCTCTTTCGCAGCCTTCTGCTCCAGATACACTCCCGTGTACACCTTGGTCAATACCACCACTGCCAGGAAACTAATCATGGCATAAATCAGTGCAATATCCGCCAGATATCCTTCGTCCATAATGACACCGAGAATTACGATAATGCACATAATCATAGTGCCCATCATATTAACAGAAACCAAACGGTCTGCAATACGTGGTCCGATTACCGCACGGATCAAACAAAGCACCAGCATGATTGCCAGAATAATTAATATAATGTGAAATACCCATTCAAACTGTTGTACCAAAGCCATCTACCTAATCCTCCTCGTCCAATTTCTTGAGTGCTTTTTCAAAATCAGAATTTTCTAAGCCCTCAGCCAAACTAGTATCCAGACAATGAATGGTATATTCATCGTCCTCCAAGGAAACAGTAATGGTACCAGGAGTCAAAGTAATAGAATTTGCCAACAGCATTCTTGTAAAATCCGATTTCAAGCTGGTACGGAACTTTACAATAATAGGATCCATTTCTTCTTCAACAGTTAAAATTCTTGGAATAATCGCAAGATTTGCCTTGATAATTTCACGAATCAACA
>CAYMTP010000118.1:0-2985 GCA_964393435.1 uncultured Lachnobacterium sp. | reverse complement strand
TCATTTGAGCCTTTTTCTTTTGACTCGTTTTTTCATAGGTCATTTGACACTATCAAAATATTATATTTCTAATTATACATCAATTTCTATTGTCATTCTATTGTCACGACATAAAATACAAGGAAGAATGCTAGCGAGAAGCCCAGCGTCTTGCCGCTTCGCGACAATCCGCACGCGGGCTGTCGCCGCTTGGAAATAAGCATAAAAATACCCAGTAGCAAATAAATTTGCCCTGGGTATTTTATACTTATTTAAGCTTCTCGTAGCCAGTCGCGATTATTCCCACTCGATCGTTCCGATTGGCTTTGGTGTGAGATCCATAAGCACTCTGTTGATGCCTGGAACTTCGTGTGTAATACGATGTGTAATATGATGAAGGATTTCATATGGAATCTCTTCAATTGTTGCTGACATAGCGTCTTTTGTATTGACAGCACGGATGATTGCTGGCCAACCTTCGTAACGGCTTTCGTCTTTTACACCTACACTCTTGATATCTGGAACTGCAATAAAGTACTGCCATACTTTTTCAGCAAGACCATTTTTGTCGAACTCTTCACGTAAGATAGCATCTGCTTCGCGAAGAGCTTCTAAACGATCACGTGTGATAGCGCCTAAGCAACGTACACCAAGTCCTGGACCTGGGAATGGCTGACGATAAACCATAGAGTGTGGCAAACCAAGAGCCTCACCTACTACACGAACTTCATCTTTGTATAATAATTTAAGAGGTTCTACAAGTTCAAATTGAAGGTCTTCTGGAAGGCCACCTACATTGTGATGAGATTTAACTGCCTTCTTACCTTCAGCTGCTTTTATAGATTCAAGAATATCTGGGTAGATAGTTCCCTGAGCCAAGAATGTGATATCTTCAAGCTTTCTTGCTTCTTCAGCAAAAACTGTAATAAATTCTTTACCAATGATTTTACGTTTCTGTTCTGGATCTGAAACACCTGCTAATAATCCTAAAAAATGATCCGTTGCATCAACATAAATCAAGTTAGCATCTAAACCCTCTTTAAATGTTTTGATAACATCTTCAGATTCATTTTTACGCATTAAGCCATGATTTACGTGTACACATACAAGCTGTTTGCCAATAGCTTTAATAAGAAGCGCTGCAACAACTGAGCTATCAACGCCACCAGATAATGCTAATAATACTTTTTTGTCACCTACCTGCTCACGCACTGCTGCAATCTGTTCTTCAATAAATGCTGCTGCAAGTTCAGGGGTAGTAATACGTTCCATATTTTCAGGTCTCTTATTTGAATCCATACATAACCTCCTAGATTTCTTTGTTTTTAATAGAGTAATTATAGTTCATGATTTGTGAGAAATCAATTATAACATTTGTAATTTTTTCAAAAATATTCCATGGGAAATTTTTTTAGTAAAATCCAATACTTTTTTCTTGCGTGATAGATTATTAGGTTTTATAATACATAGTGTATTTATGTGTTTTGCAAAAATACAAATTTATTATAAAGAAGGTAATTAAAATGGAAAGAAAAGTTGGAACTGTTTCAAGAGGCATCCGTTGTCCAATTATCCGCGAAGGTGACGATCTTGTAGCTATGACCGTTACTAGCGTATTAGAAGCTGCTGAAAGCGAAGGCTTTGAACTTCGCGATAGAGACGTTATTGCATTAACAGAATCTATCGTTGCAAGATCTCAGGGTAACTATGTAAGCGTTCAGGATATTGCTGATGACGTAAAAGCGAAACTTGGTGGAGAAACTGTTGGTGTTATCTTCCCTATCCTTTCCCGTAACCGCTTCGCTATCAATTTAAAAGGTATTGCTATGGGCTGCAAAAAAGTTATTCTTATGCTCAGCTACCCAAGCGACGAAGTAGGTAACGCACTTTTAACATATGATCAGCTGGATGATGCTGGCATCAATCCATACTCAGATGTACTCACATTAGAAAAATACCGCGAATTATTCGGTGACAATGTACACGAATTTACAGGTGTTGATTATGTAGAATACTATTCAAACATTATCAAAGAAGCTGGTGCTGAAGTAGAAGTAATCTTCGCTAACAACCCAAGAGTAATCTTGAACTATACAGACTGTGTTATCAACTGCGATATTCACACACGTGTAAGAACCAAACGTATCCTCCGTGAAAACGGTGCTAAGGTTGTATGCGGTCTTGATGACATCCTTACAGCCCCTGTAAACGGAAGCGGTTTCAATGCAAAATATGGTTTACTTGGTTCAAACAAATCTACCGAAGACAAGATCAAATTATTCCCACAGGAATGTAAAGACCTTGTAGTAGCTATTCAGGAACAGATTTTAGAAAAAACTGGAAAGCATGTAGAAGTTATGGTTTACGGCGATGGTGCCTTCAAAGATCCACAGGGTAAGATTTGGGAACTTGCTGACCCAGTTGTATCTCCAGCATTTACAGACGGCCTCATCGGTACACCAAACGAACTGAAATTAAAATACTTGGCTGACAATGATTTTGCTAACCTTAGCGGTGCAGAATTAAAAGAAGCGATCTCTAATAGTATTAAGACAAAACAGGACAACCTTGTAGGCAACATGGCTTCTCAGGGAACAACACCTAGACAGCTTACAGACCTTATCGGTTCCCTCTGTGACCTTACTTCAGGTTCTGGTGACAAAGGAACACCTGTTATCCTCATTCAGGGATACTTTGATAACTACACAAACGACTAAGAGTCCAAGTGACAGGATAAAAAAAGCGACTTGCAAGCTAGCTTGCTAAGTCGCTTTATTTTTATTCTGGAAATTTGGCAATAGCCAAATTGTGTCCAAGTCTCAGACGCGAAGCGGATGATTGCTGCGTAGTAGCGACTTGGGCCACACTTGGCCTCTTAAATATGTTTAAACTGAGCAACCTCGTTAGACAACTCGTCCGAAATCACTCTATTGCTTTCTGCATCATTTCTAATGTTTCCAAGCATTTCTACTAACTGTGATGCGTTGTCCGCTACCATAGTTACGC
>CAYMTP010000117.1:0-3052 GCA_964393435.1 uncultured Lachnobacterium sp. | reverse complement strand
TCCGTTTGTCTGAGCTGGATCACGCAGAATTAAGTACAGAATTTGAAAATATAGACTTGTATGTAGTGGCACAAGAATGTGCAGAAATCCTACAGGTGAATGCAACACGTCGTGGAATTGAGTTTGTTTTAGAGGGAAGCGAATGTTCGATTCGTGGGAACCGAGATATGTTGCGAGAGCTTATAGAAAATCTTTGCCAAAATGCCATTCGTTATAACAACGAAGGTGGTAAGGTTCATGTCTTTGTGGGACAAAAGGATGAGCATGCAATTCTTTCTGTTTCGGACAATGGAATTGGTATTCCGAAGGAACATCAGGAGCGTGTATTTGAACGTTTTTATCGTGTAGATAAGAGCCGTTCTAAGGCAACAGGTGGCACCGGTCTGGGTCTTGCGATAGTAAAGCATATCGTAGCAATTCATTCTGCGGAAATTGAATTGGATAGTGAAGTTGGACAGGGAACCACGATAACCGTAAAATTTTAAAAGAGAAATATCAGAAAAAGACCCATTGGGTCTTTTTTTGTGGAAGAAAATATGATAAAAAGGAATAGTATGGTTTTTAGATAGAAAAGGAGAATGTCATGTATCAGGAAATTTCACAACTTCTTATGTATGGTGATATCGATGAAAATGAAATCCTTTACCAGATGGGACAGCTTTTTGCCCGTTTTGAAAAAGGTGGGTATGAAAAAATGGAATTGGTGCGTGATATCAATACCCAGGTGAAACGCATTTTAAAAGTAGCGACAGACTATGGCTTTGACGATAACCTATGGCATAACTATTTGACATTTTATTTAATGATGAATGAAAATCCATTCAGTATGACATGTGAAAAAGTAGGTGCTGGAAAAGGTAGCGTTAATGCTTTGGTGGAAAAGGATTTTGCCCTTTTTAAGAAGTTATTTGATTATGACTTTTCTCGAATTGAAGAAGCATTGGAAATCTCTTGTTTTACCAGTATTTCTAACTATACAGCCATTGAGAAAAAAGAACTTATGTACAATAAAAACGTAAGTGATAAGGTGCGTGCACTTAGCAAGAAGTTGGAAGAGACGAAAACTCCAAGGGAATTTTTCGACGTCATGTCTGACTTCTATAAGGATTACGGCGTAGGAATGTTTGGTATGAATAAGGCCTTTCGAATTGAAGAAAAGCCAGAGGGTGGCATCTGCTTCAAGCCAATTAACAACATGGACAGTGTGATGCTGGATGATTTGATTGGGTATGAAATTCAGAAGAAGAAATTGGTAGATAATACGCAAGCATTCGTGGATGGGAAGAAAGCCAACAACGCACTTTTATTTGGCGATAGTGGTACTGGAAAATCTACTAGTATCAAGGCTATCGTAAATCAGTATTATGATGATGGCTTGCGTATGATTGAAATATATAAGCATCAATTTCAATATTTATCCGCAGTCATTTCGGAAATCAAAAACCGCAATTATAAATTCATTATTTACATGGATGATTTGTCTTTTGAGGAATTTGAGATTGAGTATAAATATTTGAAAGCAGTTATTGAAGGTGGCGTAGAAACCAGACCTGACAATATTCTTATCTATGCGACCTCAAACAGACGTCATTTGATTCGAGAAACATGGAATGATAGAAATGATGTAAATACAGCTATTGATAGACATCATTCGGATACAGTAGAAGAGAAACTTTCATTGGTAAACCGTTTCGGTGTTACCATCAGCTTCTCAAAACCAAGCCAGAAGGAATTCTTTGCAATTGTAATTGGTTTAGCGAGACGCGAAGGCATTACTATGTCAGATGAAGAATTAAAGGCTGAAGCAAATAAATGGGAATTGAGCCATGGCGGATTGTCAGGGCGTACGGCTCAGCAATTCATAAACTATTTATTAGGATTACAAGAATAGTTCCAAGCCTAGCAGGAGGAGATATGTTATACCAAATTAATAATGGTGCTGTTGTTTTTGGCGACGACGTTATTTTGCATGACATAAATTTTGAGATTAGAAATACAGAGAAAATAGCTGTTGTTGGTCGAAACGGTTGTGGCAAAACCACGCTCTTGAAACTGATTTCAGGAGAAGTGGACATGTACCATGAGGATGGGGAAGAAGGATCCATTGCCATGGCAGGAAAGCCGCAGATTGGATATTTAAAGCAGATTGCTTTTGATGATCCTACGGTTACCTTGGAAAAGGAAATTCGTAAGGTTTTTGCACCAATGATTGCTATGAAAGCAGAGGTAGAAGCTGCAGCAAAAGCATTGGAAACGGACCATTCTGATGATAAAGTAAAGGCTTACACAACCTTGGAAGAAAAGTTCCGTGACCTAGGTGGTTATTATTTTGAAAAGGAATACGAGGTTTTGATTCGTAAGTTTGGCTTTTCCGAAGAAGAGAGAAAGAAACCACTTTGTGATTTTTCTGGTGGACAGCAGACGAAGATTGCGTTTATCAAGCTTCTTTTGAGTAAGCCTGATATTTTGCTTTTGGACGAACCTACCAACCACCTGGATGTTACAACGATTGAATGGTTAGAAGGATATTTAAAGAACTATCCAAAGGCAGTAGTTTTGGTATCCCATGATCGTATGTTTTTGGATAATATTGTGGACGTGGTGTATGAAATCGAGTATGGAACTGCGAAGCGTTATCCAGGAAACTATACCCAGTTTATGGTTCGTAAAAAAGAGAATTATGAAAAGCAGTTAAAGGATCACATTGCACAGCAAAAAGAAATTGAACGTTTGCAGCGTATGGTGGATCGCTTCAAAGGAAAACCTACTAAGGTTTCTATGGCTCGTTCCAAACAGAAAGCCATTGAGCATATGGAAATTATTGAAGCACCAGATCGCTACGATAATAAGACTTTCCATGCCAATTTCCAACCACAGGTGGAAACAGGAAATGATGTGCTTTTTGTTAGCAACCTAGAAATCGGTTACGAGCAGCCACTTTCTACCGTAACTGTAGATTTAAAACGCGGAGAAAAGCTCGGCATTTTAGGTGGAAACGGTTTAGGAAAATCTACCTTCCTTAAAACAATTGTAGATAAAATTCCAGCTCTTT
>CAYMTP010000116.1:0-3185 GCA_964393435.1 uncultured Lachnobacterium sp. | reverse complement strand
AGTAATTCATTCTTTCACGAATGTCAAACAAACGCTGTCTATCACGTTTAAACATTTCAAAATATGCACCCATATGGTGTGCCAAAGTAATAGGCTGTGCCTTCTGAAGGTGTGTAAAACCTGGCATAATGGTTTCTGTGTTATCCTTCATAATATGAAGAATGGTCTGTAATAGGTCTTCTAATTCTGCATCTACCGCAGCTACCTGTTTTCTAGTATACAGACGCATATCCAAAGCTACCTGGTCATTACGGCTTCTTCCTGTATGAAGTTTTTTACCAGTGTCACCTAGTCTATCGATTAAGTTTGCTTCCACAAAGCTATGAATATCTTCGTATTCATCTGTGATTTCAAGCGTTCCAGCTTCTACTTCGGCTTTAATCTCTTTTAAGGTCCGTATAATATCTTCTTTCTCCTGCTCTGTTAAAATACCTACCGCTGCAAGCATCGTAACGTGTGCAATACTTCCCTCTATATCCTCTTCATAAAATTTCTGGTCAAATGAAATGGACGCATTAAAATTGTAAACCAATTTATCAGTTTCTTTTGTAAAGCGTCCGCCCCATAACTGTGCCATAATCTATTCCTCTCTTTCTCGTTCCTTCATAGCGATTTCATCATCACGCTGTTTCTTTGAATACACACAACCGCAATAATATTGACGGTACATATCATATTCATTGGAAATCTCCGTTGAACGTTTGTATCCATTTTGTTTCTTGAAATCGGAATACAGATATTTCACACCATATTCTGCTTCCAATTTCTTTCCAATTTCATTCAGCTTTTCCGCATTTTTCAGCGGACTAATCGACAACGTTGTTGTAAAAAAGTCAAATCCCTGTGCCTTTGCATATTCTGCTGACTCTCGTAAACGAAGCTCATAGCAGGCAAAACATCGCTCACCGCCTTCTTTTAATGATTCCATACCTTTTGCCATGGCATAGAACTTGTCTGTATCATAGTTGCCTTCTACAAAGGTAATCGGATGCTTGGCTGGAAAACTCTGCACGAATCTATCCTGCTCCGCCACACGCATGGTGTATTCTTCTGGCGGATAAATATTGGGATTATAGTAAAATACTGTCACTTCAAAATACTGGGACAAGAGCTCCAAACAATAGGAACTACATGGTGCACAACAACTGTGCAACAGCAATTTGGGAACCCTGTCTTCATCGCAATATTCTTGTATTAATGAAAGCATTTTCTGATGATAATTTATCTTGTTCATCAATTCTCCTCTATTCCTTTTCCATGCTCTATTACATGAAAAAGGAAAAGTCCCAAAGACTAAGCTTTAGGACCAACTTCTTCTTTCTTTGCCATAAGTTGTAATGCAAGTGTAGCTGCCACATATGCGATTACACAGATAACAATCAATGGAATTCGTCCAATGATAATGCCCGCAACGACCTGCAAAGCTAACAAAATGCCATGTTTCCAAATCTCTGCCTGATGTAATAAAGCCGCCATCGCTGCTTCTATAATAATAAGTACACAGATAGAAACTACAAACTCCTGTAATACAAGCATTGCAACCAAGATTAAAATTAAGGAAACAACACTAAATCCGACAACTGCTGTTATCAGACTGTGAGTCTTCATAAGTTCCCATACCTTTTTGATTACTTCTACTACTTTATCTTTAATGCTAATTAATTTTTCTTTCATTTGTTCACCTCATAATAATATCTTTCGATTATACTTTGGAAACTCTTCATATTATGCCATAAAAATATAAAAAGGACAACAAAATATTAAAAGATACTAGAATTTTTCCTCTTTCTATCGTATATTTGAAGTGCGGGTAAGAATTACTGATATCTGTCAACCAAGGAGGATCTTAAAAACATGAAAGAATCCAACAAATTACATTGGGCATCAATCTGGGGAAATGCCGTATCTATCGGCGAAAACAGACCTGAAAGCTATGGAAAAAACATAACACTTCGTTATCCTATCTATTCTGCTTTTGACGGGGACGCTGTGCGCCTTACCTTTGATAACTACTGTGGAACAGATACTATTTGTATAGAAAAAACCACTTTACTTGTGTCAGGAAAATTCTATCCAGTTACCTTTAACGGTGGAAATTCCCAGTGTATTATTCCTGCTGGAGAAAACCTGGTTTCTGATCCAGTAGAATGTGAAATCAAAGCTGGATTTTTCTTTAAAGTAAGCTTTTATTTGAAAACCTACACTCAGATGCGTTCTGTAGTATACACCAGCGGTCCACTTTCTGGGGGACAGTATGCGGTAGGTGATTATTCGGAAATAGAAGAATTCCCTATCAATGTATCCCGTAGAACCAGCTATAACTATTTCTTAAGTAATGTGTCTGTATATACTGCCCGTGAAAACCGCACTATCGTATGTTATGGCGACTCTATCACTGCTCAGGACTGGCCAGATTATTTGGCTCTCCGTTGTAAAGAAGAAGGCTATGAAAATACAGCTATTATTCGTCGTGCCACCAGTGGCTCTCGTATTCTTCGCGAATACGACAACATTACCTACGAATCTTATGGCTTAAGTGGTGCAAAACGTTTCTCTCACGAAGTACCTACCGATGGTGCTGATACCATCATTATCCAGCAAGGTATCAACGACATCATTCATCCAGTCGGAACTGATGTAAATCCTTTCCGTCCTATGAGTGACTTGCCTACCGCAGAAGAACTTATTGATGGTTTAAAACGCTACATCTCTCAAGCTCGTGAATATGGCTACAAAGTCTACGTCGGCACTCTCCTTCCTATCGAAGGCTGGCGTACCTATGCAGGCTTCCGCGAGGAACTTCGCAATACATATAATGAATGGATTCGAAACACAGATTTAATCGATGGAGTCATCGATTTTGACAAAGCACTCTGTGATCCTGAAAATCCAGCCGCCTTCCTACCAGAATATGACAGTGGGGATCACTTACATCCTAGCGTTGCTGGATATGAACGGATGGCACAGGAAGTGGATGAGGCTATATTAAAGTAATGATTAAAATTCTAAGAAAAGAAAAATCACCTATAATATATCCAAAATGCCACTTCCTTTTCTAGAGGAATATAGCAATCACTAATCTTTCTCCCACGTATTTTGCCTCTATCTCGCCATTCATCTGCTCTATCAAAGTCTTCGCAATAGATAAACCGAGTCCATTGGAATTGCGAGCATTTTCTACCGTA
>CAYMTP010000115.1:0-3199 GCA_964393435.1 uncultured Lachnobacterium sp. | reverse complement strand
CCAAATCTCATAATTTACAAACAAATACAGGAGGCATCTTTTGATACCTCCTGTACAAATTATCCCAACACTTCCACTTCATCAATATTTTCAATTCTAAAAAGTCTTGTAACGATACCTTTCTTTTTATCTTCGTAGCGAATTTTAATCCATTCATCATCTGCATCTAACACCTGACACTGAATCCATGAATCCATCAATTCAATTTCTTCATCAGGCTTGATTCTACATTCTTTTCCCACTAATTCATTAATCAATTTTGACATAACTGGATCTCCTTTTTGTTTCTTTTCCATTTTTCTAAGTTTTGCTTCCAAACGCTTTACTTTTCCTGGATAAGAGGAATAAGCCAAAATAAGAATAAAAGCAAATACTCCAAAATATTCCATGACCTAGACCTCCTGATTATGTATACATAATTCTCTCACTACCAAACATCTTGGTAAGTACCACTACAAGTACACCTGAATATAAGACATTTGCAATGCAAGTAATGACAACTGGCAGCATTTGATAATCCATAGAAAATACGCCGTTCATACACTGTACTGTGTTGTAAACTGGGATTAAGTACCAGTACCATTCCTGTGGCATTCCATTGCCCATCATATTGGTAAGACCTGTAAGGGTTACGACAAGCATGAGTGGGGTAGCCATATTAGTGGCTTCTTTTACGGATTTTGCAAAGGCAGAAATGATAGAAATCGCACCTACAATCAACAGTGTTGTAGTGATAATAACAACTAAAAGCACTCCATAGTCTGCTACTGTGTATCCAAATTTCACATTCTCTAAACCTGAGCCTCCCATCAGATTTGGAAGAGAAAGCATGATACCTACGAAGCTGGAAATACCACTTAATAAACCGATGACACTAAGGCTAATCATTTTACCCATGGCTAAATCTCTACGTTTCATTGGAGTAACAAGGAGTGTCGCGATTGTTCCACGTTCCTTTTCTCCTGCGATGGATTCCGCAGAAACTGCTAAACATCCATTGAAAAGCATCATGATTACCAGCATTGGCATAATCATGGATACCAGCATAGCTGAAATATCTTCTTCCGATGCTAAATCATACTCTTTTTCCCCTTGGCAGATATCAAATTTATTTGCCATGGACTGCTCAAATTGGTTGAGCACCTCTCTCATGATACTATAAGCACCACTGGATTCCGTATTTGCTGAATTATAATAAATCTCTACATTAGGAGCAGGTGTGGTGGCAGTCAGCACATCATATGTGAACATTTCTGTATCAAAGTTCTCTGGAAATACCACCAGGATATCTGCTTCATCTTCTCGGATGGCATCCTTTACTGCTTCTGCGTCCGATGCTTCAATTTTAGAAATCGCTACTCCCTCTATCTCTTCCAAGAAAGCCATGGTCTGTGGCATATTCACTACATTGATTTCGTAAACATAATCGTCGTCTGGTTCATACATTTCTGACATGCCGCTTCCCATAAAGGAATACATGACATAAATCAAAATACCAGGCAAAAGTGCCGTCGCTACCATTCTTTTGTCACCGAAGAAACGGGCAAATTCTTTTTTAATAATTGTAAGTAAATCGCTTTTCATTAGTTTGCCTCCATTTCTGCACAGATTTCGAAGAACTTGTCTTCCAAATCACAGTCTTTTGTAAGATTATCTAAAGTATCACAAACTACCATTTTTCCATCCATTACGATACCCACTCTGTCACAAAGCTTTTCTACCAGACTGAAAATGTGGGTAGATAAAAGAATGGTCTTTCCCTGCCCCTTTAATTCCTGCAAGTAATCCGTTACCACTCTGGCAGTCAGTACATCCAAGCCGTTGGTTGGCTCGTCGAAAATGATAATATCTGGATCGTGTACCAATGAAATCACAAGTGAAGTCTTTTGCTTCATACCAGTAGACATATTAGCAACCTTTACCTCTGCAAATTCATCAATACCGAAACGTTCAAACATAGCTTTCTTTCTTGCCTCTCTCACCTCTGGAGTTACTCCATGAAGCTCTGAAAAGAAGTCAAACAAGTAGTTTGGTGTAAAAAACTCTTCCAATTTCAATTCACTCGTCAGAAAACCGATTTTCCCACGCACTTCTTCTGGATGGCTTACGACACTAGCTCCGTCAATCCATGCATCTCCGCTGTCTGGCTTAATCAATGTAGACAACATACGAAGTGTAGTGGTTTTTCCTGCCCCGTTTGGCCCTAAAATGCCAAAGATTTCGCCTTCATAGGCTTCAAAGTCCAGTCCATCTACAGCAACCTTCACTTTGTCCTTTGTTTTTTGAATATTCTGTTGTTTCTTGGAAAGCTTGAAGGTCTTGCGAAGACCTGCTGCTTTTACGATTACGTTCTGTTCCATATCTGCTCCTTTATTTCTTATGTTGTAATTTATATGCTGTAACGGAATAGGTTGAAATCAATACAATCATTATAATTGAGCTAACCACTACTGCGAGTACACCAGTATGAAAACTCATCATTCCAATTAATGATATCCCCCATAATGCTGTAGAAAAACTGATTGCAACGCGATATGCCGTATATGCTGATTGATAAATTAATGACTTTTCTGCTTCATCACAGCTTTCGATCCATTCCTTTGCAAATTTCTTATCGAAAACATTTCCTCGCTTCTCAGGATTCATTTTTTTGTCTAAAGCCACTGTCTTGTTTTGCATTGATATGCTGCATATATTTGCTACGATAAATGTTGCGATTGTTATTAAACTTAATACTGCCTGTGTTTTAGTTAATTCACTATCTCCCATTCCAGCTAAAAATAAACATACGCCAAAAAACAGATAATTGATTCCAGCCAAAACATTTATGCCTACAGATGCTTTTGATAAAATCTCTTCTGCCTTATCATAGGTATCATCATCATATCCTGCCTCTACAAAACCTTTCGCTTTTCTATAATTCATAAAAACATAGCCATATCCAAATACTGTTGTTGCAACGAAAAGTACGATACATGGAATCGTCACAAAATCTTTAGCATTCATAATCATTTGCAAAAAAGCATCTATCTTCTCTGAATTTGCACTTGCTAGTACGCCTCCCAAAAATCCAGCAAAGGCTACCAGCAAAATTAAAATAAGCCACTTGATAAATATTTTTCTGTCATTCTTTTCATTTTCTATTTTATTCATCTGTTCCGTCCTCCTCGTACTCGAATATTTCTTCTACTGTTGCATT
>CAYMTP010000114.1:0-3284 GCA_964393435.1 uncultured Lachnobacterium sp. | reverse complement strand
GCTGTCTATGGATCATCCTTCTTCTCCTTTTCTGCGGTGGCGGATGTGGTAACAACAATGGATGCTTCTAATTAAAAGCATGCAAAATGGCGACGGTTCATCCGTCGCCTCTTTTTTTCTTATTTTCTTTCTGTGGTTTCTCATATTTATCATTCAAATATTTATCCAAACCACATTTTTTTGATATGCGTTTCTTTTTGATACATTCCTCATCTATTTCGAAAAAGCTATTCCCGTCAATAATCAATTTTCCCATATTATGATTCCTAATATTTTTTGATACTATTATATGAATTCTTAGGAATAAATGCGGCTCGTCACTCATAAACTGAAAACAAAAAAGAGTTTTTATGGACCACGAACAATACGTAACCGAATACGATGAACTCATACAGACAAGAGAATTACAAATGCTAAAATCACTTCTTCCTTTTGCTAACGTAAGAAGTCAAATGCCCCTTGCAATTTTGATTCAATCCATGGAATTTCGTAACACAGTAAAAATGTTTCAAAACAACGCAAACGCACTTTCCGCATGCTCTGTACATAATGAACCAGACAAACGAAACGCCATGCTGCAAACCCTTCGAAAATTCTGTACGCCAAAAGAAAAGGAAACAATTGATACCTTAATGAATATTATGTGTGTGATGGAAAACTACGATACATTTTCATCCTAAAGGAGGAATAAACATTGGATGACTTTTTATTAAACAATCCACTCCTAAGCGGAATGGATCCCGAAAAGTTGCAATTCATCATGAATTTTGCCCAGAAGGATAAGCCAACGAACATGAAGGACGCAATGCCTTTTCTTCTGGCATATATAAATATTGCAAAAAAGAAAAATATCAACTTTACCAATTCAGAAATTAAATTGATTGCTGAAATTTTATCAAAAGATTTACCACCAGCGGAAAAAGACAAAGTGAATCGTATTATGTCAATGATGATAAAATGATAATAAAGAGGTTATCGCATTTCATTGTGAAGATGATCTGCTTTAACCTCATTTTATCTTTGAATTACTAAAATCTTATCCAAGGGTGAAAGACTCTTGCCTTTCCCATCCGTTCCCTCTAAATATTTTTTTCCTGCTGATTCAAACAAAACATAGATTTTATCATTCTTGTATTCGATTCCTTCCGAACATGGGGGAAGCTCTATCAGTTCTGTATAATCATTTACATCATTGGACATGGCATAAATAGAAGAATATTTTTTTATATAAGAGGAATTTTTCCTTCCATAAGAAGTACTTAGGTACACTTCCCCCTCCTCAGTAAAGGTCACCCCCTGCACCTTTGGCGGTATCCAAAAAGAAACCAAGGAATTCAGATGATTCGTGTTCTCATTATAGTTGTAACCAATCATGATAGCATTGGTCCAAATCGAATGTGTTGCCACCCAAAGCTGACCATCATAATAAGTAACACTGGATGGTATATTGTTTACACGATAAATATCCATCAGATTTCTCGCATCAATCATACTTCCTCTGTTTTCACGAACCATCTGCTGTATAAAAGCATAGGATATTCTTTCAATAGACATTTTTGAAGAATTACATACCCAGATATACGTTCCATCAAAGGTTAATCCACCTAAATGACTATTTTCATCCATTCCAAGTGAAATCAAAAGTTCACTACTTTTCTTATCAAAAACCTTGATCTTACCTAAGTTTCCCCGAACACCCGAATAGGAACTGACAAACACAAAATCTTCCGTTATACAAAGTCCTTGTGGATACTCTTCCTCTTCTAAAATGTTGACTTCCTCTAAGAAAGAAAAATCCATATCCTTCAAAAGATATTCATTCCTATTTGTTTTTTCTTTCTTTGGTAAGTTATATGCATAATTTGATACATTCGCATAATTGTCAATTTTAACCATATCTCCCCTAATAACAGAATAGCCTGAGGACAATTCTTTATCCTCAGGCATATCTTTATCTTGATTTAATACAATCGTTAGTCCAAACATAAGGACCAAACTAAAAACACATAAATTCTTATTCTTCAATATCCACAAGTTCACTAGCTCTTTCTTCAATCTGCTTCTTAGCAACTTCTTCTGGAGCCTGTTCATATCTTGCAAATTCATAAGAGAATGTACCACTACCACTTGTCATAGAACGAAGCTGTGTGTTATATCCGTATAATTCAAGGTTTGGAATATCAGCAACGATTTCTGTATTGCCATTTCCAACTGGGTTCATACCCATTACACGGCCACGTCTCTTATTCAAATCACCCATGATGTCACCAGTATATTCATCTGGAACAATAACTTTAAGAGTTGAAATAGGCTCTAATAATACAGGTGATGCTTGCATGAAGCCTTTCTTGAATGCCTGAGCAGCTGCAACCTTGAATGCCATTTCAGAAGAGTCTACTGGATGGTAAGAACCATCGTATAATACAGCCTTAACACCGATAACTGGATATGCAGCTACTGGTCCCTTCTTAACAGATTCTGCGATACCTTTTTCTACTGCTGGGAAGTAGTTCTTTGGAACTGCTCCACCAACTACGCACTGATCAAATACATATGGTTCTTCTTCGCCAGATGGTTCAAATGTCATCTTAACGTGTCCATACTGACCATGTCCACCAGACTGTTTTTTGTATTTATATTCAACGTCTGATTTCTTACGTAAGGTTTCACGGAATGCAACCTTTGGTTTAGAAAGTTCGATTTCAACTTTATATTTTTCAGCTAATGTGTTTACAACAACTTCAAGATGCTGGTCACCCATACCATATAATAAAGTCTGTCCATTTTCCGCATCATTTACATTCATTAATGTCAAATCTTCCATTAACACTTTCTGTAAAGCCTGGGAAATTTTGTCTTCATCCCCTTTATTCTTTGCCTTATATCTCATAGATACATATGGTTTTGACATCTGTGTACGGATGTAAGCGATAGGATTATTCTTTGCAGATAAAGTATCTGTTGTAAGTGTCTTCTGTAATTTTGCTAAAGCACCGATGTCTCCAGCATGTAATTCTGTTACTTCTTCTGCTTTGTTTCCACGAAGAACATATAAATGACCTGTCTTTTCTTCACATTCTCTATGATAGTTGTATAAAACGTCATCTGATTTTAAAACACCAGAATTTACTTTAATAAGTGAATATTTACCAATATATGGATCAACGATTGTCTTAAATACATAAGCTGATTTTGCTTTTGCAAAGTCATAGTCAGCATTAAACACTTCGTTATTAGTAGTATTAATACCAGCTACTTTTCTCTTATCTGGACTTGGTAAATAT
>CAYMTP010000113.1:0-3305 GCA_964393435.1 uncultured Lachnobacterium sp. | reverse complement strand
AATCTCTTCTTTTCTATTTCCAATAAAAATAGAGCCCTAATTCAAAAATTAGGGCACATGTCAAAGCGAACTACAAGAGACAAATTAATCTCTTATCTATCCGAACAATCTCAAAATAACAAAAGCGACACTTTTGACATCCCATTCAACCGCCAACAGCTGGCTGATTTCCTTTCCGTTGACCGAAGTGCAATGTCGAATGAACTCTGTAAAATGAGAAATGAAGGTTTATTAAGTTTTGAAAAAAATAGATTCCACCTATTTATCTTTCGTTAGTTTTGCAAAGCGTGCATTTTTCTAGTCCTGCCTCTTATAACGTCTACACAAAGCAGGTAGGTCGAATATCGACCTACCTGCAAATTTTTGATTTATTTCATTTTAGATATTACTTACGATGTTATGGTAATTTAACAAATACACTACCATTTTCAAACTCTAGCATATAAATAGTGCCTGATGAGATAGTATCGTTTTCATCTACGGTTACATACTCATTTGCACCATATGCATAAAGTGTAGCATCGGCAATTGGGTAACCATATTTCAAAACTTCATCACTTAAGAAGTTATATATCCACTCATAGCTATAGACCACATCCGCTTTATCAACTGTAACCTCATATTCGCCTGTTGAAATATATGATACACTAATTTCATCATTATCATTGGTT
Source organism: uncultured Lachnobacterium sp. (assembly GCA_964393435.1). Classification (GTDB taxonomy): domain Bacteria; phylum Bacillota; class Clostridia; order Lachnospirales; family Lachnospiraceae; genus Roseburia. Next base: position 2,634 of record CAYMTP010000113.1, on the reverse strand, counting down.
TGGATTACATAGCTATAGCCATTTCCTTCCGCACCAGAAACATTTACATCATGAGTAGTTGTCACTGCTACATATTCACTAATACGAATGCCCTCCTCTGTAGCTACGTATGCACATACTATATAATTGCCTGCTGTAGCAGCAGATGGAATCTCATATTCTCCAGATACAGAAACTGTCAATGCTGAAGAACCATCGAATTCTACAGTTTCTGGACTGGTTTTTGTCAAACAAATAATTCCTTTTTCATCTGCAGAACAAATTGCAAGATAAACACCATAGGATGTGCCTTCTTCTAGTACTGCCTCTTCTTCTGAAACAGTGAGCTCTACTTCTTCAACTGTAAGTGTTCTGCCCTCTACTGTTGCACTGCTTGTAACCATCGTAGCATTTGCGAAGGAATAATCATCATAATCTACCTCTGCGTATGTATATTCGATTCCTTCTTCATCAGCTATATCATTATATTTTGCCATAAGAGCATCCTGCTTTTCTTTCGTTACAGCAAGTGCCTTCTGTACTTCTGCATAATTGCTGAGATGGTAGTCATTCCATGAATAGTATTCTACAAAATTCGCTGCAAGTACAGTGCCACTACTGATATTCTTAATAATTTCGTTTAATGAATCAGCATAAGCCGCCTTACAGGTGATACCATATTCTGCAAGTAAAGTAATAATACTACCTGCAGTAGTGCTGTCTATATTAACATTTGTCGTATTTTCATCATCATCGGTTGTTTTTACCTCAAATGCAAGAACTGGATATGGGATGTCACCAAAGTCCTCTACAACACCATTACTGAAATAAATACTAGCATCAATTGGTTTTTCACTAGATGGAATAAGTTCCTTGCCGCTTGTGGTTTTCAAAGAAGTAATAAATTTATCCTCATCTATTGTTATACTGCTTACTCCGTCAAAGCCTACCAGATTAATTGTTAACGCTCCCTGTTCATATTTCATCAAATCGCAAGAAAGGGTTGAATCAACATATCCAATTGCATCTAATGACACATATCCAGAATCATAAATCTCTCCTTCATATACATATGCATAATTATCTGTTACCACGAGATTCTGCATATTCATTCTCTTTACATAGGTAGTATCAATTACTTCACCCTCGTCATTACAAACATCCTGGTAGTCTGACATGTCATAAACAGTACACATATTCCAATAGCCACGTGTATTTTCAACAATAACATTTATATCATCATCATTGGAGTATTCATACCACTCACCTGGTACACAGAGCATATAATTATATGCACCATCTGTACTTTCCTGATAAATTTCATAAACATCATCGCCATCTGCATCGGTATATCTACGACATACATATGTACCATATTCATCCTCTATGTATAGTATATCTTCATTTGCAGTTACATCTAATCTGATTCTATTATTTGCATCGATTACTAACCAAACATCTGTGTTCGCAACATTTTCTTTGATGTATGTGATTTGCGCTGCCGCACTTTCAATAGATGTGTTAACATTTTCCACATATGAATCAAAGTACTCTACATAACGAGCACAATCCGTATATTGTTCTTTTGTAATAACTGATGAAAGATTTCGTAGGTTTCTGCTCGCACTATACATAGAAGCAGCATTTGTAGCCAACATATCATCCGCTGATGCTGATAAAGCATCTGCATCCAGACGCGCATTTGATAGCAATAATTTTGCTAATTCCGTACCACTTAGTTCTGTTGCAACAGTATCATTGTCTTCTTCATCACCTTCGCCGTACTCACCTACACAAATCTCTGCTACAACAACAATCGTCTGTTCATCACCCGCATAAGTAATCGTCTTTGAACCTTCAACACTTAAATAGTCAATCTCAGCCTTTACTGTAGTTGCTGAAACAGGTCCTAAACCAACGATCATGATTGCTACCATAAAAAGAGCTGTGAAATTCTTGAAATAACGTGTTCTAGTTAATAAAATAAAACCAACACCTATCATCAAAATTCCAATATACAACATTGGGGAATTTGTGTCACCTGTATCTGGTACTGTAGTTGTAACTGATAAAAATACAACATTTTCACCCGATGTCAAATCAATCGTTTCTGGTAAATTATCATAATTTACAATATACTCTTGAATAGCTTCTGGGATTTCATAAAATAATTTTGTTCCATTGATTGTAACATCCTCGGCTGCATTACTTTCAAGATAAATTGACAGATTGATACTTTCACCACTACTGTACACGTCTTTATCTGTCTTTACAGTCAACACGAAATCGTTCTCTGACACAGTGCTAGCAAATGCTACAACTGCTCCAGACAACATAAGCACCAATGCGAGACATAATGCCCAAAGCCCCTTTCTCATTTTTTTCATGTATACCTCCTTCTGCAATAAATGCATATCTTATGATTTTTCATTTTACTCTTATCTAATGATATTTGCAACCACATCTAATATATTTAAATTTGTTTTGTTTAAATTTGTTTCAACTATCAATTTCTGTCTGGGTTTCTACAGGAACACGTCTGTCCAATTGCCTCAATTTCGTGTAAACGGAATACAGGTTTTAAAATAATTTGTGGTAATAAAAAAGGGGCTGTAAAAAAACTCCCCTAAAAGAAAAATCGCTTAGACCGTGAGG
>CAYMTP010000112.1:0-3456 GCA_964393435.1 uncultured Lachnobacterium sp. | reverse complement strand
TTATCACATCTTAGGTGTATTCTGCCTATTTATTTCCTACAGTAAATTTACGCAATCGGTACACTTAAAAAGGTTGACAACTTAAATTGATTTTGTATAATTAAAGTGTAAAGAGATATAAATATTATGAATAAAATCTGAGGACGGAACAGGCGGCCGTCGCCCATAGTTAGGAGATGTGGATTGTCACCCACCTATTTTATTCGTAGAACAGGTCGCTAGGTTTACCTAGCGACTTTTTATGAAATAAAACCTTGCGTTTCACCTTAAAAATCTCCAAAAGTCTTGACTTTTCTATGTATTTATGATTAAATATAGAAAAACTTTTTGGAGGAAAATAGTATGAAACCTATCAAAACTTTAGATACAAAGAACCTTTGCGAAAGCGCAAAAAATGGTGGTTGTGGTGAATGCCAGACATCTTGTCAGTCAGCTTGCAAAACAAGTTGTGGTATCGCAAATCAGCAGTGTGAAAAAAATAACTAAAATGTAAGTGCCGCCGGTATGGCGGCATTTTTAATGAAAAACTATTTTATTTTACGGAGAAATCAAGATATGATTCATTCTTATAAACTTGGCGGACTCAATATCGTAATTGATGTTTATTCAGGGTCAATTCATGTTGTAGATGACGCTACTTTTGATATTATTGAGATGTATGAAAGCAAGTCCAAGGAAGAGATAAAAGCTTTTGTTTTGGATAAATATTCGGATGACACAGAGGTTACGGAAGAAGCAATTGAGCAATGCTTCGAGCAGATAGAGGAATTAAAAGCAGAAGGTAGACTGTTCACTCCGGATAGCTTTAGAGATATGGCGGGAGACCTTAAGGCGAAAAGTGTAGGAGTGGTGAAGGCACTTTGTCTTCATGTGGCTCACACATGTAATTTGAACTGTTCTTATTGTTTTGCAAGTCAGGGAAAATATCATGGTGATCGTGCCGTGATGAGCTATGAAGTCGGTAAACAGGCTTTGGATTTTCTAGTTGCAAATTCAAAAGGCAGAAGAAATTTAGAAGTTGACTTTTTTGGTGGCGAGCCATTAATGAATTTCCAAGTAGTAAAGGATCTTGTAAAATACGCTCGAAGTATCGAAAAAGAAGCAGGAAAAAATTTCCGCTTTACGCTTACCACAAATGGTATGTTAGTGGATGACGATGTAATCGATTTTGCAAATCGCGAGTGTCACAATGTAGTTCTCAGCCTAGATGGTAGAAAAGAAGTACATGACAAGTATCGTGTTGACTATGCTGGAAAAGGTTCATGGGAGCAGATTGTACCTAAGTTTCAAAAGTTTGTGGAAGCTCGCGGTGGTAAAAATTATTATATGCGTGGCACATTTACCCATGCCAACCCAGATTTCTTAGAAGATATCAAAACTATGCTGGATTTAGGCTTTACAGAGCTTAGTATGGAGCCAGTTGTAGGTCCTGATGGGGAACCTTCTTCGCTTACAGAAGAGGATTTACCAATTATTCTTGACCAGTATGAAAAATTAGCGGAGCTTATGCTCGAAAAACAGAAGGAAGGAAAACCATTTACATTCTATCATTATATGATAGACATAAAAGGTGGTCCATGCGTTTATAAACGAATTTCAGGTTGTGGCTCTGGCACGGAATATATGGCTGTTACTCCTTGGGGAGATTTATATCCATGTCATCAATTTGTGGGAGATGAAAAGTACAAATTGGGTGATATTTATAACGGTGTTACCAATACAAAAATTCAGGATGAGTTTGCTTCCTGTAATGTATATACACGCCCAGAGTGTGACAACTGTTGGGCAAAACTGTATTGCTCTGGAGGATGTGCAGCCAATGCTTATCACGCAACAGGCAGCATAAATGGTGTTTACAAATATGGATGTGAACTTTTCAAAAAAAGAATGGAATGTGCAATTATGATTGAAGTTGCAAAAACATTGGATGAAGAATAATGAAAACTCCGATTTTTGATTTTGTCAAAGAATACAAAGAAAAAAACACCTTGCGTTTACATATGCCAGGGCATAAGGGGAAATATCTTCTCGGAATGGAAGCCTATGACATTACCGAAATAGAAGGAGCCGATGTGCTTTACGATGCACATGGTATTATTGAAGAAAGCCAAAAAAATGCGGCTACGCTGTTTGGTGCAGGAAAAACGATTTATTCCTGCGAAGGCTCCTCTCTTTCCATTAAGGCAATGCTATATCTGGTTTTGCTTTCAAGTGATGTTTCAAAAACAATTTTAGCAGCACGTAATGTTCACAAATCTTTTATGAGTGCGGCAGCACTTTTAGATTTCCAAATTGAGTGGATGTATTCCGAGCAAGATAATGCAAGCATCATTTCATGCATTGTGACACCAGAAGACCTTGAAAAAAAACTGGGAAGTATGGAAAAAAAGCCAGTGGCATTTTATGTAACCAGTCCAGATTATCTTGGAAATGTTGCAGATATTCAAGGCTTGGCAGAGATTTGCCACCAACATGGAGTTTATCTTATTTGCGATAATGCCCATGGTGCTTATTTGAGTTTTTTGCCGGAATCCCGGCATCCGATTTCGTTAGGGGCGGATATGTGTTGTGATTCCGCACATAAAACTCTTCCGGTTTTAACTGGGGGAGGTTATCTTCATATTAGTAAGGATGCTCCAGTTGTGTTCGGAGAAAATGCCCAAAGAGCGATGGCTTTGTTTGCTTCAACAAGTCCTTCTTATCTGGTTTTGCAGTCTTTAGATAAAGCCAATGCATATTTGGACGATGGCTATAAAGAAAAATTACGTATCTGTGTAAATAGTATTTCTATTTTAAAAGAAAACCTTATGAAGCATGGTTTTACGCTGGTTGGCAATGATGAATTAAAGGTAACTATAGCACCGAAATACTATGGTTATACTGGAACTGCACTTGCGAAATACCTTTTGGATAACAATATAGTTTGTGAATTTGCAGATGATGATTTTGTTGTGATGATGTTTACACCAGAAATTGATGATAACAGTTATTCTGCTTTAGAGGATGTGCTTATCCAATTGAAACCACGCCCTTCTATAAATACATTTGCTCCAATACTTCAAAAAACCAAGCTGGCTATGAGTGCAAGAGAGGCTGCATTTTCAAAATCGACAGTTGTTTCCATTGACAAAAGTCTGGGAAAAGTACTTGCCTGTGAAAATGTTTCCTGTCCACCTGCTATTCCTGTGGTTGCCTGTGGAGAAGAGATAAATGAGAGTGCGATAGAAGTTTTTCGGTACTACAATATAACTGAGGTTAGAGTAGTGGAGTAAATTCCTACTTTACAAATTAAGAAAAACGTACTAAAATATTTAAGAAATTAAAATACAAAACGTTGATGAGAAGAGTACGTTGTGAAATGTTCCAGAGAGAGATGCAGTTTGGTGTGAGTATCTTAGCAGGAAGCAGCCGAAGACCACCTCAGAGTGACCCTAATCCGGTCCGGCCGACACCGTT
>CAYMTP010000111.1:0-3493 GCA_964393435.1 uncultured Lachnobacterium sp. | reverse complement strand
CCATCGATATCGCCACGGGCTTTTTCGTAATGTACATCATACGTGTTGTGAGACATTTGACTGCCCATGGTAAAACCTAAGACCTCGCCATTTTCTTTTAATACAAGCCCCTCCATACCTAATTCATTAAAATGAGAGAGCGCCTTTGCTAAAGCCGCCTGCTCATTGCGATAGTCATTGTCTGGATTATCCTGCAATTTGTTTTCATACCAGGAATCGATAAATGCTCTTACTTCGGAAAGGTTAGAATCTGTAATTGGTTCTACCAGATAGTCTGGATGATTTTTTTTGAAATGTTTTAAATGATTGCGTTTGCGATGCAGTTTTCTACCCTTTAAATCGGCTAAGTCATTAATGTTATATACATAATCATAACCGCTGCGGTCTGCATGAAAATAAAATGCGTTAGGATAAAGTGTTTCTAAGGTGCTCTTTGCCTCTTCATTTAATCCAGTTAAGCAACTACAAACGCCTCGTTCTTTGGCATCTGCAAAAATAGCATCTAAAACAGCTTTCTTATCACCAGTTCCGATAGGGAAAGGATAAAAACAGCGATTATCAAATTCCGAAAAAAGTACAATGTGGTCGTGAAGGATAGTAGCTTTTTGAATTCCCCACATAAATAAATTGGTGAAAGAATATTCACAACCGCGTTCCTTGCCATCGTGAAGATATTTGTTATATAAATCTTTTTGTTCTAGTGTTATTGTTTCAAAATTGATCATGATAATTTCCTATGTTTGTTGTTAGATTGCATACAATTAATAATGCCTTTTTCGTTATGGTTTGTCAATAGTTATATTTTTTTATTATTTCCAATTGTATGAGAAACATAAGTAACATTCCAGTATATTTTTCAGCAATTAAATCATACTAAAAGAGAAATGAAAAAATAGGAGGTAGAATTATGACTAAACTTGATTGTTCGGTAGTAAATTGTTCTTATAATGAAAATAAGCTATGTAAAAGAGAAAATATCACAGTAGGTGGAATGGAAGCGATTAAGCCATCCGAAACAGTGTGTGAAAGTTTTTATCCTAGAGGAACTAATACGATGACAAATTTGGATGGCAAAGGTCCTAAGAAAGAAACCAATATCGCATGTAATGCAGTGACCTGTGTGTACAACGAAAATAAAAAGTGTACCGCAGAACACATTCAAATCGCTGGTGTCAAGGCGGTAACCTCTGGTGAAACTGAGTGTGGCACCTTCCAGTGTAAGTAGTTTTCTTCTTAAATAGACATTATTCGACATACCTGCATAGAGCGTAAAGTTTGTATGTCGAATAGTGTCGATTACTTTCCTTCTAGAAAGGTTGATTTTTGGGAATTCATATCGTAAAATGTAGAAGAACCAAAGGAGAGGAGAACAGAATTTTGGATTATAATATTAATTTCCCAAACTTACATATTTATCTCGAGCATGTAGGTAAGACGATTTCGATAGGTGATTTCGAGATAGCCTATTATGGTATTGTAATCGCATGTGGCATGATAGGAGGCGTGTTATTAGCAGCTGCCATTGCTAAACTATCAGGTCAGAATACTGACGACTATTATGATATGGCGTTGTATGCTATTATCTTTTCTGTTATTGGTGCCAGATTGTATTATGTAATTTTTAACTGGGATTATTACTCACAGGATTTGACACGTATTTTAAATATCCGCGAAGGTGGATTGGGAATCTATGGTGCAGTCATTACTGCAATAATCACAGTTTATATTCTAACAAGGATAAAGAAATTACCATTTGGTCTGGTCGCAGATACAGGAGGTCCAGCTCTTATTCTTGGTCAGTGTGTGGGAAGATGGGGCAATTTCTTCAATAGAGAAGCTTTCGGTGGCTACACAGACAATCTGTTGGCGATGCAGCTTCCAGTTTCTGCGGTAAGACAGAATGAAATCACAGCGGAGCTGTGGGAACATGCAGAGGTTATTGACGGAATTACCTATATTCAGGTACATCCAACGTTTCTTTATGAATCCTTGTGGAACTTTGCTTTGTTGATTATTTTGTTAATCTACTGGAAACATCGCAAGTTCAACGGAGAAGTGTTTCTACTATATTTATTTGGATATGGTGTAGGCCGCTTTTGGATTGAATCACTTCGAACTGACCAGCTTATATTACCTATCCTAGAAGTTCCAGTTTCTATGGTAGTCGCAGCACTGATGGTGGTTGGTTCAGCTATTTGGATTGTATTGGGACGAAGAAAATCACGTTTGGCAGAGGATAAATAAATGAATGCAATAGATGAGATGAAAAAAGTAATTGAAGAAACAAGAGAAGAGTTAAATCAGCTCGTTCTTACAGAAAAATATGAAAATTATTGTGCGGTGAGTCAGAAAATGGATGCTTTGATTGAAGCGTATATTGAGGCTACTGTGGCATAGGAAGAAAATTGAATAGGTTAATACAAAAGAGAAAAGGTGTATCATCATTTTTATAAGAAAATGATGGTACACCTTTTTAGTTGCTTTAGAATGTATGCAAAATAAACTATGATTCATCTTCGGAAACAAATTCTGCGATGTCTCCAAGTCCACAATGTAAGATAAGACATAGGTCATTGTTTTAAGAGTGTATTAACACGAGCTGTAGTAGCTGCATTTAAAGATAACATAATTATGAAGTAGAAATAATTAACCTACCATAACCTACTAAATGATATTAAAAAGTAGGTTGTGGTAGGTTATAATTTTGTAAAGGAGGTATGCAAGATGAGAGAAGATATTTACATGGAAGAAATCGAAAATATAAAGAGACAGATTGCAGCCTTGCCACAAGGATATATTTCTACGAAGACGATTTATGGAAAAAAGAGATATTATCTTCAATGGAAGGAAGATAAGAAGGTAAAAAGTAAGTATATTAAAGCAGCAGAATTAGAATATTATGAAAATTCAATAGAGCTAAGAAAGCAATTGCAGGCTGAATTGCAGAGTTTCTTGCGACAGAAAGCAGATGGACGTGTTTGCTTGCTTTATGGGTTAAGGCGAACTGGGAAAACAACGATGCTGTTTCAAGCACTTGCAGATATGAACCCAGAGGAACTAAGACGGACTGCTTATATTAAGGTACTAGGTTCAGATACGTTAGCAATATTGAATCAAGATATGAAGAAATTAAATGCGCTAGGATATAAGTATGTATTTATTGATGAAGCGACATTGATGCAGGATTTTATTGATTCGGCAGCTTTGTTTTCCGATGTATATGCGATGCAGGGGATGAAGATTGTTCTATCAGGAACGGATTCTCTTGGCTTTTGGATTGCAAATTATAATGATCTTTATGATCGTGCCCGCATGATTCATACAACATTTATTTCATTTCGGGAGTACAGTCGTTTGCTTGGAATTAAAGATGTGGATGATTACATTCGATATGGTGGAACACTTCGAGCAGGTGAGTTGAATTTTGATGATGAAGAAGTGTATGCCTATGATGCTTCTTTTAGAGATGATGAAACGACTCGACGATACATTG
>CAYMTP010000110.1:0-3590 GCA_964393435.1 uncultured Lachnobacterium sp. | reverse complement strand
TCCCAAACCAGGCGCTCTAGCCAAGCTGAGCCACACCCCGAAGGATATTTTATTTTCGTCATTTCCCTGACGCGAAATTTATAATATCATAGCATACACCTATTGTCAACAAAAAAAATGAATTTTTTTCAACTTTTTTTAAAAAATCTCGGAGCCCATGATTTTACAGGGCTCCGCAGTTTATCAAAATATCTTTCATTGCTCTTAAAGCCTTGCCTCGATGACTAATTTCGTTCTTTTGTTCTCTGGAAAGCGCCGCAGAAGAACAACCAAATTCATCCAAAAAGAAGATTGGATCATAGCCAAAACCATTTTCGCCCTCTATACGATAACCGATATAGCCCTCCATCGTTTCTCTCACAACTAATGTTTCTTTATTTGGCAACACAGCTCCGATTGCACACACAAAACGAGCGGTACGCTTTTCTTTTGGAACACCATCTAATTTGTCAATTAATGCCTGATTCTTGATATCATAGGATGTATCTTCTCCCATAAAACGGGCAGAATACACACCTGGTGCTTTATCTAAATAGTCAATTTCCAATCCGGAATCATCTGCTAATACTATTGCATCTGTATGCTCTGCAATAGCATTTGCCTTAATCAGCGAATTTTCCTCGAAGGTCTCACCATCTTCTACCACATCCACTACAATGCCTGCTTCTTTCATCGAAAGTACTTCGACATCTACATCCGCCATAATCTCACGGATTTCTCTCATTTTGTCTTTATTTCCTGTTGCAAAAATAATCTGTCTCATCCTTTAGAACCCTTCCTCAAACGCCTGCATAATCGCGTTATAAATACCCTGTGCGACCTTTTCTTGATACGCTGGGTCACAGAGGTCGTTTAACTCTTTTGTATTGGTCATGTACCCCACTTCAATAAGTGCCACTGGTACTTCACTGGTTCTTACAATGTAAATATCATCCGCCTCCACCAGTCCAAGGTTTTTGCTTCCTGTACTTGCATTCACGTTTTCCAAACAAATCTGTGCCAAACGCTTACTTTCATTACTTTCGTCTGGACTATACAAAACCATAGTTCCGTTTACGCTGCTGAATTTGCCGTCGCCAGTAGAATTATTGTGTACACTAATAAACAAATCTGCCTGCAGGTTATTTGCCATATCCGCTCGTTCCATTAAAGATGGATTTACATCCTCTAATCTGGTGTAGAAAACCTTCAATTTCTCCTCATCCACCTCGTCCAAAAGCTCTTTCAATTTCAAAACGATTTCCAGATTTAAGTGTTTCTCGTAAACGTCCTTTTTCACAGCACCGGGCTGCGTTCCACCATGTCCTGCATCGATTACAACGATTTTATCATATATTTCGTGCAAATCCTTAAACTCCAAACACAAGAATCCATCTTGATAGGAATAAAAGTACTCACAAGCCTTGTCCAAAGTAATCTCCAACACACCCTCTTCCCCTTCTTTGTAGTAGGAAAGATTTTCGATATTATCGCTGCTTCCTCGCACCATATAGTTATCTGAATAATTATCCACACCTTCTGCAAAACGAACATATACCGTACGATTGACATAATCATTGGAAATCTGCACATCTTCTCCATTTATGCCATTAGGTAATTCTATATTCAATTTTCCCTCTTGCACAACGACGGGGTCTTCTATTTTAACCGAGGAACCATTCTGGATTACCTCTGGTACGGTTTCTGCAGCCGCTACGATACCCTCTTTTATTGCTGGCATAAAATACAAAGCAGCACACATTACCACCGTTAAAACGCCAAAGCACCACGTCATCCACTTTAGTATTATTTTTTCCATGCTTATCTATCGTTTGTAAATGCCTTAATACAAAGATTACAATCCTGTTTTTCCTTTACATTTATAAATTGATTTCCTGTATAGCTGATATAACCTTCTCCATCATCTAAAATGATGTTATCTAGGAATTTATCCCCTGAATCATATTCAATCGCCATAGGATGTGTTGCACCTGGAGTGTACACATATAGTACCACCGCGTACTTCTGTCCCGCCTTTACAGGAATTTCCTGTTCAAAATCTATGGTGTAATATCCTGCATCTTCCAGCGTACCTTCTGCCACCAGTATTCTATCCTCAAAAGACGCTTCATTCACAAACTTTTCTACTACATATACCTTATATTCAGTATCTGGTGCCGTTGCATAAAATGCTGCTGCTACTACATTTTCATCCTTTTCTGCGGTAAACACATTTGCACCATACATGGATTCTTTCTCATAACCCATTTTGCCAACCCAACCACACAAATCGCTCTGATAAATATTGTCATAATTATCCACTTCATCAATTCGTGTGTAAACCACATTGTGCGTGCCAATGTTAGTATCATAGTAGGAAACGTAAAATACGCCGTTATCACCGAAGCTCTCACCCCAACTGTTCTGGCAGATAAATGCACCATCGCCTTCTAGTGGAATGGAAAAATTATCCTTGGAATAGTTGTCATCCCAGCCGATAATAACTACCTCATGATTTGGCTTTGTAGTACCAATATAACAATAAGAATTCGTATTTCGATTGTAATATTTCGAAGAGCTGGAAGCATTTTTTAAGCTGCTATAAAGTGATGTCTGTACGCCGCCATATTTAAACACAGCCTCTTTAATCGCAGCAATATCCTTGGACGCAATAATTCGCATCTCCTGTACGTGTTTTACTGCTTCTAAATCACTATTCGTCTCTCCGTCTCCATATGGGTCATCTGCTTCATAAACTGGTCCCTGCCATGCTGCCAAATATGCCATACCCATGGTATACTCGCCACCATCATACTGGGTCACATTAAAGGAGTTGCTCATACTCATATGGTCCACAGAAAACATATAAGAAGCTTCTGGAAGCAGTGCTGACTCCATCGCCGTCAATGCACCAAATGCCCAACATGTACCATAGCGTCCCTGATTTCGAATCGCAGAAATACGATATCTATTTCTCAAGTCATAGCTTGTAGGAAGACTACTTATATTTTCCGAAGTATCTGCTGCAATCAAGGTATTCTCCTCAAAACTAAAGGAATAGCTATATCCCAGCATCTTAGACAAATCGGTTAGACTCACATAATAATTCCCATTAATCTCTGTGAGAGGGGAAGACACCACATAAGTTTCTCCTGTACTTAAGGCTTCCTTTTGCTCCAAGGTAAGAAGCACATTCATATTGTGCTTTTCCACCAAAAGTTTACTATCCTCATACAAATGAGCACTACAATCCATGACATCTCTTAAAATGGCAACTGGAACCATAATATTTCGGTTATCATCCATATAAAAATCATACTTTTTACTGCTGTATAATCTGTTGTCAATCATCAAAGTAAGTTCCTTGCCATTTACTTCATTTGCAACCAAAGGATACCATACTTCCTCTTTCAGTTCACCGCCACGGAACACGCCTATGGCTGCATCATCTAACTCTAAAATATGAAATTTAAACAAAAAGACCATAAATAAAATTATGGATAGTACAATATATCTCTTTGAGTATTTCATTTATTTCTCCTTCTTAGGTGGTTTTGGCCCCATAAACTGATAAAAATAAGTCTTAATCATACCATTATAAATCTTGCGGT
>CAYMTP010000109.1:0-3703 GCA_964393435.1 uncultured Lachnobacterium sp. | reverse complement strand
AGGAAGCTTTTGAAAAAAGCTCCCTTTCTGTATATACCTTTGTAATATTTTCAACATTAATGATATTCATCTAACTGATTTTCTCTTCTTCCTGTTCTTTTTTTGCCTTCATAATCTCTTCGTTAAGCTGTAGCATTTTCGCATCCATCATAGATACAATCGTAGCACAGTCACGAAGTTCACGGCTGATATGAGCTGGTGCATGTCCTTCAAACTTATAATAAATCTTGTGCTCCAGACTCGCCCAGAAATCCATGCCAATCGTACGAATCTGAACTTCCACCTTCGTATCTACTACCTTTTCTCCAATAAAAATTGGTACAGATACCAACATATGAAAGCTCTGATATCCACTTGGTTTTGGATTGCGGATATAATCCTTTACTGAAACAACCGTCAAATCATTCTGCTTTCCAATCATCTCGGCAATCTTGTAAATATCCGATGTAAAGGAGCAGACAATACGTACACCTGCGATATCATTGATATAATTAATCATATTGTCAACATTGATATCTAAGCTATGGCGTTTCAGTTTCTTGACGATACTTTCTGGTGTCTTAATACGTGACTTAATATATTCAATCGGATTATATTTGTGTACATGTTTGAACTCATCGTTCAAAATCTCAAGCTTCGTGGTTACTTCTTTCAAAGCAGAGTTGTATAAAAACATCAGTGTTTCCCAACTCTCCACGTCTTCATTAAAAATTAAAGATGTATCCATCTAAAAACCTCCCCAGGTTTACCTTTTTGCATAACTTATCTATGCATACCTTCCATACACACCTAGTATATCATATTTTTTCCTTTTGTGGCTGTTTTCACAGTTAATTCATAAAAATTTAAGCAATCTTAACTACTGCTTTAATCCTCTTCAATCACATGCAATTCTAAAAACTCAAACTCAATTTCTTCCACAAAATTATCCTGATAAAACCTGGTTTTTGCCAGACGCTTAAACTCTGCAATATTAGAGTCCAGCCAGATTGGTTTGCCCAAATCTAATCGATTACATGCTTCCTGCAAAGCATTAAAAACCTTATGTGTTCTGGTTTCGTCACTGTAATCCTCGATGGTTTCTGAATTTAACATATGGGCATTATCATCAAATACTTTGACCCAAATTCTCATAATCCTTTTTCATCCTTATTTCATCTATTTTTTACGCCGCTGGCGATTTGCCTCATACATAAGGAGGGTTGCAGAAATCGCTGCGTTCAAGGATTCCACCTTACCTTCCATTGGAATCTTAATGTAAGTATTTGCAAGGTCTGCAATTTCATTCGACAAACCATTGCCTTCATTTCCAATCAAAAAACCACAAGCTTTGGTGTAATCCTCTTCATCATAAGAGTTCTCACCCTTTAAATGTGCCGCATAAAGGGAGATTCCTTTTTCTTTTAATACAGTCATTGTACCAGGCAAATCATCTGTTACATAAAATGGCACACGATAAATACTGCCCATGGTGGAACGAATGGTCTTTGGATTAAACAAATCCACTGTAGTCTTATTCATGATAATCCCCGTCACTCCAGCCCCTTCGCCTGTACGCACCATAGTACCTAGATTTCCTGGATCCTGAATGCTTTCCAAAATCAAAAGGTGGGCCCTGTCTCCATCCACAAGTTGCCCCAAGCTATACTCTGGCATAGCCACAACTGCCATAATTCCCTGTGGGGTCTGGGTATCAGACACGTTCTTAAATACGTTGTCCGCTACCACTTCGTAGACAGCATGTGCCTGATCACATTTATTCTTTAAACTGATGAGAAGGTCTTTGTTTTCTGGATTATTTTCATAGCTTTCCGCTACATACACCGCTTTCAAACTCTCAACTGGTGCTTCTACTACCATTCTAGGGCCTTCCACTACGAAAGTCTTTGTCGATTTTCTCTCTTTCGATTTTTTCAGCAATAAACTTATATTTTTCATCTGTTGATTACTTGTGCTGGTAATCATATTAATTTCTCCTCACTGATCATATTCTATCTGTATAGACACCCCTCAATCCTGACTCATATCTGATTATTTCTAAGAATTTATAAAATGTAAGTGCTCTGTATTTTTCAATTTGTAAATAAAATACAGAGCACGTATAATTTAAACAAGACTCTTAGAAATATAATGCATATAATCCGGAATTTCCTTCTTCATCGCAAGTGCTTCATCAATATCGAAATCACAGAATTCTCCATTCTTATAGGCAACGATACGATTTGACTTTCCCTCGCACAGAAGATCCACAGCCATCGCTCCCATAACGGAAGCATATACACGGTCCTTACAGGTAGGTGTTCCACCACGTTGCATATAACCTAAGATAGATGCACGGGTTTCCATACCTGTGGCAGCCTCAATTCGCTTCGCCATAGATGCAGAATGTCCGATACCTTCTGCATTGATGATAATATGATGCTGTTTTCCTTTTTTACGGGTTTCAATTACATGATTAATGATTTCCTGCTCATTGTGATTGTACTTCTCTGGTAACAGAATATCCTCTGCACCACAAGCGATACCACACCACAACGCAATATAGCCCGCATGACGTCCCATTACTTCAATAATGGTACATCTATCATGTGATTTGGAAGTATCACGAATTTTGTCGATTGCCTCCATCGCAGTATTAATGGCAGTATCAAAACCAATTGTATAATCGGTACATGCAATATCCAAGTCAATAGTTCCTGGCACTCCAACGGTGTTGATGCCATACTTTGCTATTGCTTGTGCACCACGGAAGGAACCATCCCCACCAATGACAACAAGTGCATCAATGCCGTGTTTTTTGCAAATTTCTGCCGCCATTTTCTGAACATCTGGGTCGATGAACTCTGTACAGCGAGCAGTCTGCAATTTCGTACCACCACGAGCAATTGTTTCTGAAACATCGGATGCATTCATATCAAATATATCTTCGTTCAAAAGACCTGCAAAACCTCTTGAAATACCTTTTACTTTTTTGCCCTTGAAAAGAGCCTCACGAACTACCGCACGCATAGCAGCATTCATACCAGGGGAATCTCCTCCACTCGTTAAAACACCTATTGTTTCCACTTGACTAGACATATTTCCTGCCTCCTATTTTCCCACATATTGTTTTCCAACAATTCTAATTCATTGTAAACTCTTTATACTCAGTTTTCAATGCTCTTTTCTACAACTTTTACGTTTTTCTCACCAAGGAAATTCACCAGTATTTGTAGTAGTTCTTCATTTACGCAAACTGTCTGATTTTTTCCTAATCTCTTAATTGCTTTTGGATTTGCAACATAAATTACAACTTCATCATTTCCGTCAGAATCGCGTAAAATATCCATCAAGACTTTCTCTTTTTCCTTGTACTCTTCCATAGTAGCAAACTGGAACCACAAATCACAACCAGTTTCATCAAATGGAACGATACGTTCGCAGATAATCTTGCCATCCTTATCATCTTCTACGGATGCGTGTCCTACTACGAATACCTTTTCGTCAGCATTCAAATAACGCTGGTACTTCTCATAGTCACGTGGAAAAATGATTACCTCTACAGTGCCCGTCAAATCTTCAATGGTGATATATGCCATGGCTTTATTATTACGAGTAAAGGTAACCTTTTTCTCAGCAATAAGTCCGCCTACGATGACATGCTGGTTATCCTTTATCTTCACCTGATTTTCCATGCCAGTTTTCATAGCATCCAGGTTTCCTT
>CAYMTP010000108.1:0-3801 GCA_964393435.1 uncultured Lachnobacterium sp. | reverse complement strand
AGTAAATGTAAAGCAAGAAAAGCAGGGGTGTTGCATTTAGTTTGGCAAATGATAAACTTGAAATTTTTGTAGAAAAATCGAAAATAAAAAAGGAAATCGGAAAGAAACGCAGAATTATTATTATGTAGGCTGTTCTTTGGTCTGTTAAAAAGGAGATTAACATGACAATACGTGAACAAATTCAAGAAATGGAAAAGGAAACCCTTAGTCCCTATGCATGCCTAAGTGCAAGTAGCAGAGGACGTGACAGAGAGGAACCAGAATGCGACATTCGCCCAGTGTTCCAGAGAGATAGAGACCGTATTTTACATAGTAAAGCATTTCGACGTTTAAAAAATAAAACACAGGTATTTTTGACTCCAAAGGGAGACCATTATCGTACCCGATTGTCACATACTCTTGAGGTGTCTCAGAATGCCAGAACCATTGCAAAGGCGTTGAGGTTGAATGAAGATTTAGTAGAAGCCATTGCTTTGGGCCATGATTTGGGACACACACCTTTCGGACATGCGGGAGAGCGTCTGTTGAATGAGGTTTATGAAGGCGGTTTCAAGCATAACGAACAGAGCGTGCGTATTGTAGAAAAATTAGAAAAAGACGGGGAAGGATTGAACCTAACCTGGGAAGTGCGTGATGGGATTTTGAATCATCAGACAGGCACAATGCCACATACATTGGAAGGGAAAATCGTACGTCTTTCAGATAAGATTGCCTATGTAAACTCGGATTTTGACGATGCAATTCGTGCACAGATTCTCTGCGAAGAGGATATTCCATTGGAAATCCGCAAAGTGCTGGGATATGATACCAGAAGTCGACTGGATTGTTTGATTCATGACATTATTATAAACAGTAAGGGAAAGAATGATATTGTTATGTCTGACGAATGTGCAGGAGCACTTAAGGAACTTCGCGGATTTATGTTTGCCAATTTATATAAAAATCCAGTAGCCAAAAGTGAAGAGGTTAAGGTGGAAATTATGCTTCGACAGCTTTATAGCTACTATATGGAACATGTGGAACTATTACCACCGAAGTTCTTGAAAATGATAGATGAGGGCGAAGCAGTAGGTCGTGTGATGTGTGATTTTATTTCAGGCATGACAGACCAGTTTGCAATCAATCGATTTACAGAGTTCTATTTGCCAGAGGCTTGGCAGGTAGACGGCTTTTAAATTTAGGCGATTACGCCATGGTTGTGTGCTCATACGAGGCACTTGTGGTGGTTTTATAAAAGTACATTTTTTATTTCTGTGTGTATGTAATTAAATTTTTTGCACCTTTATAAAATACTGAATTTTTATAAAATCTCAACGCAGCTTTCTTGATTTTTTATGTCTTCCAAACGTTCGAGCAATCCGCGAAAATATGAGTATGTTTCTGATACACGAACATACTTTCGCGGATAGTCGAAGCGGTTGTAAGACACAAAATTTAAGCTGCGTTTGAGATTTTGAAAATTCTAGTATTTTATAAAGAATGTTTCAAAAATTTAATTACATACACACAGAAACAATAAATATAATTGGTGTAAAACCACCACAAGTGCCTCGTATGAGCACGCAACTATGGCGTAATCGCCAAGTAATAGAAGGAGGGCGTATGCCATTTTATTCAGATGAGCTAATTGAAGAAGTGCGTTCGCGAAATGACATTGTCGATGTAGTCGGCGGCTATGTGCGCCTTCAAAAAAAAGGAAATACATATTTCGGGCTATGCCCATTCCATAATGAAAAGACGGGTTCGTTTTCCGTAAGCCCACATAAGCAGATGTACTACTGCTTCGGCTGCGGTGCAGGAGGAAATGTATTTACATTCCTCATGCAGTATGAAAACTTCACCTTTGGTGAGGCGATGCAGACATTAGCGGATAAGGTGGGTGTGGAGCTTCCTAAACAGGAAATGTCCGCTGCACAGAAAAAAGAAGCGGATAAGCGAGCATTGCTTTTGGAAATCAACAAGGAAGCAGCAAAGTATTTTTATAGCTTGCTTCGTAACCCAAGAGGTCAAAAAGCCTATAACTATTTTAAAAATAGAGAATTGTCCGACGAAACCATGCAGAAGTTCGGTTTGGGCTATTCCGACCAGTATAGTGATGACTTGTATCGATATCTTAAAAGCAAAGGATATAAGGATGAGATACTAAAGGAATCTGGTCTTATCACCTATGATGAGGTGAAAGGAGGGCACGATAAGTTTTGGAATCGTGCCATGTTTCCAATTATGGACGTACACAACCATGTTATCGGGTTTGGTGGACGTGTCATGGGAGATGGAGAGCCAAAGTATCTAAACTCTCCAGAAACCAAGATATTTGATAAAAGCCGTAACCTTTACGGATTAAATATAGCAAGAAGCACGAGAAAAGATCAGTTGCTTTTGTGTGAAGGATATATGGATGTTATCGCTCTGCATCAGGCGGGCTTTGACAATGCAGTCGCTTCTTTAGGAACGGCACTGACGAGTGGACATGCCAATCTGCTCAAGCGTTACACTAAGGAAGTATATCTAACCTACGATAGCGATGGTGCTGGTGTAAAAGCGGCACTTCGTGCTATTCCGATTTTGAAGGAAGTCGGAATCGTGACTAAGATTATTAATATGCAGCCTTATAAGGACCCAGATGAATTCATCAAGGCAATGGGAGCAGAGGAATATCAGAAGCGTATTGACAATGCGGAGAATTCATTTATGTTTGAAATCCGCATTATGCAAAAGGATTATGATATGAAGGACCCAGAATCTAAGACTGCATTTTATAATGAAATTGCAAAGAAGCTTCTAGGTTTCTCCGAGGAATTGGAACGAAACAACTACATAGAAGCTGTTGCAGGAAAGTACAATATCAGTTTTGACGACTTGCGGAAACTGGTAAACAACCTCGCTATGAAGGGCGGTGTTGTGAACAAGCCAACCCAGTTGAAAAGTGGTATCCATGAGAATAAGAAAAAAGAAGACGGAATGAAGCAGTCTCAGAAGCTGCTCCTTACATGGCTCATTGAAGATACCAGACTTTTTGGTAAGGTTTCCAGTCTGATTTCACCAGATGATTTTACGGAAGAGCTGTACCACAAAGTAGCCGCTACGTTATTCGAGCAATTTAAGACCGAGGGTGCTGTTAATCCAGCGAAAATCATCAGTATGTTCGAGGACGAAGAAGAACAAAAGGAAGTGGCAGGCCTTTTCAATGCCCGTATCCATGAAGTAGAAACCCAAAACGAAAAGGAAAAGGCATTAAAGGAAACCATTATCCGCGTGAAGCAAAACAGTATTAATTATAGGGAAGCACATGCAAATCCAACAGATATCAATGCAATGATGCAATTTATAAAGGAGCGCAAGGAACTGCAACAGTTGGAAAAACTGCATATTTCCATTAATTAAGGACAAAATAGTAAATAACCTGAGAGGATGAAACAAAAATGGCAAAGAAAAACGAAACACCAGTAGTAGAAACAGAAGAAATGAAACAGAAGTTCCAGGAAAAACTGATTGAGCTTCTCGCACTTGGTAAAAAGAAGAAAAACATCTTGGAATACCAGGAAATCAGTGACTTCTTCAAGGACATGCCTTTGGAAGTTGAAAAAATGGAGCTTGTACTCGATTATCTGGATCACAACGGAATAGACGTTTTAAGAATCAGCGATGATGACGATGATGATGAAATCATCTTAACCGAAGAAGATGATGTAGAAGTTGAAAAAATCGACCTTTCTGTACCAGACGGTGTAAGCGTCGAAGACCCTGTTCGTATGTACTTAAAAGAAATTGGTAAAGTACCACTTCTTAGTGCAGAAGAAG
>CAYMTP010000107.1:0-3805 GCA_964393435.1 uncultured Lachnobacterium sp. | reverse complement strand
GTTATGAAGGTGGTACCCCTGGTACAGATTCCAATGATGATACTACATATGTTATTGAAGATGACGAATATGGTATGACAGAAATTTCAGAGTCAGATACCGTTTATGATTATGACAGAACAGTTACTACCACACAGGGAGCAGGTGGAGATATTGTTTACGAAAATAGTTCTGCTATGGTTATGGCTACGAAATATATTATATACGATGAGGAAGAACTTCGTGCAGCGGGGCAGTTGGATGACATGACCTGGGAAGAATTCAAGGCTGCAAACAGCGAAACCAGAGTAGTTGAAGTGGATGAAAGTTATGTAAATGCGATTGCAAATGCAACTGGTTTTTCAGCAAAATCCATTACTTTTATGTGTTATGAAGAACCACGATTTATCGATGAAGTAGATGAAGGCAGAAGCATTACAGACTATGCACAGATTATTATTGCTGTGCTGATCTTTGCACTTTTAGGCTATGTAGTATTCCGTAGCACAAGAAGCACAAAGAGCGAAGAACTTCAGCCAGAAATTTCAGTAGAATCATTGTTAGAGGCTACAGCAGAGACACATGAACAATTAGAAGATATCGGATACAATGAAAAATCTGATGTAAGAATTATGATTGAAAAATTCGTAGATGAAAATCCAGATGCCGTTGCGTCATTACTTCGTAACTGGCTCAATGAGGATTGGGAGTAAAGTATGAGTGAAGGGTATAATGGACTTCAGAAAGCGGCGATTTTATTAATTGCACTTGGTCCAGAAAAGGCTGCTACAATTTTTAAGCACCTAAAAGAAGAAGAAATTGAAGAATTGACTTTGGAGATTGCCAACACTCGTAGTGTATCCCCACAGACAAAAGAAGATATTATGACAGAGTTCTATCAGATTTGTCTTGCTCAGCAATATATTGCAGAAGGTGGTATTGGATACGCAAAAGAACTTTTGGAAAAGGCTCTTGGCTCAGAGGCTGCTCAGGGTGTTATTATGAAGCTGACAGCTTCCCTTCAGGTACGTCCATTCGAATTTGTTCGAAAGACAGATCCAAGCCAGTTGTTGAACTTTATTCAGGATGAACATCCACAGACCATTGCTATGATTTTGTCGTACTTAGCACCAGGTCAGTCTGCCCTTGTATTAGGTGCTTTGCCTCCTGAAAAACAGGCAGACGTTGCGAAACGTATTGCGATGATGGATAGAACCTCACCTGACGTTATCAAGGAAGTAGAACGTGTATTAGAGCGTAAGCTAGCTTCTCTTGTAAATCAGGATTACACCATTGTTGGTGGCGTAGACTCTATCGTAAGTATCTTGGGCAATGTTGACCGTGGTACTGAAAAACATATTATGGAATCTCTTGAAATTGAAGAACCAGAATTGGCAGATGAAATCCGTAAGAAGATGTTCGTATTCGAAGATATTCTTCTTCTGGACGACAGAGCTATTCAGCGTGTGCTTCGTGAGGTTGACAATGCAGATCTTGAACTTGCACTTAAGAGTACAACAGAAGAGGTTCAGAATGTTATCTTCAAGAACCTTTCAAAGCGTCTTGCAGCTATGATCAAGGAAGATATGGACTTCATGGGACCAGTTCGTATGAAGGACGTAGAAGAAGCACAGCAGAAGATTGTTGGTATTATTCGTCGATTAGAGGATTCAGCAGAAATTGTTATTTCCCGTGGTGGAGGTGATGATATCGTTGTCTAATTTATTAAAACAACAGTATGTTATTAATCTCGGGAATGAAACCCGCATAATTAATGCAGATGAACGATATAAGCAGGAAGAAATTATTCCTTCCAGTGAAGAGATTATCGATGGATTTCTGGCTGGTTTAGATGCCGAAGAGATTCAGATGGAACCAGAGATTACGCCAGAAGAAATTCTAGAACAGGCACGTGCAGAAGCGGAAGAGATTATTTCGGTAGCACAGGCACAGGCGGCTCAGATTACCAATGATGCCAGCCATAGAGCGGAGCTTTTGTTTGAACAGAAGAAACAGCAGGGATATCAGGAAGGTGTTTCTAAATTACAGGATGAAGTTCTGGAGAGAAAAGCCAAACTTCAAGCGGAGTATGATGAAAAAAAGCAGGAGCTTCAGGCAGAGTATGAGACAAAGCTGGATGTTTTAGAGGCAGATATGGTGGATGTGATGATTCGCGTATTCCATAAGGTTTTTAATGTCCAGTTTGATAATAAAAAACAGATATTGCTGCATCTGATTAAAGATACATTACTTGGAATCAATGACGGAAAAAATTTTATTATTCGCGTGACAGAGAATAATTACAAGTTTATCGAGTCGCATGTAGCAGATATCAAAGAAAAAATCGGAAATGATGTCAGTATTGATGTAGTAAATGATATGACCTTAGAAGAAAATGATTGTATCATCGAAACCGCAACAGGTGTATATAATTGTGGTATTGATATGGTGCTTTCTAACTTGGAAAAAGACATCAAATCCCTTTGTAGGTAATACAAGTGGTTAAAGAAGCAGAGAAGTATTTGCAACTATTGGATAAACAATTTTATAAAAGTTATGGAAAAGTTTCCACTGTAGTAGGGTTAACGGTTGAGTCTCTCGGACCAAAAGCCAGATTAAACGATTTGTGTAAGATTTATATCGATAAAGATATGTCTACATACGTTATGGCTGAGGTAGTAGGATTTCAGGATTCAAAGTTAATCCTAATGCCCGTTGATAGCGTAGAAGGTGTTGGAGTAGGCTGTGTGGTAGAAAATACAGGTAAGCCATTGGAAGTACCAGTAGGGTTCGAACTTTTGGGACATACCTTGGATGGTATTGGTCGTTTGACAGATATGGAGCAGGATTATTTGGACCTGCCACAGGCGTATCCGCTTGAAGCACTTCCGCCAGATCCTATGAGTCGAAAGATTATCGATGAAATCCTTCCTTTGGGCGTAAAAGCCGTAGATGGTTTGATTACCGTTGGAAAAGGCCAGCGACTAGGTATTTTTGCAGGTTCTGGTGTTGGGAAGAGTACCCTTATGGGTATGTTTGCCCGCAATACGAAGGCGGATATCAATGTCATTGCATTGATTGGGGAGCGTGGTCGTGAGGTTCGTGAGTTCATCGAGCGAGATTTGGGTCCAGAGGGTATGGCCCGTTCAGTAGTCGTAGTAGCTACTTCAGATAAGCCTGCTTTGATTCGTAATAAAGCAGCAAAGACAGCGACGACGATTGCGGAATATTTTCGTGATCAGGGCAAGGATGTATTGCTTATGATGGACTCTCTAACTCGTTTTTCTATGGCTCAAAGAGAGATTGGATTGGCATCTGGTGAACCACCTGTAACCAGAGGATATCCACCAAGTGTATATGCAGAAATGCCTAAACTTTTGGAACGAGCAGGAACCTCGGATGTAGGGTCTATTACAGGGCTTTATACGGTCCTTGTAGATGGCGATGATATGAATGAGCCAATTACTGATACGGCTCGTAGTATTTTAGATGGACATATTATGCTGGATAGAAAATTGGCTCACAAAAATCATTATCCAGCGATTGATGTGTTGCAGAGTATTTCCCGTGTTATGAGTTCAATTGTTACCAAAGAACACAAGGCTCAGGCAGGTAAGCTTCGTAATGTACTCGCTACTTATAACGAGGCGGAGGATTTAATCAACATTGGTGCCTATAAAAATGGCTCCAATCCAGATATCGATTATGCAATACGAAAGATCCGTGCAGTAAATGGATATTTGTGTCAGGCGACAGATGAGAAGTTCCAGCTAGAAGAGGAACTTAGTCTTTTAGGACAATTATTTGCAGATTAGTTGGCGGTGAA
>CAYMTP010000106.1:0-3896 GCA_964393435.1 uncultured Lachnobacterium sp. | reverse complement strand
TTCGTGAATTTCTGTTGCTGTGTTCTTTTGTTGAATTTAATATAACACGACAATTTGCATATGTCAACACTTATTTTCAAAAAATTTAGAATTATTTTAAAATTTATTATTATATTTGTATATATTTTACATTATTTTCAGACAATTTATGCAATTAGAACAACAGCAACAAAATCATTATATCACAGGCTTATCCAAAACCATACTTTTAATATAGGGAAAATATGATATAATTTTAGTATATTTATTGAGGGAACAGCGGTGTCCCATAAACTCGGAGGATTATATGTTTGGAATTGATAAATCCTTAAAACACAGACAAAAAGGTTTAAAAATTTTAATTATAGGCTGTGGCAAGGTTGGACGTACACTGGTAGAACAACTTTGTCTGGAAGGCCACGATATTACAATCATTGACAAAGACTCGAAAAAACTTCAAATGGTCTCTGATTTAAACGATGTCATGGGAATTTGCGGAAATGGTGCCAGCTTCAGTATTCAAAAAGAAGCTGGAATTGAAGATGCAGATTTGGTTATTGCCGTCACCGGCTCTGACGAATTAAATCTCCTTTGCTGTACCATCGCTAAACAGGTAACGGATTGCTCTGCAATTGCTCGAGTTCGCACTCCTGACTACAATGAAGATATCGCGTACTTACGCGAAAAGCTCGGACTTGCACGCATTATTAATCCAGAATTGGAGGCGGCAAAAGAAGTAGCACGTATTCTCTACCTTCCAGGTGCATTAGAGGTCAACTCCTTTGCCCATGGTCAAGCAGAAATTGTAAAATTTAAAATTACAGAAGGCAATATTTTAGACCATCTAAAAATCATAGATTTAGGAAAACGAATCAAACACAACATCCTGATTTGTGCCGTAGAACGTGATGGAAAAATCCATATTCCATCTGGTAATTTCGAACTCTTGGCAGGAGATATTGTATCCTTTGTAGGAACCCGCCGTAATTGTGCCCGTTTCTTTAAAGCTACCGGCTTTGATACGCACCGCGTCAATGACACCTTAATCGTCGGTGGCGGTAAAGCCGCTTACTATTTAGCAGACCAGCTTCTTCGTGCTGGTATTGCAGTAAAAATTATTGAAAGCGATTTAAAACGCTGTGAAGAACTAAGCACCCTGCTTCCTGAAGCTATTATTATCAATGGAGACGGAACAGATGAAGCCCTTCTCCGAGAGGAAGGCTTAGAAACTTGTGAATCCTTCGTACCACTAACCGGTATTGATGAAGAAAACATTATGCTTACGCTTCATGCCAAACAGGTTTCTCATGCGAAGGTTATCACAAAGGTAAATCGTATTACCTTTAAGACGGTATTAAACAATTTGGATCTAGGCAGTGTAGTTTATCCAAAATACATCACTTCCGAAACCATTATTTCCTATGTAAGAGCGAAACAGGCTTCCAAAGATAGTAATATTGAAGTTCTTTATCATATGTTTGACTCGCAGGCAGAGGCTATCGAATTCGTGGTTACAGAGGATTCGCCAGTAACGAACACAACACTTATGGATTTACAGTTAAAGGACAATCTGCTTGTATGCTTTATTAGCCGTAAGGGGCGTGTATTTATCCCTACTGGACAGGACCACATTCAGGTAGGCGATGAAGTTATGATTGTTACTACTCATACTGGATTCCAAGATATTACTGATATTTTAGCCTAGGAGATTTTGTATGAACACATCGATTATTCGTTATATCCTTGGCCACATCATCAAACTGGAAGGTTTTTTTATGCTCCTTCCATGTGTGATTGCCATTATATTTCATGAAAAAGAGTTATTTGCTTACCTGTCCATGGCAGTAGTATGTATTTTACTGGGTTCTTTGATAACCCTGAAAAAAGCAAAGGACACAGTCTTTTATTTAAAAGAAGGTTGTATTGCAACCGTTCTTAGCTGGGTAGCCTTAAGCTTCTTTGGTGCATTACCATTTGTAATTACCGGAGAAATTCCACGCTTTACAGATGCCATGTTTGAAACCGTTTCTGGCTTTACAACAACAGGTGCCAGCATTTTAAGCGACGTGGAAGCCCTTAGTCACACCTCTCTTTTTTGGCGTTGCTTTACCCATTGGATTGGCGGGATGGGCGTATTGGTTTTCTTGCTTGCTATCGTTCCACTAAGCGGCGGTTCTAACATGAACCTGATGCGTGCAGAAAGCCCTGGTCCATCCGTAGGAAAATTGGTTCCAAAAATGCGCTATACTGCACGTATTCTTTATATCATTTATTTTGTATTAACCATAATAGAACTAATTGCTCTTTTACTAGTTAGAATGCCTTGGTTTGACGCATTATGTATCTCTATCGGTACCGCTGGTACGGGTGGTTTTGGTGTATTAAATAGTAGTGCCGCCTCCTATTCCGTAATCGCCCAATGGATTATCACTATTTTTATGATACTTTTCGCAATCAACTTTAATGCTTATTATCTCATTCTATTTGGACAGATCAAAAATGCTCTTAAAATGGAAGAGGTTCGTGCATTTTTACTTATTGTTTTGGTTGCCATTATTTTGATTACCATTGATATATCGAGCATGTTTGACACCATTTTTGAAGCGATTACCCACGCAGCATTCCAGGTAGCTTCCATCATTTCGTCTACGGGCTTCGCCACCACAGACTTTGACCTGTGGCCTAGCTTTAGCAAAACCCTTTTGGTATTGCTTATGTTCATCGGTGCATGTGCAGGAAGTACTGGCGGCGGTATCAAGGTTTCCCGCTTTGTCATTATGGGAAAATCTATTAAAAAAGAGCTTCATTCCTATATTCATCCAAAGTCTGTAAAACAGATTGTCATGGACGAAAAAGAGGTCGACTCTGGCGTCGTACGCTCAGTGGGTATTTATCTAATCACTTTCTTTACAATATTTGTACTCTCTATACTGATTATTGCATTAGAAGAAAAGGATTTTATTACCAACTTTACTGCTGTTACAACCACCCTAAACAATATTGGACCAGGTTTAGCCCTGATTGGTCCTACACAAAACTTTGGACACTTTACTGATTTATCCAAATGGGTATTTATCTTTAACATGCTGGCTGGACGTTTGGAACTATTTCCACTTCTCATCATGTTTCATCCAGCGATTTGGCATGACTTGGTTGTGAAACCAATTAGAAGAAAAATAAGACAAACACATCATTAAATATAATATAATACAAACGAAAAGGAGGTCTTTATGTTTGCATGTCCTAACTGTGGCGGAAATTTAAAATTTAATATCCAGACCCAAAACTTAAGCTGTGAACACTGTCTGACTCAAATGGACCCTTATGCCTTTGAAGACAAGGAAAAAGACGCCATTGAACAAACTGAGTACGATGTAACTATTTTTACCTGCCCCCAATGTGGTGGTGAAATCCTAAGTACTGACACTTCCGCAGCGGAATTCTGTAGTTTCTGTGGTGCGTCCACCATTCTTTACAGCAGACTTAGTAAAGAAAAACGACCAAACTACATCATTCCATTTCAAAAAACAAAGGAAGATTGTAAAAATGCTTATTCTGATATGATGAAACATGCAATCTTTGCTCCAGATGAGCTCAAGAACCCAAAGCACATCGATAGTTTCCGAGGAATCTATATGCCATACTGGGCTTTTTATATAACTCAAGAGGGGGCCTTTACTTTAAATGGCTCCAAGACCAAACGGCGTGGAGATTATATCTACACCGACCATTATGCTTTGAGAGGAGAGCTTGATGCCTATTATAAAGGACTTTCTTATGATGCTTCCTCCTCTTTCGACGACAACATCAGTGAGCAAATTGCACCTTACGATGTAAAAGGCATGAAATCCTTCACTCCAGCTTTCCTGAGTGGATTTTATGCAGACACTGCAGACGTAAAACCAGAAAAATATGAA
>CAYMTP010000105.1:0-3982 GCA_964393435.1 uncultured Lachnobacterium sp. | reverse complement strand
CGCGCAAGTATTAAAAAATAACAAAGAAGGACTAGAAAAGTGGCAAAAAAATATTATGCAGTGCGTGTAGGAAAAACGCCAGGGATTTATTTATCATGGGATGATTGTAAGGCTATGGTAGATGGATATCCAGGGGCAAAATACAAAAGCTTTACCAGTATCGCAGAAGCAGAAGCTTTTTTGGAAGGTGTAGCTTATAGCTCAAATGCGAAGGAAGACCAAATGACATTGTCACTACAAGACAATCAAGAAAAAGGGGCTTATGCTTTTGTAGATGGCTCCTACAATGTAGCAACCAATGTGTATGGATATGGTGGATTTCTAGTAGCCAATGGAGAAAAGTATATTCTTCAAGGCTCAGGTGATGAACAAGAAATGGCTTCCATGCGAAATGTGGCTGGAGAGATACTGGGAAGCATGGCGGCAGTGAAAAAAGCTTTAGAACTGGGACTTTCAGAACTCATTATTTATTATGATTACATGGGAATTGAAAAGTGGGCTACTGGTGGCTGGAAACGAAATAAAACAGGTACAATTGGCTACTATGAATACATGCAGAGTATAAAAGAAAAGATTCATATTTCTTTTGTAAAGGTAAAAGGCCATTCGGGTATTGAAGGTAACGAAGAAGCAGATAGATTGGCGAAACAAGCAGCAGGCATTGAGGGTTAAAAAGCCTGTGAGGAGAAAATATGGAGAAGAGTAGTTTAGCGATTTTGTTTATATGTATAACGATTGTGTTGACAGTTTTGCTGATGCAGTTGATTACCAATAGTGTAAAAAATACCAAACGAATTGGAACACAGCTCATTTTAGGTGTTTTTATGAATGTTACATTTTTAATGTCTTTATTTGTTGGGGACTTTGGAACATTAAAAGTGATACATGCACTTGTGATGATAATGGAGAGCTGGATATGCTATTTGTTTTTGCTTTATACCTATGAAAGAATTCATTCTTGGCAGATAAAATTGCAGACGGATGCGAAGGTTAGCATGGTTTTAATTATGATAGAAAATCTTTTGCTTTTGGTGAATGCATTTACAGAATGGTTCTTCGATTACTCAGAAGTGAAGATTGGAAGCAGTATATATGTTGTAACGGATTGGACCTGGTTATCGCTGCTTCATTTGGCAGGTTGTGGATTTATTATGGCAATGGTAGTCATAGTAATGATTCGTAAAGCACGCATGGTTGCCCGTGTGTATCGTTTGCGTTACCTGCTTAGTAGCGTGGTGTTTGCCATTGGAGCCATTCTTATGGTGGCAGGACGCATCCTGACAGGAAATATGAATATGTTTTCCGTCACAATCGTATCTATGGGAATTATGTGTACTTATTACATCTATTTTCAGTATCCATTGCTTCGAGCAGTGCAGATGAAAACCTTTGCTATCAATCATATGACAGACCCAGTGTTAATGTTTGATTATAATGACAATCTTCAGGTGTACAATGATGCGGCAGAAAAAATGCTAGGAGTATATACTTATTATCCTATGGATGAGTACATCAAGAAGAATGAATTGTATTATACTATTGAAGAACGAAGCAAACGTCGTGATAAAGAGAGGGAGTTTACCCGCTCCAAGACTATTGATGGAAAAACTTATTTGATTCATGGGCAGGAACTTTGGGATAAGAAGGAACGCTTTGTTGGTACCTTAATCGTATATACCGATATCAGTGGACAGGAACGATTGAAGGATGAAGCTACTTTGTATGCTACTCGCGACCAGTTAACGGGACTTTGGAATCGTGATTATTTCTTTGAAATGGTTGGGAAAACCATTCGTGAAAATCCAGAAGAAGAGTTTTTGATGCTTGCTACGGATATTTATCATTTTAAATTGTTTAATGAGATTTTAGGAGCTTCCACAGGTGACGATTTGCTTTTGGCATTTGCACAAGCTTATCGTACACATTGTCGTAGAAAATGGGTGTTCTCACGAATTGGAGCAGATCGTTTTGCACTTTTGATACCAAAGTCAGATTTCAGCGAAGAGAGATTTTTGGATGTTGTGCATGGAGTATTGGAACGAAAGAATTATTCCATGAAAGTGCATTGTTATATTGGTGTATATGAGATCGTAGATCCTACAGTGCATGTAGAAAGTATGTATGATAGAGCCTTTATGGCAGTTGAATCCATGAAGGGCGATATGCAAAAAGAAATTGCATATTATCAGGAAGAGATATTGAATCAGAGAATCCATGAAACCACTACATTGGATGAATTGGACCGAGCACTGCTCAATGATGAGTTTGTGATTTATCTTCAGCCTCAGTTGGATTTGGAAGCGCAGCGTGTCGTTAGTGCAGAGGCCTTGATTCGTTGGAACAAGCCAGGACGTGGAATCGTTTATCCAGGTGAATTTATTCCTATTTTTGAAAATCATGGTATGATTGCGAAATTGGATTATTATGTGTGGGAATTGGCTTGTAGACAGCTGGCACAGTGGAAAGAAGAAGGGCACTATGATCGTTCTATCGCAGTTAATATTTCAGCGAAGGATTTCTATTTATCAGATTTGTATGAAAGTGTTACAGGTTTGGTAGAAAAATATGATGTAAATCCAACTCAGCTTAAGTTGGAAATTACAGAGACGGCCTTCGTTTTGGATGTAGAGAAGCAGATGGAATTGGTTCGTAAGCTTCAGGAATATGGATTCTTCATCGAAATCGATGACTTTGGCAGCGGATATTCTTCCCTCAACAGCTTGAAGGAAATCGAAGTGGATTTGCTTAAGATGGACCTTAAGTTCTTTGAAAAAACTGGCGATAGCAAACGTGCAGAAAGGATTGTTGCCAGTGTAATCACACTTGCCAATGATTTGGGAATGCCAGTTATTGCAGAAGGCGTAGAAACCGCAGAGGATGTGGAAATGGTAAAGGCTGCAGGCTGCCAGATGGTTCAGGGCTATTATTATGCGAAACCAATGCCAGTGGCGGATTTTGAAAAATATTTAGAAACCTATCCATATGGTGAGATGAGGGCAATTATTGAAAAAGTCAAAAATAATACGAAATAGAAAGGCAGCTAGGAGAAAACAGTGAGTGTATTTAATGTTGAGTTAAAAAGAGTAGTAGATGACAGCTACGATATTGAAATAGGATATGATTTAAAGAATAAACTAGTCAATGATATTGAAAAAGGATTGGTAGGTAAGGTTCGCAAATTTGCAGTTATTACAGACAGTAATGTAGGCGACATATATGCAAGACCAATCTGTGAAAAATTAATCCGTGCAGGCTATGAAGTGGATATGTTTGTATTCCCAGCAGGGGAAAAGAGCAAAACCAGAGAGACAAAGGCACGTATCGAGGATGCAATGCTCGAAAAGGGATATAGAAGAGATTGCTGTATCATTGCCGTTGGTGGTGGTGTAGTAACGGATCTCTCTGGATTTATTGCAGGTACATATGGCAGAGGGGTACCATTCATCAATTATGCTACCACACTTCTTGCGGCAGCGGATGCTTCCGTTGGCGGGAAAACAGCAGTAGATACACCGCTTGCTACCAATTTAATTGGCTTATTTAATCAGCCAGAAAAGGTTTATATTGATATCGCTTCATGGTCTACTTTGCCAGAACGTGAAGTAAAGAGTGGTATGGCAGAAACCATCAAGCATGCATGTATGGCGAGTGAAGATATGTTTGAGTTCTTAGAAAAAAACATGGCGGATATCATGTCTTTTAGCCAGTTCGCCTGCGAATACATCGCAGAAAACAACTGCCAGATTAAGTACAAGGTAGTTATGCAGGATGAAAGAGAAGCAGGTCTTCGTGAAATCCTAAACCTTGGACATACCGTAGGCCGTGCTATTGAAACGGTTAGTGACTATAAGCTTCTTCACGGAGAAGCAGTTGCCATCGGTTTGGTAGCTCAGGCACTTCTTTCAGAAAGCCTTGGTTACATGACCACAGAGCAGGTAAGCCGAGTAATTGCCCTCTTAGACAAGGCAGGGCTTCCAACCTC
>CAYMTP010000104.1:0-3983 GCA_964393435.1 uncultured Lachnobacterium sp. | reverse complement strand
TATTAAGACCAAGGATTTCTACTGGTGTAGAAGGTCCTGCTTCTTTTACTCTGCGTCCGTTATCATCAATCATGGCACGAACTTTACCATAGCTGCTACCACAGGCAATTGGATCACCTACGCGAAGCGTACCTTTCTGTACAAGTACAGTTGCAACCGCACCACGACCCTTATCAAGCTGTGCTTCAATAACAAGACCACGTGCTTTACGCTTAGGATTTGCTTTTAATTCCATTACTTCTGCCGTAAGAAGTACCATTTCGAGGAGGTTTTCAATACCTTCCTTAGTATGTGCGGAAACTGGACAGAAAATCGTGCTTCCACCCCAATCTTCTGGAATCAACTGATGTTCAGAAAGTTCCTGCTTTACTCTATCAATGTTAGCAGTTGGTTTATCAATCTTGTTAATTGCAACAATAATTTCAACACCAGCAGCTTTTGCATGGTTAATCGCTTCTACTGTCTGAGGCATTACACCATCGTCGGCAGCTACTACTAAGATAGCGATATCTGTAGAGTTTGCACCACGCATACGCATAGCGGTAAATGCTTCATGACCAGGTGTATCAAGGAATGTGATGTTCTGGTCGTTGATGGATACCACAGAAGCACCGATGTGCTGTGTAATACCACCTGCTTCACGAGCAGTAACCTTTGTAGAACGGATTGCATCGAGAAGGGATGTTTTACCATGGTCTACGTGCCCCATTACACAAACAACTGGTGGACGTGAAACCATATCTGCTTCATTCTCTTCATCTTCTTTGAGAAGTTCTGCAATAACGTCAACCTTTTCTTCCTGTTCGCAGATAAAGTTAAATTCCAAAGCAATTTCTTCTGCTTCTTCAAAACTTACTTCATGGTTCATAGTAACCATAGTTCCCTTCATAAAGAGATTCTTAATGATTACAGATGGCTGAACCTTCATCGTATCTGCTAATTCTTTAATTGTCATCTTTTCAGGAAGTGTAATTGTCTTAATTTCGTTTGGATCTTCCTTTGGTTTCTGTGGCTGTGGCTGATGTTTTTTCTTACCGCCGTTCTTCTCAAGGTTAATGAAGTTTTCCTGCTTCTTACCTAATTTATCATGATCCTGACGTCTGTTATTGTTATTGTTGTTACGACGGTCATTTCCACGCTCACGACTTTCCTTACCACGTACGTCATCTGTAGCAACTGCAGATTCTTTATTGAATTTATCCATTTCACGGTCGAAACGGCCTTTTCCACCATTTCTATCGTTTCTATCATTGCCACGGAAGTTATCTTTTCCTCCCTGTGGACGTTCCCCTCTAGCTGGTCTTTCTCCCTGTGGGCGTTCTCCTCTAGCTGGTCTTTCTCCCTGTGGGCGTTCACTTCTAGCTGGTCTTTCTCCCTGTGGGCGTTCACTTCTAGCTGGTCTTTCTCCCTGTGGACGTTCACTTCTAACTGGTCTTTCTCCCTGTGGACGTTCACTTCTAACTGGTTTTTCTCCCTGTGGACGTTCACTTCTAACTGGTTTTTCAACCTGTGGACGTTCTACTGGTGCAGTTTCCTGCTGTGGAGCACTTGTCATTACAAGTTCGTCCTGATTTGGTGTTCTTTCACTAATCGGACGCATAGCACGTTCACCCACTGGACGTGGTTTGATAATTGTATGCTGTTCCTGTTTTGGAGCTCCTTCACGTCTTGGTCCACGACCATCTGGTCTGCGTTCTCCATCTGGTCTAGCACCTGGTTTTCTCTGCTGACCATTTGGTCCAACTGGACGTCTCTGCTGCTGTTTGCTGTACTGTGGATTAAATACAGCAGCAATACTTGCTTTTTTCTTAGGACGCTCTTTTACTTCACCTTCAGCAGCTGGTCTTTCAGCCTTTGGAGTTTCAGTTTTTGGTGTTTCTGCTTTTTGTGTTTCTGCTTTTTTACCAAAGTTTTTACGCACCATATCCTGTGCAGCATCTTCTACTCCACTTTGTGCAGATTTTACTTCATATTCTGTTCCTTTTAGAAACTCTACAATGCTTTTTGATTCTATTTCTAACTCTTTTGCGAGTTCATGAACTCTCATTTTTGCCATATATTCGTTACCTCCATTATTCAGTTTTACATGCTTTCAGCTTGTTTTCTACGGCATTAGCTAAGTTTTCATCGGTAATCGCTAAGGATGCTCGAAATTCTTTTCCAATACATCTTCCTAACTCTTCTTTTGTTCCAAATACATACATTGGAACCTCGTAAAATTGTGTCATGTTGGTAAACATCTTATTGGTGTTATCAGAAGCTTCCTCCGACACTATCACCAAATATGCATGACCTGTTTTTACTGCCTTTTCTGTAGAAAACTCACCGCTTACTACATTTCCAGATTTCGCTGCAATTCCTAACATTTGAAATACTCTATTTCGCAACTTTACTCATCTCCTGTTCTAAAGAATCATAAACGCCTTTCGGAATGGCAACCTTCAAGGAACGTTCCAGGCCTTTTCTTTGGCATGCAGTTTTTAAGCATTCCATGCTCGCACAAATATATGCACCACGACCATTTTTACGACCTGTTGCATCCAAAACAATTTCATCTTCTGGAGTTTTAATCACGCGAAGCAGTTCTTTTTTTGTTTTCATTTCACCACAGCCTACACATTGGCGCATTGGAACTTTTTTGTTAACCATTATTCTTCGTAACCTTCCTCGTCATATCCTTCTTCATAGTATTCTTCATCATAGTACTCATCGTCTAAGTAATCGTTTTCATAATCCATGAAATCGCCAGCTTCACGAGCCTGAGTTTCACTCTTGATATCAATCTTGAAGCCTGTTAAACGAGCTGCAAGACGAGCATTCTGGCCTTCTTTACCGATAGCAAGCGATAACTGATAATCAGGCACTACAACTTTTGCTGTCTTTTCATCACCATCTGCAATAACAGAAATAACTTTTGCAGGGCTAAGTGCATTCTGAATTAAAATAGCTGGGTTTTCATCCCAAGTTACAATATCGATTTTTTCACCACGAAGTTCATCCACGATAGCGTTTACACGTGCACCATTCATACCTACACAAGCACCTACTGGATCTACGTCTGGGTCATTTGACCAAACTGCAATCTTTGTACGGCTACCAGCTTCACGGGAAATAGATTTGATTTCTACGATACCATCTTTTACTTCTGTAACTTCTGATTCAAACAATCTTTTTACAAGCTCTGGATGTGTTCTAGAAACTAAAATCTTTGGTCCTTTTGAAGTAGATTTTACTTCGAGAACATATACTTTGATACGTTCAGTTGGAACATAAGCTTCTCCCTTAATCTGTTCGCTTTCTGTAAGAAGTGCGTCAGCTTTGCCAAGGTTGATGCTAACATTCTTTCCAACATAGCGCTGGATTACACCAGTAACGATATCTTTTTCTTTGCTATTATACTCATCAAAGATAACTTTTCTTTCTTCTTCACGGATTTTCTGTAAAATAACATTCTTTGCATTCTGTGTTGCAATACGTCCAAATTCTTTAGATTTTACTTCAATCTGTACGATATCACCTAATTCGTATTTAGGGTCAATCATCTGTGCATTTACAAG
This sequence comes from uncultured Lachnobacterium sp., assembly GCA_964393435.1. GTDB lineage: Bacteria > Bacillota > Clostridia > Lachnospirales > Lachnospiraceae > Roseburia. Next base: position 426 of record CAYMTP010000104.1, on the reverse strand, counting down.
AGAAATCTGTTCTACTAAGTCTTCCACTTCTTCTACAACAGTTTTTTCCTGGTAACAATGGAACTCACATGTATCTGGATTAATCACAACCTTTACGTTGTCAGCTTTACCAAAGTGGTTTTTGCATGCCTGAACGAGAGAATTTTCAATAGCTTCTAATAATGTTTCTTTGCTAATATTTTTCTCCTGTTCTAATATATTTAACGCCATTAATAACTCATTATTCATTTTTCTTTCTTCCTCCTATTTTTCGTTATCTTACGCTAAAATCAAATGTTTATATTTATTAAAAATGAACTGCCTGTCGAATTAATGCAATCTCTGATTTTTCAAAACGCAGTTCTTCGCCATCTGCATCAATGGTGACACTATCTTTATCATATGCAGTAAGCAGACCGTAAAATTCTTTGCTTCTGTTTATTGCAC
>CAYMTP010000103.1:0-3991 GCA_964393435.1 uncultured Lachnobacterium sp. | reverse complement strand
ATTTCTTATTGATTTTCTCATTACCATATTTCATGTCACCAAGAATTGGATGTCCAATTGTTGATAGATGAAGACGTATTTGATGAGTTTTACCTGTCACAAGATGAATCTCGACGAGCGTTAAACCATTTTTGCATTGAATTGGTTTTACACCTGTTTCAATATAATCAGAACCTTCTACCTGCTCTTTGTGATAAGAAACCTTATTGGCCTTTTCGTCTTTTAAAAGATATCCTTTTAGTTCTAATTCTTCCTTTAACTCACCAGCAACTACAGCACGATAATACTTCTCAATAGAACGCTCACGAATACCTTCGCCTAACTTCTGTAAAGCATTTAGTGTCTTTCCGAATAAAAGTAACCCCGTCGTATTTCTATCCAAACGATTTACTACGGATGGACGGAAGGTCTGGAATTCCTCAAAGGATAATTCACCCTTGTTTATCATGTAGCCTAAAAGATATTCATTTGCAGATAAATCTTTATCACTAGCCTTCTGAGAAAGCATATTATAAGGCTTATCAGCCACAATCATCTCATCATCTTCATAAACCACTTTAAGACCCTTAAGGTTAAGTGACTTTAAGTTATCATATTCTTTTTTTAACTCTTCTAAATTAACGTGAAATTTATCAAAGGTTTCGTCGCTTAAAAAGATGCTAATCACATCTCCTGCTACCAATTTTTCATTTCCTGTAGCTTTCTTTTTATTAATGACAATGTTTTTCTTTCGCATCATCTTGTAAAGAAAACTAGTGGTTGCGTTTGGCAGAAGTTTCTTTAGATACTTGTCAAATCTTTGATTTTCCTCGTTTTTTTGAATGATAAATTCTTTCATTTTATCTATTCCTATTTATTTCTTTTTCTTATTATGGACGTTTCGAATCGTCTTTTTCTTTCCTTTTTTCTCAGGTTTCTTTGGAACTGGTGCTTTGACACCGTTCACTTTTCTAGGCTTAATCAAACACTTCTTATCGAATCCGATTAAATCCTGTCTGCCAGCCTTCACAAGTGCTTCGTAAACCAAATCATAGTTTTTAGGATTACGATACTGAATTAACGCACGCTGCATAGCTTTTTCATGCGGATTATTCGTAACATGCACTGACTGCATAGTTCTTGGGTCTATGCCTGTATAGTACATACAGGTAGAAATAGTGGATGGTGTTGGATAGAAATCCTGTACCTGCTCTGGCATATAGCCCAAATCTCTTAAATATTCGGCTAATTCAATAGCTTCTTTTAAGGTGGAACCTGGGTGCGATGACATGAGATATGGAACCAAATACTGCTCTTTGCCAATCTTCTTGTTCATGTCCTTATATGCCTGTACAAACTTATTGTAAACATCAACTGATGGCTTGCCAAGCTTCTGCAATACTGCATCGGAAATATGCTCAGGGGCAACCTTAAGCTGACCGCTTACGTGATGTTCACAAAGCTCACGTAAAAAGGTCTTATCTTTATCTGCCATAAGGTAATCAAAACGAATGCCCGAACGAATGAATACCTTCTTCACTTTAGGTAGTTCACGTAATTTTCGAAGAAGTTCAATATAATCCTTATGGTCTACTTCAAGGTTTTTACATGGTGTTGGGAAAAGGCATTGCTTGTTTGGACAAGCTCCTTTTGTCAACTGCTTCTGACATGCTGGTGCACGGAAGTTTGCTGTTGGACCTCCAACATCATGAATGTATCCCTTAAAGTCAGGATCTTCTGTTAAAAGCTTGGCTTCTTCAATAATGGATTCATGACTTCTCGTCTGAATGATTCTTCCCTGGTGGAAAGTAAGTGCACAGAAGCTACATCCACCAAAACATCCACGGTTACTAACCAACGAAAACTTAATTTCACGAATCGCTGGCACTCCGCCTGCATCTTCATAAGATGGATGATAATTCCTCATATATGGAAGTGCGTATACTGTATCCATCTCTACTTCTGACAATGGTTTCTGTGGTGGATTCTGTACTACAAAATTGGTGCCATATCCTTCTACCAGACGTTTTCCAGAGAATGGATCTGTATTACAGTACTGTGTGTAAAAGCTTTCCGCAAAGGTACGCTTGTTTTCCTTGATTTCATCCCATTCAGGCAGCCAAATCGCATCATAAATGCTTTCCTTATCTTTTGTCTTATAAACCGTTCCATCAATGAAAGTAATATCTTTTACATCGATACCAGATTCCAAAGCCTCCGCAATTTCTACGATACTTCTTTCGCCCATACCATAGGAAATTAAATCTGCCCCTGAATCCAGCAAAATAGAACGTTTCAATTTATTTGACCAATAGTCATAATGAGCAAGTCTTCTTAAACTTGCTTCAATACCACCAATAATAATCGGAGTTTTCTTGTAAGTACGACGAATCAGGTTACAATAAACCACTGTGGCATAGTCAGGTCTTTTTCCCATAACTCCACCTGGGGTAAAGGAATCCATCTCTCTACGTTTCTTAGAAACCGAATAATGGTTTACCATGGAGTCCATATTTCCGCCTGAAACCAAGAACCCCAGTCGTGGTACGCCCATAATGGAAATAGATGCATCATCCTTCCAATCTGGCTGCGAAATAATTCCCACAGAAAAACCACGGGATTCCAATATACGAGAAATAATGGCAGGACCAAAAGAAGGATGATCCACATAGGCATCCCCTATAACATAGACAAAGTCAAACTGCTCTATCCCACGCTCTATCATATCTTCTTTTGAAATTGGTAAATAACCTTCGTATCTCATAAAATCTCCTAAAATCTATTCAAACTTAATTCTGAAATAATCCAAATATGCTGCATATCTATCCTGTGCAGTGAGACATGTATCCATCAAAAATCCCTTTTCGTTGTCCCATTCTTTTAGCCCACGATGATAATACAATTTTAAGCTATCTTCTATAATAAACGGAACAATATTATACTTCAAGCATTCCTTGAACATAATTAGTCTTCCTACACGACCATTACCATCTTGAAATGGATGGATTCTTTCAAACTTCACATGGAAATCTAAAATATCTTCTAATGTTTTTTCTTCTTTTGAATTATATTCCTTCAGTAGTTCTTTCATCTTATCAGCAACTTCTTCTGGAAGAGTTGTATTCATGCCACCAACTTCATTTGGCATCTTTTTATAATCTCCTACAGCAAACCAATTTTTTCTAGAATCACTGGTTCCATTTTTCAGAATTAAATGAAGTTCCTTGATAAATTTTTCTGTAAGTGTCGATTTTGCATACTCGATTATCATATCAATACAGCGGAAATGATTTGCCGTTTCGATGACATCATCTACATTTAGAACCTCATTTTCCACACCAATTGTGTTGGTTTCAAAAATATATCTTGTCTGATCATGGGTCAAACGACTACCTTCTATATGATTTGAGTTGTATGTTAAATCAATCTGTGTTTTGTGGTAAATACCGCCAGAATGTCGATTTTTCTTTTCCTCTTGTAGAATTCCAAGTAAAGTTTTATCCTGTGTTTTTTTCTTATTGGTACGTTCAGGTTTTTCTGCATTTTCAGGAATATTCCATGTCTTTCCCGTAAGAAACGCTCCAGTAACACGTCCCTCCGCACAATAATTTCTTACACTGCGCTCTGATATATTCCATTTTTTTGCCATTTCTGAAACAGAAAGATATTTCATGATACGCCTCCATGGTTAACTATATTAATATTATACCATATTATCGGCAAAAAACATAGGAAAATCGCAAGCGTTTTATGGTTATTTTTGCCGATAAAGGCAAAAATATTGTCTAATCCTCAAATAGAACCAGTTCAATATGAACTGGTTCTCAGAAATTTTTCTTATTTCTTTGTAGTGCTTGCACTTCTTCCTCGGTGAGTTTTCGATACTGACCTTTTTGTAAATCTCCAAGGGTTAATGTTCCCATGGAAAGTCTCTTTAAATATGTTACCGTGCAGCCTACCGCTTCAAACATACGCTTTACTTGATGAAATCGACCTTCGTGAATGGTAAGTT
>CAYMTP010000102.1:0-4026 GCA_964393435.1 uncultured Lachnobacterium sp. | reverse complement strand
AAGCTGTAGATTCTTCTGCAATCATAATAGCTCCAGGATTTCTACCTGTGATTAAAGTATTGATATGTTTGAAGAATTCGATTGCTTCTAAGTTTTCGTTTCCACCATATTTATTTGCTACCCATTGTCCATCCTGTTTACCATAATCAAGATAAAGCATTGATGCAACAGCATCTACACGAAGACCGTCAACGTGATAATGTTCCACCCACATTAATGCACTACCAATAAGGAAGTTCTTTACTTCTGTCTTACTATAATCGAAGATCTTTGTACCCCAATCTGGGTGTTCACCCTTACGAGTATCTGCATATTCATAAGTTGGTGTTCCATCAAACATTGCTAAACCATGGGCATCTCTTGGGAAGTGTGCTGGTACCCAGTCAAGGATTACACCGATTTTATTTTTGTGGAACTCGTTAATCAAATAAGCGAAATCCTCTGGTGTTCCATAACGTGATGTTGGTGCATAATAACCTGTTACCTGATATCCCCAAGAACCATCAAATGGATATTCTGAAACACCCATAAGTTCAACATGAGTATATCCCATCTCTTTTACATATTTTACAAGTGATTTTGCTAATTCACGATAGGTATAGTAAGCTTCTTCTTCCTCTTTGCCTGGATGACGCATCCATGATCCAAGGTGTACTTCGTAAATAGCCATTGGCTGCTCGAAGATTTCTCCTTCTTTCATCTCTGAACGTTTCTTCATCCATGCATCATCTGTCCATTTGAAATTGTTGATATCAACTACGATAGAAGCAGTTTCTGGACGTAACTGTGCATAATTTCCGTATGGATCAGCTTTATAATGTTTGCTTCCATCTTTCGCAATAATAAGGTATTTATATAATGTACCTAATCCTGCTTCTGGGATAAATAACTCGTATACTCCCATTGTTGTTGGTTCTACTCTCTTCATTTCATGAGAAGTTTCATTCCAACCATTAAAATCCCCAATTACGTACACTTTGTTAGCATTTGGTGCCCATACATCAAAGCAAACACCCTTTTTGCCCTTTTCGTTCACATAATGTGCACCTAATTTACGATAGATATCGTAGTGTGTTCCCTGTCCAAACAGATAACTGTCGACTTCAGTAAAATAACTCATACTCTCCTCCATTTATTCAAAATCTTTTTCTGTCAGCACGATTTTATCGTCATCGGTATATCGTTTTGCTGTCAGTATATTGAAAGCCTTACGGATACCACCGTTTGCTTCACGTTCAATTGCCTCATCAATAATTTCTTTTACTTCTACCAAAGTCGTTGCCTGGTCAAGCTTTTCGATATTACTGATACGGTTGTGAAGAGCTAAAACCGCCATTTCCTCAATTACATATCCCAGCTCATTTGCATAGGATTGAGCAAATACCACCAGCTCATCATTTGTAAAGATTGGTACTGTTACGGATTCCGTAAATTTCTTCGCAAAACCGTCATCCGCAGCTAGAGCCTTTTTAATTCCAAGTGCAGTATCTTCTAAGATAACAAATAATCCGCTATCATCCTGCTCTAATAGAAGTGATAAGCTTACTGCAGTCGTGCGATTCATTTCTCCAGCTCGTTCGATAATCAAACAGCCGCCTGCCACCTTTTTGAGAAGCTGATGTAAATCCTTTTTATTTAAAGCTTCTGCATCTATTTTTCCAATTCGACCGTTTGGCTTTCCACATTCCATCTGCAGCACTTTTACAATACTAGTTGCAAGAACTGTTTTTCCACATCCTTGGCTTCCCTGAATAATCAAGTTTCCTGTAGAGGATGATGGCTCGTCTTTTAAACTCTCTACAATGCCTGCCAGAGCTTTACGCAACTGCTTTTCCATACCTTTTACTGGCATAAAATAAGAAAAAATCGCTTTTTGCTCATCACTCAACGACAATGGCGTTAGTTCCGCTTTTTTGTCTTCCTCTTCAAATTCTAAATCCTTATCCACTAATTCTTCAAGCATTACTTTTTCAAATATTACTGTATCAGTAAGGGAACGAATTTCTTCTCCTAAGGACACCTTCTCCTCTAGAGAGGATTCAAGTTTTGCTCTACTTTTTACTGCTGCTAAAATTTCCTTTGAGAGTGTTACAGTTTCTGGAATAGATTCTTCTTCCGGTACTACAGAAGAATCTATCTTAGACAATATGGATTCCGGTATTACTGGAAGCTTCTGCGTAAGCCCTTTAATCTGGATATCAATTTCTTCATTTTCTGTATTCAATCGGGAAATCTCTTTGTCCAGAATAGAATTCATGCTTTCAAAAAGCTTACCGGCTTCTCTAACCTCTTCCTTAGAAGCTTGGTCTAATTCTATCTTTGGTGTAACCACCGCTTCTATTTTTGGTAAAACATCATTTAAGCGGACCATGATGTCTTCCGCCTCGTGTAACGCACGGGCCTTTGCAGATTCTAGTTTCCTCTGCTCCGCTTCCTGCAATGCAGTTTCTGCAGCACGCTTTGTCTTTTCCCATTCTTCCAAAACCTCTGCAATAGTCATCTGGCCTGTAATCTGTTGCTCTAACTGAGCCTTTTCCTTTATTATCAGACTAATCTGTCCATCCGCTTCTTCACCTAAAAGTTCCTGGAAATTTATCTTAAGGGAGCCATCAATTTCTTCATCTGTTTCAATATGAAGTTCTGCTTCCTTTGCAGCTAATTCTTCTTCTGTTGGAAGTTTTAAATAAGGAATTTCTTCTGCAATTTTCTTAATATTATCCATGGTACCGACAACCGTTTCTTTTTTTGTCGCCTCCATGATTTGCTGCATTCCTTTTACGATTTCTTCCTGCAAATTGGTAGTATTAAATCTACTTGGATTCAATGTAATCTGTGGTATTGCTACAGTATCATGTACAAATTCACCCGCACGCTCCATTTCCGCCGCACTAATTACGGTTTTTCCTTCTTTTTCATGGCGGAACTGTCTATATTTCTCTTCCTGAGATTTGGTCAGTGGCTGATAAAGCATTTTCAGCTCTAACGCTCTCTCCACATATGGCCCATCACCAAACCACAAGATAAGTTCATCACAAGAATCAATACATTTATCAATCATCCCTGCCTTGTGATAAAGGTATGCTAATTCGAACGCCCATTCTTCGGTATATTCTTTATCTTTAAACTCCTCCAAAATAGGAATTAATTCTAAAAAGGAAGCATCTTGTGACTTCTTAATATTATACTTGAGAATAAACCTCTGATTATCATGTGGTGCGATATTTACGAACTCATCGTAATACTCTAACGCCCCACTATAATCCTTCATCTTAATCGCAATTTCTGCCAATCGATAGATAATCGTTCTTCCGATTGGAGAACGGTCATAAGCACTTAAAAGCATTTCTCTGGCATCTTCATATCTTTCTACCTTCTCATACACTTCGCCAGCTTTTACCAAGGCATTGACATTTTTAATTTTATTCCAATTAATGGAGTCAGCGATTTCCGCCGCATCTTCAAATTTACCCTCTGTAACAAAGGCTTTCATCTGATCCAATTTCAAATTGTATTCGTATTTATCCAATGGTGCCACCTCAAATAAAAAGTTAGACTAATCTAGTTTTAGTTTATCATAGACCCTGAAAATAAACAATAAAAAATACACCAAACTCATCGGTTTTTCCTATTAGTTTGGTGTATTACGTTACGCCTTTGAAGCCGTTTATTCTTCCGCCTCTTTTTCGTATCTCATTTCTTTTGTCTTTTCATCAATCGAAGTCAGTTCTACATATTCTTCCGTATTTACTGAAAGATTTTGCTTCTTCATTCGATGCGTAATTATCTGCTGCATGATATAATAAATTACAGCAAAAACTGGAACACCTACGAGCATTCCGAAGAATCCAAATAAACCTCCTGCTATTAAAATAGAAGTTAACACCCAGAAAGATGACAAACCTGTCTGCTCTCCTAAAATCTTTGGTCCGATAATATTTCCGTCTACCTGTTGCAAAATAAGAATGAAAATTGCTAAATACAAACCATGAATTGGACTCTGAATCAATACCAAAAGAATAGATGGAA
>CAYMTP010000101.1:0-4067 GCA_964393435.1 uncultured Lachnobacterium sp. | reverse complement strand
GGTCAGCTTTGTAATAGTAGCACAAGGGTACCCCAAAGTCAACAACAAAATTTCAATTTTTACAAAGAAATTTTTACACCACAAGATGTTGTTTTTGTTGACTTGGGATACCCCAATTTTAGCGCGTTAAATTGTTAAATTTTACAATAGATCTATTTGATATTCACAATTAAATTAAGTAGCACGTTGTTATCCTGCAACCATGTAAGCAGTTCTGATTGGGAAATATATGTAGCAAATTCTGTATTTACACCAGTTAATGCTAATACAGATACCACAGCCAACACTACCCAGCACAAGATAACGCCTTGACCTGCACCACAAACAAGACCCAATAATTTATCCAATGGTCCAATAAGTGGTAGTTTTCCTACAATTGCTAATACAATCTCTACCACCAGCATTACAATTCTTAATACAACTACAGTAATAACAAAACCCAGTATGCTTACAATTCCATTTACCAACGAAGTCGTATCCAATGCTGCACCGTTTGTAATAACATCCTGCAAGCTTCCATTTTCACCCAAGAGAGCCGTTTTCAATTCGGCCGGAAGGGCAGCTTCTAATTCTGCAACACCAGAAGTTTCTAATGTTTCTGTGATCACTTCGCTGATTTTTGCATCTACGGTAGTCTGAATCATAACTTCAATATCTGTTTTTTCAATTAGGGCCTCTGTCACCATAGGCGTAGCAAAATTACATAGTACAAAAACAACAATCCATGATAGCAAAGAAAATGCCGTTTTCAGGAATCCTTTTTTGTAACCACCAAATACACTCAATGCAAATACTGCTAAAACAATAATTAACAAAATATTCATTTCAACTTCACCTCTTCTATTGTATCTTTAAAAATAAATGTATAGTTCTGTCCACCAGCGTCGGCAAATACCTTATACAATTCTTTGTCAAATTCGTACGTAAATTTCTTAATGCTGTGGACCGTGAAAAGCTCGCACTGTGTAGCATTCGTTACGCATATTTCATTATTCGAAAGAAATTCGATATTGTCGTAGGCAATAGATGTGTCGTTTTCCATAACAGTTTTGCCACGCATATCCATAACCTTTATATGCCAGGAATTTTCTATTTCTACATTATCATAGACAATGCCCACATACTTTTCATTATAGAAGAAACTCAGAATTTCTTCCTCGATATCAATTTCTTTGGAGAGTTCTGGTTTTTGCGAACCATCGAACACCAGCATTTTTCCAGTCCCCACACCAATCATACGGGAGTTGGAAACGTAGTCAATCCTTGGAACAAGGAGCCCTTCAAAGGTATACGTTCCTACGTTATTGTCAATTTCACTTTGTCCTACAGAACCGAAGTTGTAAAAACTAATTGTGGTATTTACCTGTCCTTTGCTGACATCAACCATATCAACTGCTAGTTTTGTTCCATCATAAGACAATGCAATATCGATTGGGAATCCTCCTTTATCTTCATAAAACTTTCCGTTTGCAAGTTCATTGCCCTTTTTATCAAAAAGTTTTACCTGCGATTCCTGATTCTCTTTCATGAGTACCGCAACTGTTCCCTGATTTGCAATACACACCGTTTGGATTGGTGAGGTCATTTCCAAATTTTTCTCCAGTCCACTTTCCGTCAAAATAAAGAGTTTCGTACCTGCTGCATCATATACTACTAAGTAATCACCGCAGATTCGCACCTTTGGAGAAGTCATCTCAAAGGATTGATTCCAAATAATATCGTTATTTTTACTGATACACGAAATTCCATCGTTACTATATTCTAATAAGTAGCTGCCAAACATCTGGTATTGCGTTGCTCCGCTGCTGTTTCTGGCTATGGAATTTCTTACTTCATAGTCGTCAAAACTTCTAATGGCATAAAAAAGTTCTATCCCTATCAGAAGTACAACTATAACCCCAATAATTTGCAACACTCTTTTCAAAATATGTCTTCTATGGTCACGAATCTGCTCGTCTAGTTCATCATAATCCGTTTCCAGGGTTTTAAACCCTTTTTTCTTTACATCTGCCACAAATTTTTATCCTTTCTTAAATTCATGCTCATTTATTATAGCACATTCTTTGGTAAGGTCCACTATTTTTCTTTATTCTGTGCCTGGAACAACTTCCACTTCAATCATATTTCCAGAAGCCTCCGTGTCCGATTCACCCACACCTTCACCTGAAACTTCCGTAGAATCAGGTTTTTTCAGTAGATTGGTCTCTATGGAATTTTGTTTACCAAATATACTTCCACTGTTCTCATAGACCCCTACACCAATTACAAAAACTAGCATTGCCACAGCAACCGCAATACCGATATTTCCATTATCTTTTTCTGGTTTTTTCTGTTCCTGCACAAGCTGACGGTATTTTCCTCCTCGTCTTCTTTCAGACTCAGAAACTTCTACTTCTACATCTATTTCAGGTTCTACACGATGAAATCCTCGACTTTTCTCAGGCAGCACAGTAATCGGAATGAGTTCCTGTGTAGGAGAAGTCGCTGGTTTTTCCTTAGCCCTCGCTTTGTGATATATGTAAAACCCATCCTTTGAAATCAACTTGTTTTCTTTATAAATATAGAAAGTCTCTTCCTGCTCTAAAGTATCTAATAGGAACAGTAATTGATGCAAGCCACCAAAATGTTCTCGATGCACTCGTTCTAAATCTGGTGTCATTTTCGGCGACATGCCTTTGAGATCCAGTGCCCATCCCACAATAATCATGTCTTCGTAGAGCCTTTTGATTTCGCGGAAAACTTCACTCCAAATACCATTTTTCCATCTTGGGACCAGTCCTGAAAACTCAATCTCACGTACTGGAATCGCAGCTTCTACAAAAGTCGCATATCGACCTTGCATACGCTCGGTGTGTCCCATCAACACAAAAACTCTTTTTTCTCGATAGCTTTCTTCCTTAATTTTGTTGTAAGTCACATTTTCTATGTAGATTCTGTTTTCTTCTCTTGGTGTTCCTATCTGCTTTACATTCTTTAGATTTCTATTTTTGTCTGTTTCAACTTCAATCATGATACTGTCCACTCCTTTTTTGAACCATGCTAGCAGAAAGAAGTTTCGAATTTTGGCAATTCTTGTGAATAAGAGAAAATTAAAAACTGCCACATCTTTCGAAGTGACAGTTTCTTACTTTATATAGAACTTTATTTTACAAACGCTTTTACTTTCTTGTAGATACCTTCTGCATCCAACTCATATTTGTGGATAAGCTCTAAAGCTGGTCCTGATTCGCCAAATACATCATCGACGCCGATACGAAGCACTTTAGTTGGAGCATTTTCTGATAATACTTCACATACCGCACTTCCTAAACCGCCGATAGTGAAATGTTCTTCTACTGTTACTACTTTACCAGTTTTGGTTGCAGAAGCAATAACAAGTTCTTTGTCGATTGGTTTGATTGTATGGATATTTACAACTTCTGCATTGATGCCATCTTTCTCAAGCATTTCTGCCGCCTGAAGTGCTTCACATACTTCAAGACCTGTTGCAAAAATAGTTACGTCTGTACCTTCTTTGAGCACAACACCTTTACCGATTTCAAATGTATAGTTTTCTTCATCGTTTACTACTGGTACTGCAAGACGTCCAAAACGAAGGTAAACAGGTCCAACATATTCGAAAGCAGCTTTTACAGCAGCTCTAGCTTCTACGTCATCTGCTGGGTTTAACACTACCATACCTGGAATCTGTCTCATAAGTGCCATATCTTCCAAACACTGATGAGTAGCTCCATCTTCACCTACAGAGATACCCGCATGAGATGCACCAATTTTTACATTTAAGTGTGGGTAACCGATAGAGTTACGAATCTGTTCAAAGTTACGTGCTGTTGCAAACATAGCGAACGAACTCATAAATGGAATTTTTCCGCTAGCTGCAAGACCTGCTGCAACACCTGTCATATTTGCTTCTGCAATACCACAGTTAATATGACGTTCTGGAAAAACCTTTCCAAACATACCTGTTTTGGTTGAGCCTGCAAGGTCAGCATCTAATACTACTAATTCTTCATGTTCTTTTCCGATTTCAACTAAAGCATTACCGTAGCTGTCACGGGTTGCAATTC
>CAYMTP010000100.1:0-4153 GCA_964393435.1 uncultured Lachnobacterium sp. | reverse complement strand
CACGTATGACAACAGAACAGATGCTTCCAATTATTGATAAAATGGATAAAGTTGGTTACCACGCAGTAGAATGCTGGGGTGGAGCTACTTTCGATGCATCACTTCGTTTCTTAAAAGAAGATCCATGGGACAGACTTCGTCAGCTCCGTGATGGATTCAAAAATACAAAATTACAGATGTTATTCCGTGGTCAGAATATCTTAGGATACCGTCCTTATGCAGATGATGTAGTAGAATACTTCGTACAGAAATCTATCGCAAATGGTATTGATATCATTCGTATTTTTGACTGTTTAAATGACGTTCGTAACCTTCAGACAGCAGTTTCTGCATGTAACAAAGAAAAAGGTCATGCACAGATTGCATTATCTTACACATTAGGTGATGCATACACATTAGACTACTGGATGGAAACCGCGAAAAAAGTAGAAGATATGGGTGCTGATTCTTTATGTATTAAAGATATGGCTGGTCTTTTAGTTCCTGCAAAAGCTACAGAACTTGTACAGGCTTTAAAGGATGCTACATCACTTCCTATCGAATTACATACACACTATACTTCAGGTGTTGCATCTATGACATATATGAAAGCAGTAGAAGCAGGCTGTGATATCATTGATACAGCTATGTCACCATTTGCTCTTGGTACTAGCCAGCCAGCAACAGAAGTTATGGTTGAAGCATTCAAGGGTACAGAATTTGATACAGGCTTAGACAATACACAGTTAGCAGAAATCGCTGCTTACTTCCGTCCAATGAGAGAAGAAGCTATTGCAAGCGGCCTTTTAAATCCAAAGGTACTTGGTGTAGATATTCAGACACTTTTATACCAGGTTCCAGGTGGTATGTTATCAAACATGGTATCTCAGTTAAAAGAGCAGAACGCAGAAGATAAATACGAAGAAGTATTAAAAGAAATCCCACGCGTTCGTAAAGATCTTGGTGAACCACCACTTGTTACACCTTCTTCACAGATCGTTGGCACACAGGCTGTATTCAACGTACTTATGGGAGAACGTTACAAAGTAGCAACAAAAGAAACTAAGGACGTATTACTTGGAAAATATGGTCAGACTGTAAAACCATTCAACCCAGAAGTAGTAGACAAAGTTCTTGGTGAAGAAAAGAAAAATGCTATTACATGTAGATACGCAGATTTACTTGAGCCAGAATTAGATAAGCTTGAAGCTGAAATGGCTCAGTACAAACAGCAGGATGAAGACGTACTTACATACGCTTTATTCCCACAGGTTGCAACAGATTTCTTCAAGTATCGTGAAGCTCAGCAGACAAAAGTAGATGCTAAGATTGCAGATACAGAAAACGGTGCGTATCCAGTATAGATTGAATTGCACAATAATTTTACACAATTTGTATAGAAAGTTTTGCAAGTGCAAAAATCGACATCTTGTGACAAGTTTAATAGACCCCACAAAAAATTGTGGGGTCTATTTTTGTTTATTCCTGTTGAGAAAATTTTGCAGGAAAAATTGCAAGAATTGCATTGTAAAAAATAAGTGGTCTGCTATAATTATTCTTACATGAGATTATGAAAGTTTGAGGAAGAAAAATGGCTAATAAAAACGATTTATTGAATCGTATTAATAAGAAATATAGTACCATGAGTAAAGGCCAGAAGCTTTTGGCGACTTACATTACCGATAACTATGACAAGGCCGTGTTTTTAACTGCGGCAAAAATGGGGGATATAGTAGGAGTCAGCGAATCTACCGTAGTACGATTTGCCATGAGCCTTGGTTATAAGGGCTATCCAGAGTTTCAGAAAGCATTAGAAGAGTTGGTTCGCAACAAGCTTAATTCAGTTCAGCGAATGGAAGTAACCTATGGAAGAATCAGTCAGTCTGCGATTTTGGAGACGGTGTTACAATCCGATGCGGACAAGCTGAAAACTACGTTAGAGAAAATAGACCACAATGCCTTTGAACTGGCGGTAGATACAATTCTAAATGCTAGAAATATCTATATTGTAGGAATTCGAAGTTGTGCACCATTAGCGAGTTTTTTGTCCTTCTATTTAACACTTATGTTTGATAATGTACGTTTGCTCCATACCAATAGTTCTAGCGAAATATTCGAGCAGATGGTTAGAATAGGGGAAGAGGATGTTATCATCGGAATCAGCTTCCCAAGGTATTCTATGCGTACGTTAAAGGCATTGGAATTTGCCAACAATCGTAGTGCAAAGGTGATTACCATTACAGACAGCATACATTCGCCAATGAATCTGTATTCTTCCTGCAATTTGATTGCAGATAGCGACATGGCTTCCATTGTGGATTCGCTGGTGGCACCGCTTAGTGTGATTAACGCTTTAATCGTGGCACTTTGTATGAAGAAGCAGAAGGAGGTAGCCAAGACCCTTACTACTTTAGAGGAAATCTGGGATGAATATCAGGTGTACGAAAACGACGAAATTGATGTGATTGATGATTCTATCAAAATTCACTATGCTAAATTAGAGGAAATGGACCATGAGTAAGGTTATCGTAATCGGAGGTGGACCTGCGGGCATGTTTGCGGCATATTTTGCTGCGAAGAATGGCCATAAGGTTACACTGTTAGAACAAAATGAGAAATTAGGGAAAAAGCTATACATTACAGGAAAAGGCAGATGCAATATTACCAATGCCAGCGACATGGAAAATCTGTTTGCAAACGTATGTAGTAATGAGAAGTTTTTGTATAGTGCCTTTTATTCCTACACCAATGATCAGGTAGTGGAATTCTTTGAAAGCTATGGACTTCGCACCAAGGTGGAACGCGGGAATCGAGTGTTCCCGGTGTCAGATCATTCTTCGGATGTTATCGCAACTTTAACAAAAGCATTGAAGGATGTGGGCGTGGAAGTAAAGCTTTATACGAAAGTGATGAAGCTTTTGACCGAAGAACAAGTAATTACTGGAGTTGTTTTAGAAAATGGAAACACTTTGCTGGCGGACGCTGTTATTCTCGCTACTGGCGGTATTTCTTATCCATCTACAGGAGCAACAGGAGATGGTTACCGCTTTGCAGAAGGCTTGAATCATAAGATTGTAGAGCCAACTCCTTCTTTAGTTCCATTTGAGGTGCAGGAGAACTGGGTGACAGAAATGCAGGGACTGGCACTGAAAAATGTAGCTATTACTATTGAAAGGGAAGGCAAAAAACTGTACAGTGACTTTGGCGAAATGCTATTTACTCATTTCGGGGTCAGCGGACCTATGATTTTATCTGCCAGTGCATCAATTAAGCCAGCGTATTTTAAAGATTTTGTTCATGAATTAACCCTTAAGATTGATTTAAAGCCTGCCTTAGATAGAGAACAGCTCGATAAGCGAATTCTTAAGGATTTCGAAGAGGCAAAGAACAAACAGTATAAAAATTCCATTCAAAAATTATTGCCATCGAAGATGATACCGATTATCATTGAATTAAGTGGCATAGATCCAGATAAGAAGGTGAACGAAATCACCAAAGAAGAACGTGCGAAATTGGTAAATTTGTTGAAAGGATTGCCAATGACGATTATAGGACTTCGAGGCTGGAACGAAGCCATTATTACCAAGGGTGGCGTTTCGGTGAAACAGGTAAATCCATCCACGATGGAATCTAAGCTGGTAAAAGGCTTGTATTTCGCAGGGGAACTTTTGGATTTGGATGCCATGACAGGCGGATACAACCTGCAGATTGCCTGGTCCACAGGATATCTGGCAGGAAATAGCATTGAATAATACAAGGTATAATAAAAAAGAAACGAGGTAAGATGAGATGAGTTTTAATATCGCAATTGACGGACCAGCTGGAGCTGGAAAAAGTACTATCGCAAAAAAGTTAGCAAAGGAATTGGGTTATGTATATGTAGATACAGGTGCGATGTATCGTGCAATGGCTTATTATTTTATTACAAATGGAATTGGAGCAGAGGATGAAGCTGCTATTTCAGCAGCTTGTCCAAATGTAAATGTTTCTATTACTTATGAAGATGGTGTACAGAACGTTTGGTTAAATGGAGAAAATGTTTCCAGCGTTATTCGCCAGGAAGAAGTAGGAAAAATGGCTTCTGCAACCAGCGTTTATCCTGTAGTTCGTACTAAATTGGTAGAATTACAGCAGGAACTTGCAAAGACAACAGATGTTATCATGGATGGACGTG
>CAYMTP010000099.1:0-4286 GCA_964393435.1 uncultured Lachnobacterium sp. | reverse complement strand
GAAGTAACTACTACAAAGTCCTCGTCTTCTGCTGGTTGATTTTGGCTAACATAAATACTGGTAAACCCAAAACTTACAACCAAAATACTAAGCAACATAACGAGTACAAATACATATTTATTTTTCATACTATCTCTTTTTCGCTTTTTTCGCAGCTTTCTTTTCCTGCAACTTCTTGGTCTTCTTGGCAGTTTCTTTTCCAGTGGCTTTCCAACGAGGTTTGCGCTGTTTTTCTGGTTCGGCATTTTCTTCCTGTGAAGCTGTTACAGCATCAGTCGCAGAATCACCTTTTCCACCTACAACATCTGTGGCTACATCAACCTCTGAATCAGTGTTTTCAACGTCTTCCTCTGGCAACACCAAAGAATCAATCAACTCCCAAATTTCTTCTCTACCCTGTTTTGTTTCCGCAGAGAATGGAATCATGATCGTATCTTCTTCCACATTCAAGGTATCTGCAATCATCTTCATATGCTTTGGTACCGCACCACGGCTAATCTTGTCCATCTTTGTAGCGATGATAATTGGTGCAAAGCCCTGCTCTACCATCCAATCATACATAAGACAATCGTTGTCCGATGGCTGATGACGAATATCGATTAGCAAAAATACTGCCTTCAATTTGGTTGAAGTGTGGAGATATTTTTCAATCATCTTGCCCCATTTTGCCTTGATTTCTACGTTAGCGTTAGCATAGCCGTAGCCTGGCAAGTCTACCAAATACATGGCATCGTTTATATTGTAAAAGTTAATGGTCTGTGTTTTACCTGGCTGAGAAGAAGTACGTGCCAATGCCTTACGGTTCATAAGGGCATTAATCAGCGAGGATTTTCCTACATTGGATTTTCCTGCAAATGCAACTTCATAATGTGGGTTATCTGGAATCACACTTGTAATACCACATACAGTTTCCAGGTTTACATTTTTTATTACCATGTCAAACTCCTTTTTTCTAACTCATAATCTTCGAAAAACCAAGACTCACGCACGCAAGTCTTGGTTTTATCACTAGATATCCTTATTTTACTAGCGCTATTTCAAGCACTTGGTCTAACTTTTCTACCAGCACAATTTCAAGTCCCTTTTTGATTTCATCTGAAATCTCATGTAAGTCCTTTTCATTTTTCGCTGGTACACATACAGTTTTCATACCTGCGTTTTTCGCTGCAAGTAACTTTTCTTTTAATCCACCGATAGGAAGCACACGGCCTCTTAGGGTGATTTCACCAGTCATGGCTACATCGGCTCTTACTGGTTGTTTGATAGCAGCGGACAATACCGCTGTTGCCATAGTAATTCCAGCGGATGGACCATCCTTTGGTACTGCTCCTTCTGGAATATGTATATGGATGTCATGCTCTGTGAAAAAGTCTTTGTCGATGTGATAGTCCGGGCTAATGGAACGGATGTAGCTGATACCTGCCATGGCAGATTCTTTCATCACGTCACCCATTTTACCTGTAAGCTTCACTTCGCCTTTTCCTGGCATGATATTTACTTCAATTTCCAGAGTAGTTCCTCCTACGCTGGTCCATGCCAATCCACGAACTACACCGATTTCATCAGTATCGTTCTTTTCTTCCTGACTGTATTTTTCTTTTCCTAAAAACTTCGACAGGTTTGCATCCGCTACACGGATTTTATCTTTTTTATTCTGGTAGATTTCTCGTGCAGTCTTGCGGCAGATTTCTCCCAATTTACGTTCCAATCCACGAACACCAGCTTCTTTTGTGTAGCTTCTTATCATCTTGATAAGAGCCTTGTCACTAATCGTAAGCTGTTCTGGCTGGATACCATTCTTCTCCAACTGCTTTGGAATGAGGTGCTCCTTTGCAATGTGGAACTTCTCGTTTTCCATATAGCTGGATACCTCAATGATTTCCATACGGTCCAAAAGTGGTTTTGGAATATTCTGCATTTCATTTGCTGTTGCGATGAAAAGTACTTCTGATAAGTCTATTGGAATTTCTACATAGTGGTCGCGGAATTTACTATTCTGCTCAGAGTCCAAGACTTCCAAAAGAGCTGCGGAAGTATCTCCCTTGTAATCACTACTTACCTTATCGATTTCGTCTAAAAGCATCAGTGGATTTTTTACGCCTGCGGTACGAAGACCATTTACGATACGACCTGGCATAGCACCCACATAGGTACGTCTATGTCCACGGATTTCTGCTTCATCTCGGACACCGCCAAGACAGATACGAACATATTCTTTGTTCAAAGCTCTCGCTACCGAGCGGGCAATACTGGTTTTTCCTGTTCCTGGAGGTCCTACCAAACATATAATAGGACTTTCTCCTTTGCTGGTGAGATTACGAACTGCCAAAAACTCCAGCATACGTTCCTTTACTTTTTCCAGACCATAGTGGTCTGCGTCTAACACTTCCTGTGCATGGTCTAAGTCGTTGTTATCTTCTGACATCTTATCCCAAGGAAGCTCTAAAAGTGTTTCAATATATCCACGACTTACATTGCTTTCCGATGAATTGGAATGGATATTCTTGAAACGAAGGACTTCTTTTTTGATGCGTTCCTTCACTTCGTCCGATGCTTCTAATTTCTCCATGGACTCTAAATATCCATCTGCATCCGACTGTGTATTAGTCTCACCCAATTCTTCACGAATCAAACTCATTTGTTCACGAAGAATGTAATCCTTTTGGTTTTTATCAATACGTTTTTTAACTTTATCCTGAAAATCCTTTTGAATCGCCATAACATCCATTTCACGGAACATAAGTGCCAAAAGAACTTCATATCGCTCGCCTAAGCTGTTCGCTTCCAAAATATGCTGTTTGTCTGCATAGCCTACTGGAAGGGTATTTGAAACATAGTTAATAAGCTTCGTCAAATCCTTAAAAGAGCTAGCGTGTTTGATAGCATCCGGTGCAATTTTGCCATGCAGTTTCGCATATCTGACAAAATTATCACGAATACTCTTTTTCATAGCGCTTAAGGCTGTTTCTGGAAGATTTTCTACCACATCCTCCAATTCCTCAATCTCAGCCAAAAGAAATTCATCACACTTACCAAATCCAGTAAGTTTGCCACGGGACTCACCTTCTGCCAAAACGCGAACGATATTATTTTGTAATTTTATAACCTGTTTGATTTCCGCAACAATACCTACTTCAAACAAATCCCCTATCTTTGGATTGTCCACCTCAGCATCCTGCTGTGTCACTAAAAAGATATGTTGATTGTCATTCATAGCAGCCTCTACTGCTTTTATGGATTTGTCACGACTAATATCAAAATGGGCAATCATACCCGGTAAAATCGTCATGCCTCGAAGGGCAATCGCAGGTACTCTTGTCATGGAATCACTCCTTACTTTCTCTATGAAGCAAGACTCCCTTTATCTTCCAGCTTAGGAGTACCTACCTCCAATGCTTTTAGATTATCTTCTACCATATCCTTAGTAATCGTGCATGTGGAAACACTGTCATCCGATGGAATGCTGTACATCAAATCCAACATTACATTTTCCATAATCGCACGAAGACCTCTTGCTCCTGTTTTACGTTCTAATGCTTTATCTGCAATAGCACCAATGGCTTCCTCGTCAAATGTGAGACCTACGCCATCTAATTCAAATAATTTTGTATACTGTTTTACAAGAGAATTCTTTGGTTCCTGTAAAATACGAATCAATGCATCTCTATCCAAATTGTCTAAAGAAACAGTAATAGGCACACGACCGATGAATTCTGGAATCAAACCAAATTTCACGAAGTCCTGAGGCAATGCATGCTTGAAGGATTCTCCCACATTTAAATCATGCTTGCTGTGAACTTCTGCATTGAAACCGATGGATGCGGTATCCATTCTCTTTTCAATGATTTTTTCCAAACCATCGAAGGCTCCACCACAAATGAAAAGAATGTTAGTGGTGTCAATTGGAATCAATTCCTGCTGTGGATGCTTTCTTCCACCCTGTGGTGGCACAGAAGCAACAGTACCTTCCAAAATTTTAAGAAGTGCCTGCTGTACCCCTTCACCAGATACATCTCTTGTGATAGAAACGTTTTCTGATTTTTTTGTAATCTTGTCAATCTCATCAATGTATACGATACCGTGCTCAGCACGTTCTACATCATAATCTGCAGCCTGAATCAGTTTCAACAAAATATTTTCTACATCTTCACCTACATAACCTGCTTCCGTAAGTGTAGTAGCATCTGCAATCGCAAATGGTACGTTAATAACTCTGGCCAAAGTCTGTGCCAAAAGTGTTTTACCTGAACCTGTTGGTCCAAGCATAAGCACATTACTCTTCTGCA
>CAYMTP010000098.1:0-4332 GCA_964393435.1 uncultured Lachnobacterium sp. | reverse complement strand
CTCTCGATGTAAACCATTTTACATCAAGAGGTTAAATTTTGAAACTAAGTGGTTAAAAACTAGATTCGTTCTAAGATTTCCTTTGCAGTTTCTAACTCTGTATTATCGATACTATAGAATTCTCCCTTGTCTGCTGCTTCTGCATAGGCTGGATTTAATGGAAGTTTACCCAGAAGATTTACTCCTAACATATTAGAAACTTCCTCGATTTTGCTTTCACCAAAAATCTTGATTTCCTTGCCACAATCTGGACATTTTAAGTAGCTAAAGTTTTCTACTACACCGAGCACTGGAATATGCATCATATTTGCCATATTGTAAGCTTTCTTTACAATCATCTGTACCAATTCCTGTGGAGATGTTACGATAACTATTCCGTTTACTGGGAGCGACTGGAATACGGTAAGTGGTACATCGCCTGTTCCTGGAGGCATGTCTACAAAAAGATAATCGATATCTCCCCAATAAGTATCGCTCCAGAACTGTTTTACAACACCTGCAATCACTGGTCCTCTCCATACAACAGGAGCTTCTTCATCATCCATCATTAAATTGATGGAAATGATTTTGATGTCATCCTTTGATTCCATTGGAACGATACCACGTTCTTCACCGTAAACCTGTCCCTTTACCCCAAACATTTTAGGTATGGATGGACCTGTAATATCTGCATCCAAAATACCTACTTTATATCCTGCCTTTGCCATCATAGAAGCAAGAGAAGCAGTAACAAAGGATTTTCCTACACCACCCTTTCCACTTACAACACCAATTACATGCTTGATATTGGAATAGGCATTCATCTCCTCTAACATACTTGTTTTCTCTTTACTTGGACAGCCTTCACAACTACTTTTACCACAGGTAGATGCACCGCTACAGCTTGTATTTTCTGGCATTTTATATTCCTCCTAATCTATATGATATCTCGGCCTTCGCCAAGACTACATGCTTTTAAAACCAAAGTCTAGTTTACACCTTTACGGCTGGTTTATCAATCGTAATTACTACAAAATAATTCTTTCCAATCTGTTCCCAAACGTTTTCCTGAATCACTTTTGTGGTTTCGGTATCAGATAAGTAAAACTCGTAAGGTACTACTACATCAAAAATCATATTGGTATGTGTATCACCAAATACTACGCGGAAATCATGAAGCGAGAGCTTATCACCAATTCCTTTTACAAGTTCTACACATTTTTCCTTTAACTCTGTCACTCGCTCGTCTGTGGTCACAACTGGATCCATATGGATAGTTGTAAGACACCCTAATTCCACACGAAGTTTCATTTCTAAATTATCAATAACATCGTGAAGAGACATCATATTGCCTTCCGCTGGGACCTCTGCATGCAAGGAAATGATCCTTCTTCCTGGTCCATAATCATGGACGATCAAATCGTGGATTCCTATAATGGATTCTTTGTCAAAACTCAACACCATTTCTTCAATTTGATTTACAAACTCAGGATCTGGTGCTTCTCCAAGCAATGGACTTAAGGTCTCTTTCGCCGCATTAATACCTGCCACAAAAATTAGAATGCCTACTGCAACACCACAAAACCCATCAATCTGTACATCTGTATAATATCCCACGATTGTGGCAATCAAGACTACTGTTGTAGAAACACAGTCACTTAAACTATCCACTGCTGTAGCCTTTAAGGTACTGGATTCAAAACGTTTGCCATATCTGTAATTGTAAAATGCCATATAACATTTTCCAATAATAGATACTACCAAAATCACCAACACTACCATGGAGAAATCCACACCGGTTGGATGCAAAATTTTATCAATCGAATCCTTCACCAGCTCAAATCCCATCATCAAAATAACCGCTGACACAATCAGACCCGACAGATATTCGATTCTTCCATGCCCAAATGGATGATCAGAATCTGGTTTTTGCTCTGCTAATTTAAATCCAATCAAGGTTACTAAGGAAGACCCTGCATCGGATAAGTTATTAAAGGCATCTGCTGTAATCGCAATAGAATTACTAATGAGACCTGCCACAAATTTTCCTACGAAAAGGATGATGTTTAAAACGATGCCTACCGTACCGCACATCTTTCCATAAGCACTTCTCTTTTTATCTGGGGTTAGTCCCTCCAACCCCATCATTTTTGCCAACATTGCTACCATAACTATTCCTCTTTACACAGGCTATTCTACCGTTCCCCAACGATCAAATGGGAAATATGTAAATAACGCTTTGGCTATGATTTTCTCTTTTGCAACATACGGATTGTTCCATTCTCTGGCATCCGCAGAACGATTTCTATTATCTCCGAGACAAAGATAACTGTCTTCTGGAATTTCAAAAACATAAGGACCAGTTCCTCTTGTCCATTCTTCTTTTAAATAAGGTTCATCTAATGGTTCTGTAGAATCATTAATATAAATTTTTCCATCCAAAATAGTTACTGTTTCTCCTGGAAGGCCGATAATTCGTTTTACATATTTCTGAGTTTCATCATCTGGGAAATAAAAGAAGATAATATCCCCTCGCTCTGGCTCCTCTGTCACATACGCTAAACGAAAGCCCAGCAGATTATCTCCAGGCATAATGGAATTCTCCATAGAACCTGTCGGAACTGTCGCATTGATAATGACAAAGTTTTTAAGAACACAGACAATCACCATGGTAATGAGAAGTGTAAACGCAAAGCTTTTTATCTCTTTCTTCCAATCGATTTCTTCGTCATCTTCTCTATCCTTTTTCCTTTTTGTAGATATATTATTTGGATTATCACTTGGAAAATCAACAATTATCTCTTCCTCTCCATTTAAATCCAAAATTTCCAAATCATCAAATCTCATATCATCCCTTAGCCTACCGGCACTAAATTCTTCTCAATTGCTTCGCCAATACGTGCCTTTACTAACGCCGCAATTTCATTGGTTTTTAAATCTTTATACTCTTCATAATAGATTGGTTCTAAATAATGCAGTTGCACCTTCAATGGATCACAACCATCCTGATCCAACACCTTATAGCTATCAATGAGTGCAAATGGAACAATAGGCACCTTGGATTTTATAGCACACTTAAATGTGCCTGCATGAAATTCTCCCATATTATTTCCATCTTTACTTCTAGTTCCTTCTGGGAAGATAATCATATTTCTTCCATCTTGAAGTTCTTTTGTAACACTCTGAATTACCTTCATGGACTGTCGTACATCCTCTCTATCCATTGGATAGGAATGGGTACACTGTACAATCTGTTTTAAAAATGGAATATCATTTAACTCTTTTTTCAGCACTGCTGCCAATGGTCGTTCAAAGCTGTCTACAATAGCTATAATATCAAAAATCCCCTGATGGTTTCCACACATAAGGAAGCCATCCTGCTTAGGAATATTTTCCAAACCTGTTACCTGTAAATCTATATTTCCTGATTTGCAAACATGCTTCAAAATATAACGGATATGTTTGTATTTTTCTTCATAGCTGTATTCATCCGTATGCTTTGCATACTTACACAACTTTACCCATGCCCCAGGTACCAGTAAGATATTTTTCAGCACAACCATTACTAATCTATTCACAACTATTCCCTCTCTTTTCTATCTTTTGTATAAACTATCTCTTAGGTCGACAAGAAATACCTACACCAAGTGCCCCCTCACCTGTATGACAACAAATTCCTAAAGATAAATTTCCTGCAAGCACATCCATACCTGGAAAAGCTGCCTTTACTTCTTCTACCCAAGCTGCTGTAGTTTCTTCATCTGCACTAGTCGCTACTAAAAGATATGCTTCTCCTTTTGCGTGATATTCCTTAAAGGTCACGTCTAAGTCCTGCTGAATTGCTTCTAACATTTCCTTTTTCGCCTTTTTCATGCCACGGCTCTTTTTGTAGGTTTCTAACAAACCTACGCCTAATTTTAGGATTGGCTTAATATTAAGTACTGTTCCAAGTGCTGCAGTAGCCGCAGAAATACGTCCACCCTTCTGTAAAAACGCTAAGGTTTCCACCGCAATATATATCGACATCTTGTCCTTTTCTGCTTCAAGGATTTCCTTAATCTTTGCCCCATCGAAACCTTCTTTCACCATTTCCTGTGCGTCCATAATCGAACGAACCAATGGAGTAGAAACTCGTCCATTGTCTACGACAAATACTTTTCCTTCAAACTCGTCGTCCTGTGCCAGCATCGTCGCTGTTCCACAAGAACCACTAAGACCGCTACTCATAGGAATATATATAATTTCATCATACTCCTTAAGTCCCTCTCTCCAGAACTCCATAACTGCCTCTGGAGATGGCTGAGAAGTAGACACTTTTTTATCTGCATTTAACTGTTCGAAAAATTCTGCTCT
>CAYMTP010000097.1:0-4348 GCA_964393435.1 uncultured Lachnobacterium sp. | reverse complement strand
ATGCAACCATTTATTTGCTTGTGTTTTACATCTGTGTTTTACATCTATTTTAATCTTCTTTTATCTTCTGATTTTATCATTCTTTACATAAGGAATTGGCTCAGTATGTTTTTCTTGCAATAAGCCGATTGCATCAGCTACAATATCATATAAATCATCTTTTATATATGCGACTTTTTCTATTTCAAAGCAATCGCTTGAAATCTTACCATTCCTACAGTCCTGAGCATAATCTCCATATTCTTTGAGATAATCCAAAACTATTGATACTCTCGTTTTTTCATTTTCATCAAAAACATCTTGTTTGCACAGTGTTTCTTTAATAAAATCACAAAAGTATGAAAAATCATCATCCCAATTTATATTTCCATTATCCTGTGCTTCACAACGAAGTTTTTCAAGTTCTCTTAATAATTCCCATTATCTCATCCTCCGTAATAAATCATTGAAAATTTCTTAATCGTTCTAACAACAACGGTAACGCCTTATCTATCCAAAACTCCCCACTTATCTGACCGCTAGACATACCACCATGTGCATATTTTGAAAGAAAAGCACAACCATCATATGTTAATGGTGTTCCTGTAATTTCTTCAAATGCTAGCTCAAATTTCTTTACAAAATCATCTTGAGAGATTGTTATTGGTACTGTTGAAAACACTTTTTGCATATCTTCCCATAAATATGGGTCTCCTCTTAGCCCCCATTGTTTTGGTTTTTCTTCAAAAATTACTGAAACGGATTTCGAAGTATCTTTATTCATGCTAGTTACCTCTTTTTTATATATTTTTCCAATTTAACATTCTTGATAACTAGTATATCAAAGGCATTCAAACCTTTCAACGCGTTTAGTGCATTAGCTCGACTCGACCACTTCGTGGTCTTTCTCGTTGCTTCGCAACTAAGGCTCTGCTGTGCATACCTTCACACTAGGCTCGAAAAGACCTCACCAAGTGTTCAGACATTGCTATTTGGCTAAACGCCAAATCTCATGAATAAAAATAAAGCGTCATTACAAGCTTGTATGACGCTTATTTTCATCCATGTGCATGGCTAAATAGTTATATTTACATCCTCTCAGGTGCTTCGAAGCCAAGCATATCAATACATGTTTCAAGCACGCTCTTTGTTAAGCAAAGTAAGCCGATATACGCTTTCTGTGCTGCTTCGTTTTCTTCGGAAAGAATCTTGGTTCCGTGATAGAAGCCGTTGAATGCATTGGCAAGTTCATAGATATATGCACAGATTTTGTGTGGTGCACTTTCTTCGTAGGCATTTTCTACCACTGCATTGAAACGAGAAAGAACCAGCATAAGTGCTTTTTCGTGTTCGTTGTGAGCTGCCTCCATTGCACCGAGGCAATCAGCTACTGATTTTCCTGTTGCTTCGTATTTTCCAAGGATGGATTTGATACGAACGATGGTGTAAAGGATGTATGGACCTGTGTTGCCTTCGAAGGATGTAAATCTTTCGATATCGAAGATGTAGTCCTTGCTTGCTTGATTGGAAAGATCACCATATTTGATTGCTGCTAAAGCAATTTTACGAGCAGTATCCTGTGCTTCTTCCATAGAAATGTCCAAGTTTTCTTTGGACTTCTGGTTTTCCAAAATCTTCTTTAACATTTCTTCGTAGATTTCTTCTAATAAGTATTCGAGACGCATAACACCACCATCACGAGTTTTGAATGGCTTACCGTCTTTTCCGTTCATAGTACCAAAACCAATATGTGTCAATTCGGTTTCTGGTTTAACGATGCCTGTTTTCTTTGCACAACGGAATACCTGTTTGAAGTGAAGTTCCTGACGCTTATCTGTAATATAAATAACAGTTTCTGGATTATAGTCTTCCATACGCATAACAAGTGTAGCAAGGTCTGTGGTACTGTAAAGAGATGCACCGTCCGATTTTAAAATGATACATGGGGGGATTTCCTTGGTATCTGTTTCTTCTGCCACATCTACTACCAATGCACCTTCACTTTCATAAGCAAATCCGCCTTCTTTTAATTTCGCTACCATATCTGGAATATATGGCTGTGCATCCGATTCGCCCTTCCAAAGTTCGAAATCTACATTTAATTTTTCATAGTTTTTCTTAAGGTCAGTTACAGACACATTGAGGATATGTGCAAGTAATGCACGATAGCCTCTTCTGCCCTGCTGTAATTCGTTGGTTGCAGCAAGAGCTGCTTCTTTATAGCTTTCGTCCTCTTTTGATTTACCGCTGGCTGTTGGGTAGATTTCTTCTAATTCAGCAATTGTAAATGGAGCTTCTTCTGGATATTCTCCTTCATAAGATTCATCGAAATACACAAGTTCTGGTTTACGAAGTTTAAGTTCTGTAATAATAAGTCCCATCTGAAGACCCCAGTCACCAAGATGTACGTCACCAATCATTTCGTGACCTACGAATTTACCAATACGTTTTACACTTTCACCAATGATTGCAGAACGAAGATGTCCTACATGAAGTGGTTTCGCTACGTTTGGTCCGCCGTAGTCAATCATGATGGTTTTTGGATTTTCTACCTTGGAGCAACCGAAACGTCCTTCATCTGCCTGCATATCATTCATGTATTTTGCAAGATATGTTTCGTCTAATTTTAAATTCAAAAAGCCTGGTTTTACAGATTCTACCATTGAGAACATTTCATTTCCAGATAACATTTCTGCAATTTTATCGGAAATCATAAATGGAGCACATTTATATTCTTTGGCAGCTGCCATGGCACCATTACACTGATATTCACAAAGGTCTGGTCTGTTTGAAAGAGTAACCCTTCCGTATTTCTCGTCATAGCCACATTCTACGAATGCTTTGGTTACTTCTTCTGAAATTAAATCAAGTAATTTTTTCATAACAGCCTCCTAATTTTCTTCGTTCAAATAATTCTATTCCTTAAAAATAATATTTTTATATGGCAGTAATGCATTTAACAATACTCCACCTAATACACATACTGAGATGATTTCACCGATTCCTACAGTAGTTGCAAAATATGGTATCGCCCAATCAACACCATTTAACTCCCACGTCATACCGTATCCATATCGCAAAATATATGGCACAATAATCATATTTGCAATTACTGGTGGCAAAGTCATCAAAAACTTATGCTTTCTTAACAGATAAGTTCCAATCGCACCGATTAAAGTTGCCAAACTGCCAAACAATACATCCCAAACCATAGCACCTGTTAAAAGATTTGAAATCAGACATCCAATGGTTAGTCCTGGAATTGCCGCTACTGTGAAAAATGGCAAAATACATAGTGCTTCCGAAAAGCGCACCTGAATCGCATAATTTGCGAGCCCCATCGCATTGGCAATCATCGTAAGCACAACGTAAAGTGCCGCAATGATAGCCCCTTGGGTAATCATCGTTAC
Source organism: uncultured Lachnobacterium sp. (assembly GCA_964393435.1). Classification (GTDB taxonomy): domain Bacteria; phylum Bacillota; class Clostridia; order Lachnospirales; family Lachnospiraceae; genus Roseburia. The sequence goes on along the minus strand of CAYMTP010000097.1, from coordinate 959 downwards.
TTTCTTGTTTCTCATATTTATTTGTCTCCTTTAGTTTTGTTTTACGAGTGGAAGGTCTCGAACACTCGGCTTCATTTCCCCTTAAGACCTTGTTTTTATGGGGTTTGTAACTTATAAAGATTACCATAGGTTCGACAAAAAAGCAACTGTCCGCAGTGAAAACTACGGACAGTTTTTAACAAAAATTATTTTAAAACACGATTCAACGCAACCGCTATGGTAGATGCCATAATACATTTTAAAATATCACCTAAAATAAAAGGCAGTGATACTGTCAAAAAGGCAGCCTCAAGATTCCATCCGGTATGTATACACATAAATAAAATTGCAAAGATATGTTGAATTGGTATGCCTACCGCTATCGTAATAACGCAATAGCGCACAAAAGAAATCTTCTTTCCTTTTAAACAACCAATCAAAATCACTGCTACCAGGAATCCAAAATAAAATCCACCAGTTGGTCCGAACAGCTTTCCTGGTCCAGATGTACCAGCAGAAAAAACTGGTAAACCAATAAGTCCCATCAGTAAATACACTAACACTGTAATTCCAGCTTCTTTGGGCTTTAATATCAAACCAATTACATTTACCATTACCGTTTGGAGGCCAATTACAATGGGCGAAAACGGCAAGGGAATGACCAAATATGAAGTTAAACATAAAATCGCCACACAAAGTGACATTTTGGTAAGGTCCTGTATTTTCAATTTATTATTCATCATTTCCATTCATCAAATTGTTATAAGCAATCGTCATTTTGTCTTCAAAAGATCCAATACATATAACGTTCTTTACAGCCGACATACACGCTGCTATTCCAAACACATTTACCAGATGAAATCTTTCATACTCAGCCTTAATTTGGATATTTGTTAAATTTGTAACTGCTATATCTGTTTTTTTGTCTCCATGATAACCTGTCAGATTTGCTGTTATCTCTGCTGCTTTGTTCTGATATT
>CAYMTP010000096.1:0-4415 GCA_964393435.1 uncultured Lachnobacterium sp. | reverse complement strand
GAAAGATTCGGACGTAAAGGAACCAAGTTCCTTGTAGAAGGCCGCATCCAGACAGGTAGCTATACCAACAAAGACGGACAGCGAGTTTACACAACTGACGTTGTAGTTGAGCAGGTAGAATTCGCAGAAAGCAAATCTTCTAGCGAAAACAATGGTGGATACGTTCCAGCAGACAGACCATCACCAAGCGGAGCAGCAGGCGATGGATTCATGAATATTCCAGACGGAATTGATGAAGAATTACCATTTAACTAATATTGGTGCTCAAATTTGAGCAAATTTTCAAGGAGGTAACGAAAATGGCTTTTGAAAAGACAGCTAACCGCGAAGGCGCTTCTATGAAGAGAAGACCAATGCGTCGTAGAAAAAAAGTATGTGTATTCTGTGGCAAAGACAATGTCATTGATTACAAGGACGTTAATAAATTAAAAAGATATATCTCTGAAAGAGGAAAAATTCTTCCTCGTCGTATCACAGGAAACTGTGCTAAACACCAGAGAGCTCTTACAGTAGCAATCAAGAGAGCACGTCACGTAGCAATTATGCCATACGTACAGGATTAATCTAGTAGAGCATAAAATGTAAAATGAGCAAAAGCCTTTAAGTATTGATAAATCAACACTTAAGGGCTTTTTTTATAACTTGTCATGGAGTCTGTTCATTTTTAAGGTAACGTTAAGGTTTCGCCTATTGAAAAGTAAGATTTTCATGTTAAGATGAATACATAAAAAAGGGAGGAAGACAATATGTGGACTAGAGTACAGCTAAAAGAAAAAGCGAAAGCAGCATTGAAGATGAACTATTGGAAGATTGTTTTAGTATCTTTAATAGTAGCATTCGTTGGTGGTGGAGTCACAACTCAGATAACAAATACAATTGAATCGGATTCAGACTCTATTTTTGAAGATGAGACATCCATTTTTGATGATTTGGAATTTGAGGATAGTTTTTATTTTGAAGATGAATATGATGAAGATACATATTATGATGATGAATTAAACTATTCAGAGCAATATGGTGATCCAAATGCATCTAATGAATATTGGGATGGCTACTATGATGGCTATTTTGGAAATTCGGAGTCTAGTAAAAGTGAAGACTATTTGGAGGGCTACAACGATGGTCAGATAGATGACTATGTGGAAAATGATTTCGGTGTAACCATAGAAGATGGATTCTCCAGTGGAGAATTAGATGGCATCAGTGGATCGCAGATTGCAGGCATTGCAATTGTAGTAGTGGTACTTGCGTTTGTTATAATCATTATTGGTACTGCTATAGGATTAGTTTCTTCTGCATTTATCACAAATCCAGTGGATGTAGGTACAAAACGTTTCTTCGTGAAAACTTTAAACGAAAAAGCAGAGGTAAAAGAGGTAGCATTTGTATTTGACAGTAATTATAAAAATGTGGTTAAGATTCTCTTTATCAGAGATGTTAAGATTCTACTTTGGAGCTTGTTGTTCGTTATCCCAGGTGTGGTAAAATCCTACGAATATTTGATGATTCCTTATCTCTTGGCTGAAAATCCAAATCTTACAAAGGAAGAGGCATTTAGACTTAGCAAGCAGATGATGACAGGACAGAAGTGGGATGCATTTGTATTAGGACTTTCCTTCTTCTGGTGGGATTTACTTTCAGGAATAACAGCGGGAATCGTAGGTACCTTCTATGTACAGCCATATAAAAACCTTACATTTGCGGCATTATATGAAGAACTTAGTGCAATCAACGGCTATCCAGCACGAGCAGCAGCTACGCAGTCAAATATGGGAAACCCATATGCACAGACAGAGTACCAGACACCAGTATATGAACAGCCAATTCAGACAGAATATACATACACAGAAAACACAAGTACCACAGATAATACGTACAATTCACCAGAATAATAGGAGCAGGAATGGAATACACCATTTTAGTAGCAGATGATGAAAAAGAAATAAGAGAACTCCTTCGATTGTATCTGGAAAACTCTGGATACAAAGTAGTGGAAGCAGCAGATGGGCAGCAGGCACTGGATATACTCCGAAGTGAAAAGATAGACCTTTGCCTTTTGGATATCATGATGCCAAAGGTAGATGGTTATCGTGTATTACAAGAGCTTCGTAAGGAAAGCAACATTCCAGTGATGATTTTATCTGCAAAGGATGCTGACTCAGAGAAAATCCTAGGCTTAAACCTGGGCGCAGACGATTATATGGCTAAGCCATTTAATCCATTGGAGGCAATCGCCAGAGTCAATTCCAATATCCGAAGATTCTACTCGCTAGGAACTAGTGCGACAGTCGAGCTTATCAAGGTAAAAGACCTAGAATTGGATGTGGATTCCTGTGAGCTTCGAAGAAATGGAGAGGCTATCGACCTGACTTCCGTAGAATACAAAATCATGGAGCTTTTCATGAAGCATCCAGGCAAGGTATTTACCAAGCAGCAGATTTATGAATATGGATGGGGCGAGGATTTTATCGTAGCGGACAACAACATTATGGTATGTATCAGTAAGCTGCGAGATAAGTTGGATGAAGATCCGTCCGCTTACATAAAAACCATTCGTGGTTTGGGATATCGATTGGAAAGATAGGTAATGATATGAAAGAAAAACAGGATTTTCAAATATTTATTATCAGCCGCTTTCTGGTAAGTCTCATCTACGTGGTGTTATCGGAATTTTTAATATGGTTTGCAACAGACCGTATCAAGCAGCTCTTTGACGGCGGTGTATCCTTAGCGGTATTTATCACAGGAATCATCATTATGATAATTCCGATTATCGTGGCATCCTTGATATTTTCCAAAGCATTGATGGACGAAGTGCACCGAATGGAACAGCAAAAGGAAGAGATGCAAAAGGTTTATGAAAAAAAGCGAAACCTCATGCTTAGCGATATCGCTCATGATTTGCGAACACCAATTACAACCATTGCAGGTTATTCCAAAGCACTGAATGATGATATGGTGGTTTCAGAAGAGAAGAAAAAGGAGTATTTGCAAGCTATCGAGAATAAATCCGAAAGAATGAATGACCTAATCAACCTTCTCTTTGAATATGTAAGATTAGACAGTGATAAATTCGGACTTCACAGAGGTGAGATAGATTTGCCAGAGCTATTACGAACCATTGCAGCCAGCCTATACTCTGATGTGGAAGAGAAGGGCATGGAGTTCCAAATCTCCATACCAGAGGAAGTGCACATGGTTTCTTTGGACCGAGTACAGTTTTCGCGAGTGGTTGTTAATCTCATCAACAACGCAATTAAACACAATGAAGCAGGTACAGTAATCTCACTGGAGATGAGACAGGAAAAAGGAAAGACACAGATATCCGTTTCCGATAATGGCGGTCTGATACCGACATTTTTGGCAGAACATATATTTGAACCATTTGCCATGGGAGATGCATCTAGAACAGCCCAAAGTGGTAGTGGTTTGGGATTATCCATTGCAAAGAAAATTGTAGAAATGCATGGATGGACGCTAGAATTGAAACAATATTATGAAGAATATCGTAAGTCCTTCATAATAGAAATAAAATAATGAGGAAAGGAGAAAAATATGTTAGAATTATTTGGAACGATAAATTGGTTTATCGTAATGTGGTTGGTTGTTGTAGTAGTATTTTTAGCGATTGAGCTATCCACAGTAACATTAACATCTATCTGGTTCGCAGCAGGTGGTCTGATTGCCTTATTTGTGGCAATGGCAGGTGGTGACTTTATTTTCCAGATGATTGCATTCTTGATTGCGGCATTTGGTATGTTCTTTGCTACAAAGCCTTGGGCGGATAAAGTGATAAACGCCAAGAAAACCAGTACGAATGCAGACAGAGCAATCGGCGAAGAGGTACGTGTATTAGAGCGTATCAGCAATTTAGATCAGACCGGTATGGTAGTAGTTCATGGTCAGGAATGGACTGCACGTACCGAAGATGATAAAAACATTATTGAGCAGGGAGAACTTGTTCGAATCCTTCGCATTAGCGGAGTAAAAGTAATTGTAGAAAGGGTAAAGGAGGATTAAGTTATGGGCCCAATTATTGTTTTAATTATTATTTTAGCAGTTGCATTATTAATTGCAGTAAACTGTATCAAAATCGTACCACAGGCAAACGCATATGTTGTAGAACGTCTTGGTGCATATTTATCTACATGGTCAGTAGGTGTTCACTTCAAAATGCCATTCGTTGACCGTGTTGCAAAGAGAGTTGTTTTAAAAGAGCAGGTAGTGGATTTCCCACCTCAGCCAGTTATTACAAAGGATAACGTAACCATGCAGATTGACACTGTAGTTTACTTCCAGATTACAGATCCAAAGCTTTATGCTTATGGTGTAGAAAACCCAATCATGGCGATTGAAAACTTAACAGCTACTACACTTCGTAACGTAATCGGTGACTTGGAATTAGACGAAACACT
>CAYMTP010000095.1:0-4953 GCA_964393435.1 uncultured Lachnobacterium sp. | reverse complement strand
AAGTGCCTGCAACAAAAAGCCTTGGGACTTCTATGTTGTCACAAATGAAGAAAAGCTGGAAGAATTAAAAGCGGCATCGAAGTTTTCTAAGTACTCTGCAAAGCTTGTGATAGTAGTGTGCGGTAATTTATCCCGAGCATTACCAATGCAGATGGCTGATTATTGGATTCAGGATTGCAGTGCTGCTACAGAAAACATTTTACTTCGTGTAACTGATTTGGGACTTGGTGCAGTATGGTGTGGTCTTCATCCACAGAAGCGTGCGGCAGAAAAGGTTAGAAAGATTCTAGGCCTTTCAGAAAAAGAGATTCCGCTCAACATTATTTATATTGGACACCCAGCGGAAGAACCAGAGGCCAGAGATCAGTACGAAGAAAAATATGTGCATTATATAAAATAAAACTCAAATTTAAGTCATAAAATTTAAGACAAGTCATATATATAAGACATAGGTGAATTTACCTATGTCTTATTTTTTTAGCATGGTTTACAACGAAGCGACAGGAGGAACAAGCATGGTCAAAGGATTGGTAACGGTGTTTCCCACAAGCATAAGACCGCGAATGCGAAAGATAAATTGGGATGGATTGGAGGAGATCCGCGTGCGTATCGGCTGGCCAGTGGAGCTCATTTATGGCAATCACAACGAATGGCTAGGCAATTATGACAGCATGATAGACAGGCAGTGTCTCGACGAAATGCTCAATTACATAACAGGGTATTCGATTTATGCGATGGATGAAGAGATAAAACAGGGATATATCACCTTTTCAGGTGGGCATCGTATCGGCATAACAGGACATGCAACCTATGAAGCACTAAGAGATACCAGAGAGCCACAGATAAAAACAATTATAGATATCGGAGGATTAAATATCCGTATTGCCCATGAGAGAAAGGACTGTGCTAAAAACATTGTGCCTCATCTACGAAAAGAAAACAGTATTTATAATACGTTGTTTTTTGCTGCACCAGGAGTAGGAAAAACTACATATTTACGAGATGCAATACGCATTTTGTCGGAGGAATTGAAAATCTGTGTCGTAGATGAGCGTTCCGAAATTGCAGCCTGTGTCGATGGGAAACCACAGAATGACCTAGGAAAACGATGTGATGTATTAGATGCATGTCCAAAGGAAGTTGGAATGAAAATGGTACTTCGCACCATGTCACCAGACATCATTGCAGTAGACGAGATTGGAAAAGAAGAGGAGTTTATTTTGTTGGAGCAAATGCGTTGTTCGGGAGTAAAGGTGCTGGGAACGATGCACGCAGGGGATATAGAGCAGCTTCTACGAAATCCGATGGTAAGAAAGGGCATGGAGACGGGTGCTATTGAGCGTTTTGTGGAACTGATACGTCTGAATAATGGACAGAGAACCTTTCGGGTATATGATGGACAAGGAGCCTTGCTATGGGGAAAATAATTGGCATTGTTCTAATGTTAGGGGGAATTGCAGGCATTTTGTATCAGTGGATTATGCTGCAAAAAGCAAGGCAGCTAAGGTTGGAGGAATTTATTCTTTTCTTGCAGAAATCTATTTTTGCTATGGAGACAGAGAGGGGGCAAGTAATTGATTACTTTGCGAAATATGTATCTTGTGATTCAGAAATTACTGAGACCTTGCGAGAGATTGCAAAGCGGTTAGGGCAGAACACATATCCAAAGGGGCAGGAGGCCTGGGAAGAAGTTTTAAAGGAAGAGGAGCAGAACTGGGCGTTTGACAAGGAATCTTTTGATGTGGTCTTACATGCAGGAAATGGATTTTTTGGGCGTAGTCGTGAGGAAAATATCTGTTTTCTGCAGAAGAGCTTACGAGAAATGGAGAGATTGCAGGCGAAAATAAAAGAGAAGGATGCACAGGAGAGAAAGGTATGGGTTCCAGTTGGAATGCTTGGGGGAGTAATGATAATGATACTTTTGATATAAGAGGACAAACATGGAAATAACAATCATTTTTAAAATCGCGGCAGTGGGAATTATAGTGACCGTGTTAGGACAAGTGCTGAAACACAGTGGAAGAGATGAGCAGGCATTTTTGCTGAGCCTTGTGGGACTAGTTATCGTATTGTTTTGGGTAGTTCCATATATTAGTGAACTGTTTCAGGCAATGGAAACGTTATTTTTAATCGGATAGGGGGGAAAATCATTTTTAAGATAGGACTTATTGGAGTGGTAGCTGCGATTTTGTCCAGCTTTATTCGAAAGGAACGAGCAGAGATTTCTGTAGTCATAGGCATGGCTACGGGGATGATTATTTTTTACTATGTACTCACACAGATTTCCGTGGTAGTTCGCTTTGTCACAGAACTGCTGGATATGGTGGCAATTGAGGAAACCTATTATTTGCAGCTTCTGAAAATGATGGGCGTGGCTTATGTGGCAGAGTTTGCTTCTTCCATATGTAAGGATGCAGGGCATCAGTCTATTGCGGGAATGGTAGAGCTATTTGCGAAAATTTCTATCGTAGCACTTAGCATTCCTGGGCTCGTATTTCTGGTAGAAACTTTGGAGAAGTTTGTATGAAAAGGTTTGTGATGACTGAGGTAAATGAATATTTAGAAGAAATAATTGAGACTTTGGATTTTAGTGCTCTCAATGACTTTTTAAATGGACATATGCGGATAGAGATGAGCTTTGAAGAATTGATTGCACAGATAAGTATAAATGGTTTGGAGGCTTTGAATAGAGAAAATATTACCCAGATGTTTTTCGATACATTGTTTTATGAACTATCTATTGCTCGCCCAATTTTCTTGAAGATGCTTTGTTTTTCTGTCTTATTTTCAGTGATACAGCATCTGCTTGCTTCGAAAAAGACTTATGTATCCAATATCGGTTTTTTGCTGATTTATTCCACCCTTATGGTGCTGCTCATGCAATCCTTCTTTCTAGTGCGGGATATTGCGATAGAGGGAATGAATGGAATACTTACTTTTTTGCATGCACTGATTCCTACTTACACGATGACAATGGTATTTACGGGAAATGGTGTGTCGGGGGCAGTTGCTTATGAGCTGGCGTTCTTTTTCGTTTATCTGATTGAGTTTTTGATGAAAAATTTTTTAAGTCCATTGATTCATATTTTCGTGCTGGTACTTTTTTTGAATCATTTGTTTGAAGAAGATAAGTTGTCGAAGCTGGCAGAATTTATGGAGAAAATCATTGCAATTATTCTGAAGGTTGCATTTGGTGCGGTGATTGGTTTGGGCGTGGTTCAGTCGCTTTTGACACCGATGAAGGACCATCTGGCGAATAATGTTATGTTATCAGGAATGTCCTCCATCCCAGGAATTGGTGGGGCGTTGGGGTCCGCTGGTGAGATTCTTCTAAGCTGTGGTATGTTAATCAAAAACAGCGTAGGGATATTAGGATTGATTATTTTAGTCATCGTTGCAGTGATTCCAGTGCTGAAAATAGGTTGCTTTTGGGTCATGTACCATTTGCTTTCTATAATACTTCAGCCAGTGACAGATAGGCGAATCGTAGAATGTGTGTCAGGGGTGGCAAGAGGCTGCGATTTGTACCTGAAAATTATTCTGTATTCCATGCTGTTGTTTTTTGTGTTGATTTCCATGGTTACGATGGCGACTAGTTTTGTGTTCTAGGAAAAGTGTATGTTAGAGTTTTTGAAAAATTATTATGTGTTCATGTTGATTCTGATGGTGTTCTCATATTTGGTGCCAAAGGAGGAATACAAAAAATACATTCAGTTTTTTATTGGAATTTTTATGGTGGTTCTGCTTTTGAAACCAATATTAGAGTTTTTTACTATGGATAATCCCACCTATATTTATGAGGTGTTTGAGCCATTTAACAGACAGATGGAGCAGTTAGATTTGGAGCTAGAGGAAGGAGAGAGTATCTTTGAACATTTCTTTTTTGAAGGAGAAGGGGAGTAAATATATTATCTTTGCTTTGGTTGGATTACTTATTCTCGTGATGTGTATTCCAACTGGAACGGATACGACACAGCTGATACAGGAAGAAACGGAAAGTTCGGATGGAGAGTTGGAGGCACAATTGGAGCATGTACTTTCTGCTATGGAAGGTGTTGGCGATGTGGAGGTTATGATTACAACGGAAAGCTCAGGTCAAAGTGCGTTTGGTACAGGGACAACAGGAGAAAAAGTATGCGGCGTGGTGGTGGTTGCAGAGGGAGCAGGAAATGCGACGGTAAATGCACGAATTTCTGAGGCGGTCAAGGCATTATTTTCCATAGACGTGCATAAGATAAGTATAGTAAAAATGAGGTCGCAGGAGGAGCGCAAGTGAAAGGAAAAATTCGTAAAAATCAGGTTGTAATTGCAACATTGGCAGTATTAATCGCCATTGCAGGGTACATAAGCTATGACAAAAATGGATTTGATTTGAATCCTGATAGTCAGGAAGCAAATGCTGACGAGGATAAAAATGCAGAGGATAAGACGGTTTGGGATGAACTGGTTTGGAATGAAGAAAATACCGAGATTGCTTCAAATAGCGAAGCAGAATTAAATCCAGGGGAGTCTGTGCTTACAGGAAATATCATTAATGTGCAGGATTATGCCGCAGCAGTAAAACTAAATCGTGAACAGATTCGTGCATCAAATAAAGAGGCTTTGATGGAGATTGTGAACAATGAAGCACTTTCTGAGGAGGCAAAGAAAGAGGCAGTTAATAAATTAGTAGAAATGACGGATATCGCGGAAAAAGAAGCTAATGCAGAAATGCTTTTGGAAGCAAAGGGCTTTACCAACGTGGTAGTCAGCATCAATGAAAACAGCTGTGATGTTGTGCTGGATATGGGCGAAGTCACAGATGCCAAACGTGCACAGGTGGAGGATATTGTAAAACGTAAAACAGGTGTAACTGCGGATAAAATTGTGATTACACCATTAAATACAAAAAGTGAATAAAAATTCGTTGAAAAGCAGATAAATCTAAGGTATACTATGAAACGGTGCATTTTT
>CAYMTP010000094.1:0-5052 GCA_964393435.1 uncultured Lachnobacterium sp. | reverse complement strand
ATCTTCTTGCTTTCTATCTTAGCAAAAAATCTACATATAATCTAGATATATTATGGAAGAAATGTGAGGAATATGGTATACTAAAAAACAATTAATAAGTGAAAATCCAAAAAAGTGGAGAGGAATATAGAAATGACAGAACAGCAAAGATTGTTTGAAATGCTTCGTGCAGGTGTTACCCCCTTTATGTGTGTGGGGGAATGCGTAAGAAGATTATCGGAAAGTGGATTTGAAACACTTGACTATGAATCTGCGTGGGATTTAGTGCCAGGGGGTAAATACATGGTAAATCATCATGGAACCACCCTTTTTGCATTTTCGGTGGGAAAGCAGTATCAACCTACAGATATGATTCGTATGGCGGCGGCTCATACCGACTATCCATGTCTTCGTATTAAACCAAATGCAGATTTTCAGACAAACGGATATGCACAGGTGAATTTAGAGGTATATGGAGCTCCTATTTTAAATACATGGCTGGATAGACCTCTTGGTGTGGCAGGTCGTGTGGCACTTCGCAGTGATGATGCATTTAGACCAAACATGGTGTTGTATCGTTGCCAGAAACCAATTATGACCATTCCAAATCTTGCGATTCATATGAATAGAGAAGTGAATAAAGGTGTGGAACTCAATAAACAGGTAGATATGATGCCTGTGTTGGATATGATTCCAGAAGAACAGAAAGAAACAAAGTATTTCATGGCATTTTTGGCGAAGGAATTGGGTGTGGAAGAAAAGGATATTTTAGATTTCGAGCTTAGTGTATTCCTTACAGAAGAACCATCGTATATCGGAATTGAAGACACATTGATTTCTTCTCCAAGACTGGATAATTTGACTTCCGTTTCAGCGTTAGTATCTGCCATAATTGATGGACAGCGTGAAGATGGAATCAATCTTATCGCCGTGTTTGATCATGAGGAAATCGGTAGTGGCAGTAAACAAGGTGCGGCTTCAATTCTTCTTCATGATATGACAAGACGCATTTTAAAGAATCTTGGTGCAAGCGAGGAAGAGGTAGAACGTGCTATGTATGGTGCGATGCTTCTTTCTGTGGATGTAGCACATGGACTTCATCCAAACAAGGTAGGCAAGTCGGATATTACCAATAAGCCAGTGTTGGGAAAAGGGCTTTGTATTAAGCAAGCGTGTGGACAGTCTTATGCTACAGATTCAGAAACTGCAGCGATTTTTTGCCAGATTTGTGATGGAAAAGAGATTCCATATCAGAGATTTATGAATCGTTCTGATGCTATCGGCGGTGGCACAATAGGTAATCTTGTGGCAGCTCATTTTCCTGCAAGAACCATGGACATTGGGGTACCAATTTTAGCTATGCATTCTGCACGTGAGTTGATGGGTGCAAAAGATATCGATTCTTTAAAAGATGCAGTCAAGGAGTATTTTTCTCTTTAATTACTGCAATCAGATGCAGAAAGAGAAGTAGGGGGATATTAGGATGTTTAGTCAGTTATTTGGAAAATATTTAGTAGAAAAAGGCGTGATTGGATACGCAGATTATAGAGATGCCGTACAGAAACAGTTGAACGTACGAGTTAAACTGGGAACGATTGCGGTAGCGGAAGGTTTATTGACGGAGGAACAGGCAGAAACCATTAACAAATTACAGAAGCAGTTTGATAAACGCTTCGGTGATATCGCAGTCGAGAAAAATTATTTAACAGAAGAACAAGTAGAAGGCTTGTTGAAAAAACAGGGCAATCCATATATGCAGTTTTTAGAAGTGCTTTTAGATTCTCAGCAGGCTACTATCTCTGAAATTGAGACAGAGTTTGTTGCTTTCCAGAAGGAAAATGGTTTTTCTCAAGCAGATATGATGGCACTTAAGCATGATGATTTTGAAAGTCTGGTGCCTATTTATGCATTTTCTTCTAAACCATATGTGACAGATATCGTGAGCTTAATGCTCCGCAATATTAATCGATTTGTTTCGCGTGATTTTTATATCGAAAAAATCGAGCATGTAAATGAAATGAGCTATACATGCCTGGCTGGTCAGAGAACTTTTGGAGATCATATTATTCAGCTCGCTTTAGCTGGAGAAAAGACCTCGGAAGGCTTCTTAAAGATTGCTTCTGCTTTCGCAGGGGAAGACTATGCAACCACAGAAGAGGATGCATTGGATGCAGTATGCGAATTTATCAACTGCACTAGCGGTTTGTTTGCAGCAGAGCAGAGTAAAAAAGATGTGGAATTAGATATGCAGCCAGTATATGCGTATGAAAATCAGAAGCTGATGGGAGATGTATATGTGCTTCCTATCTACATCGAGGACTGCGAAGTGAAGCTCATTATCGGAATTGATAGTGATGTGGAGATGGGGCAGCTTTCTCATAAATTCTCCTATGAAAAGGTAGAAAGCAGTATTGCGATTGGTTTGGCAAAAGGAACGGTTGCAGTGGTAGATGATTCGAAAATGTCTCGTAAGATTTTGCGAAATATTTTGGAGGGAGCAGGCTATGCCGTTATCGCAGAGGCGACCGATGGAGAAGAGGGGATTGCAGCATACATGCAGTACAAGCCAGACATTCTCACATTAGATATCACCATGCCAAATATGGATGGTATTGAGGCTCTTAGGGAGATTATGTCCGTGGATAAAAAAGCAAGAGTTATCATGATTTCTGCGGCTGGACAGCAGCAGAAAATTATAGAAGCGTTAAAGATTGGTGCAGAAAAATTCATTACCAAACCATTTGAGCCAAATGATGTAATTGCAAATATCGATGGCATGTTAAAGAAATAATTAGAAAAAGAAGTAATTGAAAATGATGAAGTATAATTATGAAGAAGTAATACATATCATAGAGAATACGAGGCGTTTTGGTAATTTGACAGGTTTAGAAACTTCCAAGCGGATGTTAGAACAGTTAGGGAATCCACAAAGTGGCATTCCCTTTGTTCATGTTGCAGGAACCAATGGAAAAGGTTCCACGACAGCTTTCTTGTGTAAGATTTTAGAGCAGACAGGAAAGAAGGTGGGGATGTTTACTTCTCCACATCTGATTACTTTTGAGGAACGTATTCGCATCAATGGGGCGTATATTTCAAGAAAAGATGTAACCCGTTTGGGAAATATGCTCTTAGAGACAGCGTTTGACGTGTATCCGACCATGTTTGACTATTGTCTTGCCATGGCAGTGTTGTACTTTAAAGAACAAGGCTGTGACATTATGGTTATGGAAACAGGCATCGGCGGACGTTATGATTCTACTAATGCCCTTGGCGTTTCTGAGGTGGCGGTTATTACTAAAATTGGTTTTGACCATATGGCGGTTTTGGGCAATTCATTAGAAGAAATTGCAGGAGAAAAAGCAGGGATTATAAAGCAAGGCTGTGCTGTGGTTACAAATATGCAGCAGGAATCGGTAAGAGAGATACTGCTTGAGAATTTTAAGACTGTTGGTGGTAACGGCTTCTATGAGGTGTCTAGAGAGGATTTGCGGGCAGTAGGTGACATTCCTATGAAAATGCCAACCGGTTATCAAATAGAAAATGCAGCGACGGCTATCCTGGCGGCAAGAGTGCTGTTTTCTAAATGGCAAAGAGAAGGAAAACTGGAACTTTCCGCAGAAACACAGGAGAGATATATTCGAGCTGGTATCTCACAGACCTTTTGGAAAGGCCGTATGGAAATTATCAATGAAAATCCATTCTTCATGATTGATGGCGCGCACAATTCTCATGGGGTATGTGCGTTGGCGGAAAGTCTGAAAGAACTATATCCAGATGAAAAATTCCATTTTATCATGGGTGTTATGGCAGACAAGGATTATGAAGAAATGATAGATGCTTTATTGCCAATTGCGATTGATTTTGTCACCGTTACGCCAGAGAGTAATCGAGCATTGCAGTCCAAGGATTTGGCAGAATGCATCGAGAGAAAAGGTGTAAAAGCCAGATATGCAGAGGATATGGAGGCTGTAATTCGACCTTTATTACCACAGAAGCATGAGGTAAGTGAAGGTGTCAGTTTGATAAAAGCAACAGATGGAGAGACACACATATATCTGACATACACAGAAAACAAAATAGTGGCATTCGGTTCGTTATACTTCATTGGTGCCATCGAAACTATGCTTGAAGAGAATATCAGATAGCTGCAGTTAAAAACACAGGTTATAATACATATAATTATTTACCATAACTAAAATGGGGTATAAAACCTAGACAAATGAATGCGATTGTACTAGAATGAACAAATAAAAGTAGAGACGTAGAATCTATAGATTCGGAGGAAATAAAAATGGAAAAGAAAAATCTTGATTGGGCTAACCTAGGATTCGGATACATGATTGCAGATTACCGCTATGTATCCAACTATAAAGATGGAAAATGGGATGATGGTGAAATCACTACAGATGCTAATATTACCTTAAACGAATGTGCAGGTGTATTCCAATATGCACAGACCTGTTTTGAGGGCTTAAAAGCGTATACCACAGAAGATGGACGCATTGTATGTTTCCGTCCTGACTTAAATGCACAGAGAATGGTAGATTCATGTGAACGTTTGAAAATGCCTGTATTCCCAGTAGATAGATTTATTGATGCAGTAGAACAGGTGGTAAAAGCAAATGAAGCGTGGGTTCCACCATATGGTTCAGGTGCTACACTTTATATTCGTCCATACATGATTGCAACCAATCCTGTTATCGGTGTTAAACCAGCGACGGAATATCAGTTCCGTATCTTCGTCACACCAGTAGGACCATATTTCAAAGGTGGTGCAAAACCACTTACAATCCGTACTTGTGATTTTGACAGAGCTGCTCCACATGGAACAGGTCACATCAAAGCGGGACTTAACTATGCGATGAGTTTATATGCCATCGTTGATGCACACGAACAGGGCTTCGATGAAAACATGTACTTAGATCCAGCTACACGTACAAAGGTAGAAGAAACTGGTGGAGCGAACTTCATCTTCATCACAAAAGATGGTAAATTCGTAACTCCACAATCAGACAGCATTTTACCATCTATCACAAGACGTTCTCTTATGGTAGTTGCAGAAAAATATCTTGG
>CAYMTP010000093.1:0-5153 GCA_964393435.1 uncultured Lachnobacterium sp. | reverse complement strand
AAGAGTGCAATTCTCTTTTTCATTTTGTTTTCCTCCTATTAAGAAATAATCTTTTTCTTTGGGGTGTTTCCCCTGTTACATTGTGATTGTTAAATTTCTAACACTCACACCGAATGAATTTTACCACAATATATATGGGAAAGCAAGGTATATTTCGCATTATTTCGTGTATTTTCATGAAAAATTGTATACAATCTATAAAAATAAGATATTTTCAAAGATTTTGTTGTTTTCTTTGTATTTTTGCCGAAGATATGATAGAGTATACTTTGTACTTAATTTAATGTGGCATATTATTATATTAAGGAAGAAATACAATTACGTGGTGATAAGTTATGAAAGAAAAAGAATATAAAAGAGTAGTTATAAAGATAGGCTCTTCTTCCTTGACTCACGAAAAGACAGGAAGTATTAATTTTGCTAAAATGGAGTGCTTGGTACGTGCATTGTGCGATATCCGAAATCAAGGAATTGATGTGTGTTTGGTTAGTTCCGGTGCGATTGCGGTTGGAAAGGATGCGATTTCTTTAAAAGAACGCCCAACAGACATTTCTGTGAAACAGGCTTGTGCGGCAGTTGGTCAGGCGAGACTTATGATGACCTATCAGAAACTTTTTGGAGAATACAATCAGGTGACAGGTCAGGTTTTGATGACCAAATACACTATGACAAATCCAAAATCACGAAGCAATGCAAAAAATACCTTTGAACAGCTGTTTGCTTTAGGAGTAATTCCGGTTGTAAATGAAAATGACACTGTAAGTACCTATGAAATGCGTTTCGGTGATAATGATACTTTGTCTGCACTGGTTGCATCTTTAGTTGGTGCGGATTTGTTAGTGCTTTTGTCAGATATTGATGGTCTTTATACGGATGACCCACATAAGAATGCGGAGGCAGAGATTATCTCTGATGTCTATGAAATTGACGAAGATATTCTTGGAATGGCAAAAGGGTCTACAGGAAGCAATGTAGGAACTGGCGGTATGGCTACCAAATTGGCAGCTGCAAAGATTGCCACATATTCTGGGGCAGATATGATTATCGCTAATGGAGAGGATGTTTCAATTATCGAAGATATCGTGGCAGGAAAAAAAGTTGGAACTCAGTTCCACGCGAATATAAATCACACATTTAATTTAGAAGATTATATTATGGAGAGTATGGATTAATGAACGAAGAAAAGATTGCTAGAATTAATGAGCTTGCTAGAAAATCAAAGGCAGAAGGATTGACAGATGCTGAAAAGCAGGAACAGGCACTTCTTCGCCAGGAATATATTGCAAATGTTAGAAGAAATTTAAAAGCACAGTTAGACAACATTGATGTAGTAAATGAAGATGGCAGTGTAGAAAACCTAGGGGAAAAATATGCTGCCAGCAAGAAGCTTTCTTGAGTTGTGAATTTATGTGTTAGAAAGGTGGATGCATATGGATTTAACAGTATTGTGTAAACAAGCCCATGATTGTAAAGGGATTATAGGAAAATTATCAACAGAAGAAAAGAATGCAGTTTTACATACAGCTGCTGATTTACTTATTGATAAAGAAGAAACTATTTTGTCTGCCAATAAAGTGGATATCGAATATGCAGAGAAGAAGGGCATGGCAAAGGGGATGATTGACCGCTTGGCACTTTCTTCTGCTCGTATTGCAGATATGGCAGATGGACTCCGTCAGGTTGCTACTTTAAATGATCCTATTGGTGATGTGTTATCTAGTGTAGAACGCCCTAATGGAATGGTAGTTACCAAACGTAGAGTACCAATGGGAGTAGTTGGAATTATTTATGAATCTAGACCAAATGTTACAGCAGATGCCTTTGGTTTGTGTTTCAAAACAGGAAATGTATGTATTTTAAAGGGTGGTTCCGATGCCATTCACTCCAATATTGCGATTGTAGCAGTATTGAAGGAGGCATTAAAAGCCCATGGACTTCCAGAAGCGGCTTGTAGTTTGATTGAGGATACCAATCGTGAAACCACCATGGCATTTATGAAAATGAAAGCTTATGTAGATGTTCTGATTCCAAGAGGCGGAAGCGGACTTATTCAGAATGTAGTCAATAATGCCACCATCCCAGTCATTGAAACAGGTGTAGGAAACTGTCACATCTATGTAGATGAGTATGCAGATTTAGATATGGCTGTTAATGTGGTTTATAATGCCAAAACACAGCGTATCAGTGTTTGCAATGCTTGTGAATCATTGTTAGTGCATGAAAGCATTGCGAAAGAGTTCCTGCCAATGTTACAGGATAAGTTAGTAGAAAAGAATGTGGAGCTTCGTGTAGATGACCTTTGTTTGAGCTGCTTAGACCAGACAAAGGGTGTGGTAAAAAAAGCCACAGATGATGATTGGGGAACAGAATATTTGGATTATATTATATCCATCAAAGCAGTTTCCGATGTGGATGAAGCAATTGCACATATTAACAAATACAACACAGCTCACTCAGAGTCTATTATTACATCGAATGAAGAAACAGCAGAGAAGTTTTTAAATGAAATCGATTCTGCCTGTGTTTATTGGAATGTGTCTACTCGTTTTTCAGATGGAAATGAGTTTGGTTTTGGCGCAGAAATCGGTATTAGTACGCAAAAACTCCATGCAAGAGGTCCTATGGGACTTGAAGCACTCACCAGCTATAAATATGTTATATATGGTAATGGTCAAGTGCGCGGATAAATTGACAATTAGAAAGAGGAATTATGAGAGATATAAAAAATACAACACCTACTAGTAAAGAAGAAGCTACTCGTCAGTATGAGTTTATTGAAAAAGCAAAGAGCTATGTTGCCGAAAAAGAACAGGAAATGGGAAGAAAACTTACTTTCTGTGTACAGACTTTTGGGTGCCAGATGAATGCCCGAGATTCAGAAAAGCTGGTAGGTATTTTGGAACAGGTAGGATATGTGGAAACAGAAGATGAACATGCAGATTTTGTAATCTACAATACCTGTACTGTTCGTGAAAATGCCAATAACAAGGTGTATGGCCGTTTGGGTTATCTTTCTAACTACAAAAAGAAAAATCCACACATGATGATTGCCCTTTGTGGCTGCATGATGCAGGAACCTACTGTAGTAGAAACCATTCGTAAGAAATATAAGTTTGTAAATCTGGTGTTTGGTACTCACAATATTTACAAATTTGCAGAACTTCTTTGTAATACATTGGAGTCTAATTCACAGATTATTGATATATGGGAAGATACAGACAAAATTGTAGAGGATTTACCAATCAAGAGAAAGTTCTCCTTCAAATCAGGGGTAAATATCATGTTTGGATGCAACAATTTCTGCAGCTATTGTATCGTACCTTATGTAAGAGGTCGTGAACGCAGCCGTCAGCCACAGGATATTATTCGTGAAATTGAGAGCCTGGTAGCAGATGGTGTTTGTGAAATCATGCTTTTAGGTCAGAATGTTAACTCCTATGGTAAAAATCTGGAAAATCCTATGACTTTCGCAGAGTTGTTACGTGAGATTAACAAGATTGAAGGTTTGAAGCGCATTCGTTTTATGACTTCTCATCCAAAGGATTTGTCAGATGAGTTGATTTATGCCATGAGAGATTGTGAAAAGGTATGTAGACATATGCATTTACCACTCCAGTCAGGAAGCTCACGCATTCTCAAAGAAATGAACCGTCATTATGATAAAGAACAGTATTTGACTATCGTGGACAAGCTTCGTAAGGAGATTCCAGATATTGCTCTTACTACGGATATTATTGTGGGATTCCCAGGAGAAACAGAAGAAGACTTCTTAGAAACATTGGATGTAGTGCAACGTGTAGAATACGATAGTGCATTTACTTTCATTTATTCGAAACGTACAGGAACGCCTGCTGCCGCTATGGAAAATCAGGTGCCTGAAGAGGAAGTAAAGTGTCATTTTGACAGATTGCTTCGTGAGGTTCAGGAGATTTCTACTAAGAAGGCAATGGCGCTGGAAGGAAAAACTATGCCAGTATTAGTAGAAGAGATGAACGAGCATGATGCAAGCCTTGTAACAGGACGTTTAGATAACAATTCTGTGGTACATTTCCCTGGAACAGAAGATATGATTGGAAATATCTATCAGGTAAAACTGGAAGAGTGTAAGGGATTCTATTATATTGGAAAGGTTGTTGACCATGAATAGACGTTTTGGAAAAAACGATGTGATATTTATTGGTTTTCTTGCTCTGTTTTGTGTTGCGGTATGCATTTGGGTGTACAAAGGCAGTGCTGTAGAAGGAAGTAACATTGTTATCACAGTAGATGGAGAAGAGTATGGAACTTATTCTCTTTTAAAGGAGCAGACCATAACCATCGGTGAAAGGGATACCATAAATATTATTGAGATAAAAGGCGGAAAGGCTTATATGAGGGAGGCGAGTTGTCCAGATCAGCTTTGTGTGGATCAGAATGAAATATCTTTTGATAAAGAGTCCATTATTTGTCTTCCAAACAAGGTGGTTATTACTGTTACCAGTGATGTGGAAAGTGATTTGGATGGTATCGTTCGATAAGCAGAAGTTTGATAAGGAAAAATGATATGAAGAAAAAAACAGCCTATTTAGGTGTTATGTTAGCATTGGCGCTGATCTGCAGCTATGTGGAAGTGTTGATTCCTTTTTCTATAGGTATACCAGGGATTAAGCTGGGACTTGCAAATATTGTAATCGTATTTGCACTCTACAGTTTAGGAACCAAGGAAGCCTATATTCTTTCCATTGCGAGAGTATTGATTTCCGGCTTTATGTTTGGAAATGTGATGGCGATTGCTTATTCATTTGCAGGCGGCATGCTAAGCTTAACAGTTATGTATTTGTTGAAAAAGACCAAGCTGCTTTCCGTGATTTCGGTTAGTATCGCAGGTGGAATCGCCCATAATGTCGGGCAGATTATAATTGCAACCTTTATTGTGTCCAATTATTCCGTAATGTACTATATTCCTGTACTTATGGTGGCAGGTTTTATTACAGGTACTTTGATAGGGATTGTAGCTCAGGAAGTTTTTCTTCGAGTAGGGCATTTGCTACGTGTAAGATAGTTTCGAATTTATAAGGAGGCAATATGTACTCATATATTAGAGGGCCATTGGCAGAAGTGGAACTGGACCATATCGTCATTGACGTAAATGGAATTGGATATAACCTTTATAT
>CAYMTP010000092.1:0-5355 GCA_964393435.1 uncultured Lachnobacterium sp. | reverse complement strand
AAGAATTGGTTCTCTTTGACCCTAACGCACCATGGAAAAAGACCACTCTTCCTGGTGGAAGCTACACCATGCGTTCTCTTCATGTTCCAGTTATCAAAAATGGAGAAACTGTATACCACTCTCCATCTGTTATGGAAATTCGCGATTACTGCAATAAAGAAAAGAAGACCCTTTGGGATGGCTGCAAGCGTTTCGCATTTGCACAGCTCCCACGCGTTGACCTTTCACAAAAGCTCTATGACATGAAGGTAGAATTACTACATGCAGTAGAATAATACAAAAAAGCTGTCGCAAAATAGACATATCAGTCTGTAGTGCGACAGCTCTTTTATTTTAATTAAATCCTACAACATTTTGTGCGATATGATAAGCACCTACGCCAATCTTTCGTCCAAGTTTTCCTGGAAGATTCATCGCAATTCCAAAAATACCGTATCTCAATTTCTTGTAAAGCTTCTCATCTGTTTCTTTTATGTACTTCCACAAATCCGCTCTCTTCTGAAGCAATTCGTCCGAACCATCAATAATACACATAACAGTAGAAATTGTTGTGATAATCTCTACATAATTATATAAATATTTATAAAGCTGCTTATTGTCAATCGTCCAAGAAGCAAACCTATCAACCATCAGCTTGTTTACCTTCATCTGCTGATCAATACGACGAATCATAACAGCTTCATTAACCGACTGATCGTCGCGGCCGATGAAGTAACGATAGAAATCTACATCCATATAATACATTTTTGTAACATTTGGAAGTGGATTAAACACATAAATATTATCAACATAAAATGTATGTTTTGGAAGTTCCAAGCCACATTCGCGAATCATAGCAGTTCTGTAAATTACAGAATGCATAAGGATATACTGTCCTTTAAAGAAATGAAGTTTATCATTCCAGCTAAACTCAGTATCCTTTGGTACACCGCTCTGACGCATTACCTGTTTGTGCTTTGCACCTTCTTTTTCATACACGTAATTAGCAAGAAGCATATCCAAATAATTGTCATCGCTGTGATATTCACGAAGCTTATTTAAAATTGCTTTATACGCATCTGGATCTACCCAGTCATCACTGTCTACTACTTTGAAATAACGACCTGTTGCATTACGGATGCCCGCATTTACAGCTTCTCCATGACCACCATTCTCCTGATGAATTGCACGACAAATCGTAGGATACTTTGCTTCATATGCATCTGCGATTTCTGCAGTACGATCTTTAGAACCGTCATTTACAATAAGAATTTCTACATCTTCTCCACCTACTAAAATGGATTCAATACATTTTTCCATATAGGCTTCTGAGTTATAACAAGGAATTGCAAAACTTAATAATTTCATAAATTGCCTCTCTTCTATAAATAAATATCCTTTATTCTCTCATTTTTACACCATTTTCCATTATACACATTTTGTCAAATTAGTCGATTTAAAAATATTTAATTTTTTATGAAGTTTTTCTTGATGTTCATATTTTGTTCACAAAATACTCACAAAAGAAACATATCGATTTCACATTTACCTCCTATACTGACATCATAGACAACAAGAGAATTTTTTCCTTCTCACAATAAATCTTTTTCATAACAAAACCGGTGCACGCCACATGCACCGGTTTCCTCTTTTTATTGTATTATTTTACATTTTTTTCAATCGCATCTTTCCCAATCGTCATATTTAGATACTCTGCGTATTTGACAAAAGCACTTGGGATGGCGTAGTTAGTTTTGGTTTCTTCTACATCAATAAAGAACCAGTTCTGCGTTTTTTCTATCTTGGCAAATTCCTTCGCCTGTAAAAATACCACATACCCCTTCATATGCCACTCCACATGAGAGAAAATATGTTTTGCTTCACACACTGGCTGAATACGAATCGGTGTATACCCTTGAGCTTCGATATATGCGACTGCTTCCTGTTCGGTCAGATGACCTTCTACATTTGGAAGCTCATATAAGCCCGCCAACAGACCCTTGGCTGGTCTTTTATGCAACGCTAACTGTTCTCCATCCTTTATAATGAAAATAGTCTTTTTCTCAATTCTTCTGGCTTTCGCCTTCGTCTTGACTGGCAGTTCCGCAATTCTATCCTGCTTTCTCGCTTCGCAAAAATCGTGCCATGGGCAGACCTCACAACGTGGTGCACCATTTGGCAAACAAACGGTGGCGCCCAGCTCCATGAGGGCTTGGTTGAATATAGATGGAATCAGTTCTGTTCCTTGGTGCATAGGTTTATCAACTAATGAACACTGTTCATTCATCAATTCTAACAGCTTTTCTTCCATATGAGTACGCACACTCTGCTTCATAATATCGCTATCATCTGCTGTCACTCGTGAAATCACACGAAGCACATTTCCATCCACTGCTGGAACTGACTTTCCATAAGCAATCGAAGCAATTGCACCAGCTGTATAATGTCCAATCCCCTTTAATTTCAATAGTTCTTCATATTCCGAAGGAATCTCGCCGCCATACTCATCTATAATTTGATTTGCAGCAATCTTTAAATTTCGCACACGATTATAATAACCTAAGCCTTCCCAAAGTTTGAGCAGCTTGTCCTCGGGACACTCCGCCAAGGCTTTTACATCCGGAAGTTCCCGAATAAATCGATCAAAATATGGTTTCACCGCTTCTACTCTGGTCTGCTGCAGCATAATCTCTGAAATCCACACATAATATCCCAAAGGATTTTCTCGCCAAGGTAAAACCCTGGCGTTGCTCTGGAACCAGGTTTGAAGGGGGGATACTAATTGTACTAAATTATACTTATCTATCATCTTAATCTTCCGCCATTTTCCTATCTTATTGCTGAAGGTAGTCTTGCTACAAATGCATAACCTTTTCCAAGTTACATCAAAAAGTGTTGTAAATTCGATAAGATACTCTTTTCTAAGTCACTTTCGGTAAAGTCTGCACTTGAAGATAACCCAAGGAATTCTGTAACCACTGGATTCTTAATAAATTCTAATTTATCATTTTGGTAGTCTATCGTCAATTCTTTCATTTCTGCTTCTACTGTTTCTTTTCATTTACTAAATCATTTAGTGTACTGTATGGTTCTTCCATCTACCATGCATATTTGCTCTACCTTCCAGACACACTAATAAAAATGGTAAAGGAGATATTTTATGGTATTAACGCAAAAAGAAACCGAAGCCCTCAAAGACTTACAAACTCAGGAGCAATCCTGCATCGAAAAATACACCCGCTACTCGCAGGAAGCGAAAGACCCGCAGTTAAAACAGTTATTCAAAGAGCTTTCCTCCGAAGAACAAAAACATTATCAGTCACTTGCACAGGTATTAAATGGCCAGGTTTCACATGTGGATTGCAACGACACCAAAGGACGCGACTATCAGCCAAAGGCTTATTACACACCAAATGACAACTCTCCAGAAAAGAGAACCGACCAATTTCTAGTTACTGACTGCATTGGTACGGAAAAGTTGGTTTCAGGAGAATACAATAATGATGTTTTCATCTTTGGGAACTCTGATATCCGTAAGCTTCTTGCAGATATTCAGATTGAAGAACAGAATCATGCAGAAATGTTGTGGAAATACAAAACAATGAATGGCATGGCATAGTTTATCGCATTTTACATGAAAGGGCAGTCAAAAAAACTGTCCTTTTTGTTTTTTTGTCCAAAAAATCCTATTTAGAATGTTGACAAATTCTGCTTATTTAGTAAAATTATAAGTAGCAAGGTTTCGCTTTGGCGAAAGCCTAAGCGAGTTAATTTTTTTATAAGAAAAGGAGAAGAAAAAACTATGGATTTCAATTTAAGACCAGCAAGTGAATGCAAATTTGATGCAGTATCTCTCGGTGAAGTTATGCTTCGTCTTGATCCAGGCGAAGGACGTATCCGTACAGCAAGACAGTTCCGTGCTTGGGAAGGCGGCGGCGAATACAACGTTGTTCGTGGTCTTCGCAGATGCTTCGGTTTAAGAACAGCTGTTATCACAGCTTTCGCTGACAACGAAGTAGGTATGTTAATGGAAGATTTCATCCTTCAGGGTGGTGTTGATACATCCCTCATCAAATGGATGAAGACAGACGGTATCGGACGTGTTTGCCGTAACGGTATCAACTTCACAGAAAGAGGATATGGTATCCGTGGTGCAGTTGGATGTTCTGACCGTGCTAACACAGCTATCTCTAAAGCTACACCAGCAGATTTCGATTTCGATTACATCTTTGGTGAACTCGGTGTTAGATGGTTACATACAGGCGGTATCTACGCTGCATTATCTGAAGAAGCTTGTGAAACAGTTATCGCTGCTTGTAAAGCTGCTAAGAAATACGGCACAATCGTATCTTACGACTTAAACTACAGACCATCTATGTGGAGCGCTATCGGCGGTCTTGAAAAAGCTCAGGCTGTTAACAAAGAAATCGCTCAGTACGTAGACGTTATGATCGGTAACGAAGAAGACTTCACAGCATGTCTTGGTTTCGAAATCGAAGGTAACGACGAAAACTTAAAAGAACTCAACATCGAAGGCTACAAGAAGATGATCAACGAAGCTGTTAAGACATATCCTAACTTCAAAGCAGTTGCTACAACTCTTCGTGAAGTTAAAACAGCTACAGTTAACGATTGGTCAGCTCTTTGCTGGGCAGGTGGAGAAATCTACAAAGCTAAAGACTACAAGGGTCTTGAAATCATGGACCGTGTAGGTGGCGGTGACTCATTCGCTTCAGGTTTAATCTACGGATTAATGACAACAGGTGATGCTGAAACAGCTGTTAACTACGGTGCAGCTCATGGCGCACTTGCTATGACAACACCAGGTGACACAACAATGGCTAGCAAAAAAGAAGTTGAAGCTATTATGGGTGGCGCTGGCGCTCGTGTACAGAGATAATATTCTTGCAGTATAACTGCCATAGAGGTTCATAGGCCTCTTTGCGATACAGAGCAAAATAATGGGGGCTGTCGCCAATGGCGATGGCCCTTTCTTTTTACAGGGGGAATATAAAATGATTTACGACAAATTAAAAAACATTGACCTTTACAGAGGTCTTTATCCAAATCTTGACGTAGCTATTGACTATATCAAAAAAGGCGAATACACTACTCTTCCAGTCGGAAAACACGAAATTGTTGGCAAAGATGTTTTCGTAAGTGTTATCGAAATCGAAGGAAAAGACGTAGCTACTACACCATTTGAAATTCACAAAAAATATTTAGACATTCACGTAGACATTACCGGAAACGAACTTATCGAAACAGGTGGCGAAGGCGTTGAAACCAGCTTTGATGAAAACCGTGATTTCGGTATCGTTGAATGCGAAAATGTAAACTCATCTTACATGAGTCCAGATGATTTCTATATCTGTA
>CAYMTP010000091.1:0-5409 GCA_964393435.1 uncultured Lachnobacterium sp. | reverse complement strand
AAATGATAAGCGTCTTTTCATTTCGCACTTCTCTCGATTCCAAAGACATTACCTTACCATGAATGACTACTTCTCCAATCGGACCATCAATTTTCACGATTTCCATTGGTTCTTCTTCTATATCACGACCATAGATAACGTCTGGATTATCCGACTTCTTGCTGCCTGGTTCGTAGCGACGGCGGAACTCACCCTTCTTCTCGAATGGTTTCTTCTGCTGTGGAGCGGATTTTGCAGTTGGTACACTCTTTGCTGGTGCTGCGGTTTTCTCTTTTTCATCGCTTGTGTTTCCACCAGTGCCTTCCTTCTTAGCACCTTTCTCTATCTTGTTATTTTCTCCAAGCAACAAACCATCTTCCTGCGATGTTTCTTCGGATTTAGTCTTTCCGATACTGGTTCTATCCACAATCGCCTTTACCTGCTGGCGGATTTGTTCGTTGGAATTCTTGCGATACTTGCTTTCCTTTGGTTCGCGGTATTCCACATTTACAATTAAATCTAGACCGCAACGTTCACAAACAATCTTTTCTAAAAACTGAACTACTTCTTCGCCTCTGGTTTTGGCGATGATGGTTTCGTCCATAACAAGTTTCATTTTGCTAGGCGTTTCAAAATGCATCTCTGCGGTACGGAATACATTTCCAAGAAGCAGGCTGAAATCATTGATTTCCTCCTGCATACTCTCTCTATATTCGCGAATTAGAGCCTGGGCATTATATTGTTCAGACAATCGAAAGGATTCAATAATCTTAATAAAAACACCCTTGCTTGGGAAAAGCTGATTTTTGATTTCTCTTTCTAAATACCAGATGATTTTTTTCGGAATCAGTCTTTCTGCATGCAAATAAATGCGAATATGACTTTTATCATGATTCGCACTTATTTTTGTTACTTCTGCTTTTTCCAATAGACCTTCGTATCCCTTTTCCACTTTTAAGGTAGGGAATACTTCCAAAAATGTCTTTGACATTTTATTTACTCCAATTTTCTAATTCGTATCTTAAAGCATCCAAAAGCTGATCTTCTGGAACCTTTTTATAAATCTCGCCTTTTTTGATAATAAGGCCTTCGCCAATACCACCAGCTACACCAAGGTCTGCTTCCTTTGCTTCTCCAGGTCCATTTACCACGCAGCCCATAACTGCAACCTTGATATCCAATGGGAATTCAGCCACCATAGTTTCTACCTGATTGGCAAGACCGATAAGGTCAATCTGGGTACGTCCACAGGTTGGGCAGGAAACCACTTCTATGCCACCCTTGCGAAGTCCAAGTGTTCTTAAAATCAGTTTCGCTGATTTAATTTCTTCTACAGGGTCGCCTGTTAAAGAAACACGAATAGTATCACCAATACCTTGGCTTAAAATCAAACCAAGACCAATAGACGATTTGATATTTCCACTAATAATCGTTCCCGCTTCTGTAATGCCAACATGAAGTGGGTGATTTGTCTTATCTGCAATGAGTTCATGGGCTTTCACACACATCATAACATCCGAAGATTTGATGCTGACAACCAGATTGTCATATCCCATATCCTCAATAATTTTCACTTTATCCAAAGCACTTTCTACGATACCTTCCGCAGTAACGCCACCATATTTTTCAACAAGATTCTTTTCCAAAGAACCACTGTTTACCCCAACACGAATTGGAATATTACGTTCTTTTGCCGCATCTACAACTGCTTTTACGCGGTCTACACTACCGATATTTCCTGGGTTAATACGGATTTTGTCCGCACCATTTTCCATAGCAGCGATGGCAAGTTTATAATCAAAATGAATATCTGCAACCACTGGAATCTCTACCTGTTTTTTTATTTCACCCAATGCCTTCGCTGCTTCCATGGTAGGAACTGCACAGCGGATAATGTCACAGCCAGCCTTTGTCAATTTTTGAATCTGTGCAACTGTAGCCGCTACATCTTCCGTCTTGGTATTGGTCATGGACTGAATCAAAATAGGATTCGCTCCACCAATCACACGATTTCCAATATGCACTTCTTTCGTAATTCTTTTTTCCATTTGTTTCCCCTCCCTGGTGCTTTCGCACCACAATCTACCTTCTATACAAATAGTTTTCTAATATCGTTAAACATAACCACAAACATAAGTCCAAACAGTAAAATGATACCAATCATATGAACTATGCCTTCTTTTTCTGGATCAAGTGCCTTACCTCGAATAGCTTCGATAATCAGGAACACCAATCTTCCACCATCTAAGGCTGGAATTGGCAAAAGATTCATGACACCAAGGTTTGCAGAAAGCATAATTGCCCAATTCATCATATTCAGGAATGCATAGAAATAACCGTCCGTTTCAACGGATTCCTCGTAAACCTCACCCATACTCTGAACGATACCTACCGGACCGCTCAAATCATTTACAGAAGCCCCACCAGTTAACAACATCTTAAGGCTCTGAATCGTAGTATCAATATAATAGCCTAGTTCATAGAATGCATATCCTATAGTCTGGAAAATCCCAACTTTTTCTCTTTCACCAGATGAAATAAATCCATAGAGATAACGACCGGATTCTTCATCATACTTAGGAGTAAGTGTCGTGGTATATTCCTGTCCATCTCTCTCGTAAGTGATTTCTACCGGTTCTCCCACATGGAAGGTTGCATAAAGACTGATTTCACGATAGAAATGGATATCTTTTCCACCCATAACCACGATAGTGTCTCCACCCTGAAGTCCAGCTTCCTGTGCCGCATAACCATCGATAACGTCGCTGATTTTAGCCGTATCTACACCAGCCACACTTAAAACGATAAAGGAAAACACCACAGCCATAATAAAGTTAAAGATTGGACCAGCTGCTACTACACTGATTCTCGCCCAAACACTCTTTTTATTGAAGGCTCTTTCGTCATCGGAATTTTCATCTTCCCCTTCCATCATACATGCTCCACCAAAAGGCAATAGCTTGAGAGAATATTTGGTTTCGCCTTTGGTAAAACCAATCAGTGTTGGTCCCAGACCTAACGAAAATTCATTAACACGAATTCCATTTAATTTTGCCAATGTAAAATGACCTAATTCATGAAAAAGAATAAGTAAACTAAAAACTATAACTGCTACTAAAATATTCAAATTACCACCTGCTACCTATGAATTCATAGGCTTCCTGTTCTGTCTCTAAAATCTGCTCTAAAGTTGGATTATCTATAAATCCGGTCTGTTTCATTGTCTCTTCAATAATATCTGTAATTTCCAGATATTTAATCTTACGGTCCAAGAAAAGTGCAACTGCTTTTTCATTAGCTGCATTGTATGCCACTGGAATATTTCCGCCACGTTCCATTGCTTCATAAGCTAATTTCAAGCCCTTGAAGGTTTCGATATCTGGTTCTTCAAAAGTAAGACTGGATAATGCGAACAAATCCAAACGCTTGCCTGACAATGGGCGACGCTGCGGATAATACAAGGCGTACTGGATAGGTAAACGCATGTCTGGTGTACCAAGTTGTGCAATTACTGCTCCATCCTCGTATTCTACAGCAGAATGAATGACACTTTGTGGATGAACTACAACCTGAATACGGTCCAAATCCACATCAAATAACCATTTCGCTTCCATCACTTCTAGTCCTTTGTTTACCAAGGTAGAGGAATCGATGGTGATTTTTCTACCCATAGACCAGTTTGGATGCTTCAAGGCATCTTCCACCTGCATACTCACAAGCTCTTCTCTCTTCTTTCCACGGAAAGGTCCGCCCGAAGCTGTCAGTAAAATCTTGCTGATTTTATTTCCTCTTTCGCCCTGTAAAGACTGGAAAATCGCACTATGTTCGCTGTCTACTGGCAAAATAGATACATTGTGTTTCTTTGCCAAAGGCATAATAATATGTCCAGCCGTAACCAAAGTTTCTTTATTCGCCAAAGCAATATTTTTGCCAGCTTCAATCGCTGCGATAGTTGGACGAATGCCCAGCATACCAACAATTGCGGTCACTAAAATCTCTGAATCAGGATGTGTAGCTACCTCCAGCAAACCATCCATTCCTACCATAACTGGAATATTCAAATCCTTTGTACTTTCACGAAGCTTCTTTGCATCCTCTTCTGACCAAACACTCACCAGCTTTGGACGAAATTCACGCATCTGTGCTTCGATTAACTTTGTATTTCCACCACAGGACAATGCAACGATTTCAATATCGCCCTGTTCTCTTGCAACATCTAGAGTCTGCGTACCAATAGACCCAGTTGAACCCAATACCGCCACTTTTCTCATTGTAAATACCTCCCTTTACTGCCCAACTATATGGTAAATAAGTATCTCCTATAAGAAATACACTGCCAAGTAATAGATAATTGGAGCAGTAATCATCATAGAATCAAAACGATCCATAATTCCGCCATGACCTGGAATCAGTGTTCCATAGTCTTTAATATCATAATTACGTTTTATTGCAGATGCTGTTAAATCCCCTACCATAGAGATAAGTCCTGCAACTGCAGATATCACTGCTAAAATAACAATATCTCTGGTCTCAAGTCCCATCTGAGCACGGAATACAGAAGTGTAAATCACGGTAAGCAACGCTGTACCAACTACACCACCTACAGCACCTTCGATGGATTTCTTTGGACTAAGCACTGGTGCCATTTTGTGCTTTCCAATAAGCACACCTACACAATATGCACAGGTATCACAACCCCAGGAACAAATAAAAATGAGGAATGCTAGGTATACTCCATTTTCTAATACTCGAATCTGGTATACATAAGAAAGCATTACTGCTACATAAAACATGCCAAAGAAAATTGCCATAACATCTTTTGCTTCATATTTTGGATAAGAAAATACATACACAAACATAAGCAAAATAAGAAACAGCATTACAAGAGCCATTGGGTCCACCATTCCAGCAAACAATTGGCTCACATAAAACAATACCGCCATGGCATATGAAATATATGCCAATGGTGTTTTTTCTAATTTAAACACACGATATAACTCATACATTCCGATTAAAGAAATGCCAAGCAATGAAAATAAAGTTACATATCCGCCACTAATAATCACGATTAATGCAAGAATCACTAATACAATTCCACTTAATAATCTTGTTTTAAACATAGTATCCTCCGTAAGTTTACTCTTCTGTTAAACCGCCATATCTACGGTCACGTTTATTATATGCTTCTACAGCACGTTCCAATTCTTTTTTGTTAAAATCAGGCCATGGAACATCTGTAAAATAAAATTCACTGTATGCCAGCTGCCATAAGAGGTAGTTGGATAAACGCTGCTCTCCACTGGTACGAATCATAAGGTCTGGATCTGGAATCTCCTTGGTATCCAGATAGGTAGAAAAGCGTTCTGCTGTCACTTCTTCTAAAGAAAGCTTACCAGCATCGTGGTCCTCTATCATATTTTTCATAGCACG
>CAYMTP010000090.1:0-5478 GCA_964393435.1 uncultured Lachnobacterium sp. | reverse complement strand
CACGTGAACCAAAGGTAACTACAGGATACTTAAAGAGATATGCATCTATGGTTACATCTGGAAACAGAGGCGCGGTATTAGAAATTAAGTAGGAAGAGTAAAAATATGGTTTTAAATGGATCACAGATTATCATTGAATGTTTAAAAGAGCAGGGCGTAGATACCGTATTTGGTTATCCAGGCGGTGCGATTTTAAATGTATATGATGCGATTTATCAACAAAAAGACATCAAGCATGTGTTGACCTCCCATGAACAGGGAGCTTCCCATGCGGCAGATGGATATGCCAGAAGTACTGGTAAAGTAGGTGTTTGTTTCGCCACAAGTGGACCAGGAGCAACTAATCTGGTAACAGGTATTGCTACTGCTTATATGGATTCGGTTCCAATGGTAGCCATCACTTGTAACGTAACCTTACCACTTCTTGGAAAAGACAGTTTCCAGGAAATTGACATCGCAGGTATTACAACACCTATCACAAAGCACAACTTCATCGTAAAAGATGTAGAGAATTTGGCAGACACCATTCGAAGAGCATTTACCATTGCTCGAAAAGGGCGTCCTGGCCCAGTGCTTGTAGATATTCCAAAGGATGTAACTGCAGCAAAATGTGAATACAAAGCGAAAAAGTTAGAATTGCCAGAACGTGTATCACATACAATAAAAGATGAAGACATCGAAAGAGCTCTTCGTCGTATCAGTAAAGCAAAGAAACCATTTATTTTCGTAGGTGGTGGTGCAGTTATCTCGGAAGCCAGTGAAGAACTTCGTAAATTTGTAGAGCTAGTAGACGCACCTGTTTGCGATACTTTGATGGGTAAAGGTGCTTTCGATGGCACAGACTATAGATACACAGGTATGCTTGGTATGCATGGTACAAAAACATCAAACCTTGGTGTAAGCGAATGTGATTTGTTGATTGCCATCGGTTCTCGTTTTTCGGATCGTGTACTTGGTAATCCAAAGAGATTTGCACGTCATGCAAAGATTTTACATATTGATGTGGACCCAGCAGAAATTAACAAGAACATCATGGCAGATGCCAGTGTTATTGGAGATGTAAAAGAGGTTTTGGCACGTTTGAATGCAGAGCTTCCTCAGTATAGACATCCAGAGTGGATGGGACATATCCAGCAAATGCAGTCTAGATATCCAATGGTATATAGCCCAGAAGGACTCAGCGGTCCATATATTATCGAAAAGATTTATGAGATGGTACATGGTGATGCAATCATGGTAACAGAGGTAGGACAGCATCAGATGTGGGCTGCTCAGTATTATAAATACAAACAGCCAAGAACATTACTTTCATCTGGTGGACTTGGAACCATGGGATATGGACTTGGAGCAGCAATTGGCGCTCAAATGGCAAATCCAGACAAACAGGTAGTAAACATCGCTGGTGATGGTTGTTTCCGTATGAATATGAACGAACTGGCAACAGCGAGCAGAAATAAGCTTCCGCTTATCGAAGTAATCATCAACAACCATGTACTTGGTATGGTTCGACAGTGGCAGACCCTGTTTTACGAACAGCATTATTCTGCAACGATTTTAGATGACGGAGTAGACTTCGTAAAACTAGCAGAAGCGATGGGCTGTGAAGCTAGACGTGTTACTTCAAGAGAAGAATTTGAAGCAGCATTTAAAGAAGCACTAGAATGCAAGATTCCATTTGTTATCGATTGTATCATTGATTCAGATGACAAGGTGTGGCCAATGGTAGCACCTGGTGCACCTATTAATGAGGCATTTGATAATAACGATTTATAAAGAATTTCCAATAATGAAAGATAAAAAGTAAGATTTAAGGAGGTAGTTGGAAATGAGTAGAGTGTATAATTTCTCGGCAGGACCTGCGGTTTTACCAGAAGAAGTACTTCGTGAAGCGGCAGAAGAAATGATGGATTACAAGGGATGTGGAATGTCGGTAATGGAGATGAGTCACCGCTCGAAAGTTTTCGACGAAATCATCAAAGAAGCAGAGGCAGACTTAAGAGACTTAATGAATATTCCTGATAATTACAAGGTATTGTTTTTACAGGGTGGAGCATCTCAGCAGTTTGCAGCAGTTCCTATGAACCTGATGAAAAACAAAAAAGCTGGTTATATCATTACAGGTCAGTGGGCTAAGAAAGCATTTGCAGAAGCAAAAATCTATGGTGAAGCCGTCGAGCTTGCATCGTCCGTTGACAAGACATTTTCCTATATCCCAGATTGTAGTGATTTACCAATCACGGATGATATGGACTATGTGTACATATGTGAAAACAACACTATTTATGGTACAAAATTCAAAGAATTACCAAATACAAAAGGTGTAGATTTGGTAGCAGATGTAAGTTCTTGCTTCTTATCTGAACCTGTAGATGTAAGCAAATATGCAGTCATCTACGGCGGCGTTCAGAAAAACGTTGGTCCAGCAGGTGTAGTAATCGCAATCATTCGTGAAGACTTAATCACAGATGATGTATTACCAGGCACACCAACCATGTTGAAATACAAAACACAGGCAGATAACGATTCTCTTTACAATACACCACCTTGCTATGGCATCTATATCTGTGGCAAAGTGTTTAAATGGCTCAAGAAGATGGGCGGCCTCGAAGTGATGAAACAGAAAAATGAAGAAAAGGCAAAAATCCTTTATGATTTCTTAGACGAAAGCGAAATGTTCAAAGGTACCGTTGCAAAAGAAGATCGTTCTCTTATGAACGTACCATTCGTAACAGGCGATGCTGATCTTGATGCAAAATTTGTAAAAGAAGCAAAAGCAGCTGGCTTTGAAAACTTAAAAGGACATCGTTCTGTTGGTGGTATGCGTGCATCTATCTACAACGCAATGCCAAAAGAAGGTGTTGAAAAATTGGTTGCATTCATGAAAGAGTTTGAAGCAGCGAATAAATAGGAGGTTTTTGATATGTATAACTATACTTGCCTTAACCCTATTGCAAACGTAGGATTAAATTTATTTTCAACTGAATATGCAAAAGTAGATGATATTAAGGATGCGGACGCAGCATTGGTACGTAGTGCATCTGTTCATGATATGGATCTTGGTGACAAAGTAGTAGCTATCGCTCGTGCTGGAGCTGGTGTAAATAACATTCCTTTGGATGCATGTGCAGAAAAAGGTATTGTAGTATTTAACACACCAGGTGCAAATGCCAACGGCGTAAAAGAATTGGTTCTTGCAGCTATGCTTTATGCATCTCGTGATTTGGTTGGTGGTATCGAGTGGGTACAGAATAACAAAGATGATGAAAACATCGCAAAGACAGCAGAAAAAGAAAAGAAAAACTTTGCTGGTACAGAAATCTCTGGCAAGAAGCTCGGTGTTATCGGTCTTGGTGCTATCGGTGTTTTAGTAGCAAACGCAGCAACTAACCTTGGCATGGAAGTATACGGCTATGACCCATACATTTCTGTAAACGCAGCATGGAGCTTATCTGGAACAGTAAAACATATCAGCAACATTGATGATATTTATAGAGAATGTGATTTTATTACCATTCATGTACCTCTTTTGGATTCTACCAAGAAGATGGTAAATGCAGATGCTATCGCTAAAATGAAACCAAATGCAATTGTACTTAACTTTGCAAGAGATTTACTTGTAGATGAAGAAGCAATGGTAGCAGCATTGGAAGAAGGAAGAGTAAAACACTATGTAACAGACTTTGCAAACCCAACCGTAGCTGGCAAAAAAGGCTGTATCGTAACTCCTCACCTAGGTGCTTCTACTGCAGAATCCGAAGACAACTGTGCAATCATGGCAGTTCGCGAAATTCGTGACTACCTTGAAAATGGTAACATCGTTCATTCTGTGAACTATCCAGATTGTAGCATGGGTGCATGTACCACGGCAGGACGTATCGCAATCTTACATAAGAATGTAAAAGGTATGATTGGTCAGTATACCTCCGTATTAGGAGACGCAGACATAAACGTATCTGACATGACTAACAAAGGTAAAGGCGACTACGCATATTCTTTGATTGACGTAGATTCACCAATCACAGAGGATGTGATAGAAAAATTAAAAGCCATTGACGGCGTTTTAAAAGTTCGTATAATTAAATAGTGAAGTGAGGGCTCCGCTTCGGCGGAGCCTTAGTTATGAGAGGTGTAGTAATGATTCATATTTTAGCAACAGAAGCCACAATCGCAGATGCCATTAATTCAGCAAAAGAAAAAAGTGTACTAGCAGAATATATAGATGGTGCATGGGGACAATTGCTTGATTTTGCCATCAGTGTTGTCTTGGCACTCGTGGTTTTACTGGTTGGGTTAAAGCTTATTAATTGGATTGTAAAGGTTCTAAAAAAGTCCATGGAAAAAGCAGATGCAGAACAAGGAGTTGTTACTTTTGTCTGCTCGGTGTGTAAATACGCATTTTACTTTGTGTTAATTTTGGTGATTTTATCCCACTTTGGTGTTACTGCAAGCTCTGTAATTGCAGTGCTTGGTTCCGCAGGTTTGACGGTTGGTCTTGCTTTGCAGGGCAGTTTGTCCAACTTCGCTGGTGGTGTTTTGATTCTTCTTTTGAAACCATTCGTAGTAGGTGATTACATCATTGAAAATACGGACAAACAGGAAGGTATTGTAACAGAAATTACGATTTTCTATACCAAGCTTTTGACCATTGATAATAAAGCGATTATGATTCCAAATGGTACTTTGTCAAATTCTAGTATTATCAACGTGACAGCAATGGATAAACGTCGCTTGGATTTGAGACTTAACGTGGCTTATGACAGTGACATTGCGAAAGTAAAAGATATTCTTACACGTGTTGTATTAGAAGATGTAGCTGTATTGAAAGAAGAGGATAAGAGTGTTTTTGTTTCGGATCTTATGGATGGATATATGGTAATCGGTGCTCGTTGTTGGCTGAAGAAAGAAGATTACTGGGTAGCACGCTGGAGGATCATGGAAAATGTAAAGCTTACCTTTGATAAAGAGGGGGTTTCCCTGGCTTTCCCACAGTTAGAAGTGAATGTAAAACAATAATTTGGATTAAAAATTAGATTTTATGCAATCTGCACACCCATAACTTTCCTTTGTTGACATAATTCGTCAAATGTGCTAATGTTAGGGAAGTGGAACGCATAATCCACAAAGGTTTATTGTATTAGGAGGATTTTAGTTATGCAGCAGGGAACAGTTAAATGGTTTAATGCAAAAAAAGGTTACGGATTCATCTCTGATGAAGCTGGTAACGAAGTGTTCGTTCAT
This sequence comes from uncultured Lachnobacterium sp., assembly GCA_964393435.1. Classification (GTDB taxonomy): domain Bacteria; phylum Bacillota; class Clostridia; order Lachnospirales; family Lachnospiraceae; genus Roseburia. The sequence goes on along the minus strand of CAYMTP010000090.1, from coordinate 240 downwards.
TTCTCAGCACTTAATATGGACGGATTCAAAGAATTAAAAGATGGTGAAAAGGTTGAATTTGAAGTAGTTGATGGCGAAAAAGGTCCACAGGCTGCAAATGTAACTCGTCTTAGCTAATCTAATTGTTTGAATAGACACCAAGCCCTTCGCGAAAGCGGAGGGCCTTTTTCACAAAAAGTTTACGTAATGTTAAGAATTGTGTAATTGAATATCACGGAGTAGGGAGTAGAATATTGAATA
>CAYMTP010000089.1:0-5630 GCA_964393435.1 uncultured Lachnobacterium sp. | reverse complement strand
ATAGGCTGCATGATATGTCATATTGTTATTCAAAGTAGTAAAGAGATCTTCTCCATTTCCACATAATCCTTGAGCACATCTGCAAATTTTTCTCCATCTTCTTCCTTCTCATGAATCAGATTCCAGTAATGTTCTTCATCGAAGGTGTCGTTTGTAGCAGCATCATTTTTCAAGATTTTGCTGACTTCCAATGCTCCATTTAATTCAGCAATCTGCTGAGTGAGATTAGCGATATTATGTTCAATGGCAATCGTAAGGTCTAAATCTCCATTTAAGATTTCTTTGATTTCTGGCAGGGATATCCCAAGCTTGCGAAAAATGATGATTTTCTTAAGAATAGCAATATCTTCTTCGCTATATTCGCGATATCCATTTTCTTTTCGCTCTGGTGTCAGCAAGCCTTCTTTTTCATAGAAACGAATATTAGCACGCGTAAGCCCTAGTAGATTTTCAATTTCGTTAATTTTCATATTTTTCTCCAATCCGTAACTTAAATCTATACACAGTATAAAGGGTAAAGTCACTTTACAGTCAAGAGAAAATCACAAATTTGTAGAATGAACCTACATTTTTTCTAATAAGATAAAGTATATGGGAGGGATTATGAGGAAAATCAGAAGTTTTGTAATTGCAATTATAAGCATGCTGCTTGTGTCACTAATTGCTTTGCTTGTGGTAAGCACACTTACCTATTTATTCAAATGGCAAGCAGATAAGGCCATGGTGGGAATTATTACTACTTATATACTCGCGGGATTGGCGGGAGGATTCTGCATGAAACGCATAGAGAAAAAACAATATAGTAATCCAAAAATAGGAATTGGACGAAAAACAATAGAGGCATTGGTCCTTAGCAATATTTTTTTGCTGCTTATATTTGTTCTGTCTGTTTTTGTGCTTCAAAATTCCTTTGAGATTTCCAATCGATCTCTTATGATTTGGGGACTTCTTGTGAGCAGCACTTTCCTGGGTCGGATATTGTAAAATAGATACTTCTGTGGTAAAATGCTTCTCGTTAGTATTGTTTTAGAGAGGTTAAAAACATGAGAAAAAATAAAGCGATAGCAATTATTCTTGCAGTAGTTGTTTTATTAGCAGGACTTGGAGTTTATGGCATGAATGTTTTAAATGCCACCACCTCAAAAGGAGACAAGTCTATTGTTCTGGGATTAGATTTATCAGGAGGTGTTTCTATCACCTATCAGATTGTGACAGAAAATCCGACCCAGACAGATATTAATGATACGATTGCAAAGCTGGAAGAGCGTGCAGAAAATTATAGTACAGAATATGCGGTATATCAGGTGGGCGAAGACCGAATTACAGTTGAGATTCCAGGTGTGTTCGATGCGAATGCGGTATTAGAAGAGCTTGGTAGTCCAGGTGCATTATATTTTATTACTGCAAAGAATGCGGATGGAAAAGCAAACTATACATATGATTCCACCAGTGAAGAAGATGTTCCATATAAGTTAAATTTCGAACTTGAGGAATTGATTGAAAATGGCTCGGTTATTTTGACAGGTAATGATGTGAAGTCTGCAGAAGCTGGATATCAGCAGGACCAGTATGGTGCCAATGTGCCAGTCGTTTCCCTGATTTTTACAGATGATGCGGCTAAAATTTTCGGTGAAGCAACAACAGAGGCTGCAGCAGATGGTGATACCATTGCAATTTATTATGATGATCACTTTATCAGTGTTCCAGTTGTAGAAGAAGCAATTACAAACGGCCAGTGTATCATTTCTGGCTCAAATGAATATGCAGAGGCAGAGGAATTAGCAACTTTTATCCGTGTTGGTGCGATTAGCTTAAAGTTAGAAGAATTAGAGTCAAATGTAGTTGGTGCACAATTGGGAAGTCAGGCACTGACAACCAGTATTCAGGCAGCGGGCATTGGGATGCTTCTGATTATGATATTTATGATTGCTATGTATCGCCTTCCAGGTGTGGTGGCAGCTATTGCATTGGCAATTTATACGTTTGGCACAATTTCTTTTGTGCAATTGTTTGAGATTACACTGACCTTGCCAGGTATTGCGGGTATTATTCTCGGTATTGGTATGGCGGTAGATGCAAACGTAGTTACTTTTGCACGTATTAAAGAAGAGATTGCTGCAGGAACGACAGTTTCAATGTCTATCAAAAACGGTTATAAAAAGGCGATGTCTGCGATTGTGGATGGTAACGTAACTACTTTTATTGCAGCAGTTGTTCTTATGATATTAGGCTCAGGAACTGTAAAAGGTTTTGCATATACACTTATGATTTCGATTATCATGTCTATGGTTACAGCTTTGGTAATTGCGAAATACCTGTTACAGGCATTCTATGCGATAGGATTTAAGGATAAGAAATTCTATGGTGCAGCAAAGAAAATCAAGACCATTGACTTCTTGAAACATAGAGTTATTTACTTTGCAATTTCTATTGCGATTATCGTAGCTGGTGTAGCTGGAATGGCATACTATAGTGCGACAAGTGGAAATGCATTTAATTATGGTATTGAGTTTGCAGGTGGTACTTCTACAACTGCAGATTTTGGAAAAGAATATAGTATTGATGAAATTGAAAAAGAGATTATTCCTCATGTTTCAGAGATTACAGGGGATTCTGCAGTACAAGCTACTACAGTCGATGAAAGTACAAATATTGTATTGAAGACCAAGACCCTTTCTTTAGAGGAAAGAGAAGCACTGAATGCAATGCTAGTGAAAGAATTTGGTGTAGATGAAGATACCATTACTTCTCAAAGCATTAGTTCAACGGTGAGTGGAGAAATGCGTCAGAGTGCAATTATTGCGGTTGTAGTGGCATGTTTATTCATGCTGATTTATATTCGTCTGCGTTTCAAGGACTTACGCTTTGCAACCAGTGCAATTCTTGCGTTGGTACATGATGTTTTAATCGTGCTTACTGCTTATATATTGCTTCAAATTACAGTTGGAAATACGTTGATTGCCTGTGTGCTTACGGTTGTTGGTTATTCTATCAACAACACAATTGTTGTATTTGACCGTATCCGAGAAAACATGTCGACCATGAAGAAACAGACTCCAGAAACATGGTACGAGGTAGCAAATCGTTCTTTGACCCAGACATTAACCAGAAGTATGTACACATCCTTTACCACACTTGTCATGGTAGTTTTACTTTTCATTATGGGTGTGCCTGCAATCAAAGAATTTGCATTACCACTTATGGTTGGTATGCTTGCAGGTACCTATTCCTCACTGCTCATTGCAACACAGTTGTGGTATGAAATGAAGGTAAGAATTAAATCAAAAACAGAATAATATCAAATAGGCTGTGGCATATGGATGCTACAGCTTTTTTGCTGTAATAAAATGGAAAGAAAATGGAAAGAATATTGACAAACGGAAAGGATATTGCTAGAATAAGGAAAGAAAATGGAAGGGAAAAGGAGGGGTTGTATGACACTGTCAGAAATGAAGGAAAGAAAAAAGGAATTGGGATATTCCTATGAGCAGATTGCGGAGAAGTCAGGAGTGCCTTTAAGTACTGTGCAAAAGGTATTTAGCGGAGTGACACAGTCGCCACGATATGAAACATTACTTGCAATTGAGAAGGTGTTAGCGGATTATCAACCATCCATGGTTCGTGAGGCTGCATGCGAATATGGTAAGAGCCTCGCGAAAAAGCAAGGAGAATATACGATAGAGGATTACTATAATTGGCCGGAAGATGAGAGAATAGAGCTGATTGATGGTGTGATTTATCATGTGTCTATGCCTAGTATAAAGCATCAGCGAATTGTAGGTGAGATTGATTTCTGTTTCAAATCTTATGTAAAAAAGAAAAAAGGAAAGTGCGAGATATTTGGGGCAGGAATAGATGTCCGATTAGATTGTGATGATAAGACCATGGTAGTTCCTGATATTTCTGTTGTTTGTGAAAAGGATAAATTTACAAAACAATACTTAGATGGTGCACCTGATTTGGTTGTGGAGGCTTTGTCGCCAAGTACTCGTAAAAAAGATATGACACTCAAATTGAGTAAGTATGCAGAGGCTGGTGTGCGTGAATATTGGATTGTAGATCCAGAAAAGGAAACTATTGTTGTATATGAGTTTAGTCGAGATGACGAGAGTTTTTCACAGGTTCGCTTCTACACCTTCGAAAATAAAGTTCCAGTCGGCATTTGGGATGGAGAATGTGTCGTGGATTTTGCAGAGATTAAGGCATATCTTGAGGAATAGAGTTGTGCGACATGGTTGATGCATTGTAGAGATGAGATAGGAGGATAGTCATGAGTAGTAGCTTGCAAATGATTCTTATATATATGACGGTAGTGAGTATTATAGGTTTCTTTGCTATGGGCATTGACAAGGCAAAGGCGAAGGCTGATGCATGGCGAATACCAGAGAAGACATTACTGCTGATTGCGTTTGCAGGTGGTGGTGCAGGTGTATGGCTAGGCATGGAGGCTTTTCGCCACAAGACAAAGCATTTGCAATTTAAATATGGTGTACCGTTTATTTTTCTATTAGAATTTATTGCAGTATGTTATGTTTTCTCGTAGACAAAATTTGCCAATAAAATACAGGTCTTTCTTGATTTTTGGTATAGAAAATAGTACAATAGCAGATAATGATTTAAGGATAAATTGGAGGCAATATGATCGATATTAAATTTTTAAGAGAAAATCCTGAAGTAGTAAAAGAAAATATCCGCAAGAAATTTCAGGAACACAAACTTCCATTAGTAGACGAAGTAATTGAATTAGATGAGCAAGCTAGAAAGACTCAGCAGGAAGCTGACGAAATTCGTGCCAACAGAAATAAACTTTCCAAACAGATTGGTATGTTAATGGGTCAGGGCAAGAAGGAAGAAGCAGAAGAAGTAAAGGCACAGGTTAGTGCAAATGCTGCTCGTCTTGCAGAACTCGAAGTTTTAGAAAAAGAATTAAGCGAAAAAGTTACTAAGATTATGATGACGATTCCAAACATCATTGATCCATCTGTACCTATCGGTCCAGACGATAGCTGCAACGTAGAAATCGAAAAATTCGGTGAACCAGTAGTTCCAGATTTCGATATTCCATACCATACAGAAATCATGGAGAAATTCAACGGTATCGATATGGAAGCTGCCGGTAAAGTAGCAGGAAATGGTTTCTACTACCTTATGGGAGATATCGCTAGACTTCATTCTGCAGTAATCTCTTATGCAAGAGATTTCATGATTGATAGAGGATTCACATACTGTATCCCACCTTTCATGATTCGTTCCAACGTTGTAACAGGCGTTATGAGCTTCGAAGAAATGGATGCTATGATGTACAAAATCGAAGGCGAAGACCTTTACCTTATCGGTACATCAGAACACTCTATGATTGGTAAATTTATCGATACATTAAATGACGAAGAAACATTACCACAGACACTTACCAGCTATTCACCATGTTTCCGTAAGGAAAAAGGTGCTCATGGTATCGAAGAACGTGGGGTATACCGTATCCACCAGTTCGAAAAACAGGAAATGATTGTAGTTTGTAAGCCAGAAGAATCTCCAAAATACTATGATGTATTATGGAAAAACACAGTTGATTTATTCCGTAGCTTAGATATCCCAGTTCGTACATTAGAATGCTGTTCTGGTGACTTAGC
>CAYMTP010000088.1:0-5733 GCA_964393435.1 uncultured Lachnobacterium sp. | reverse complement strand
GTCCGTCAAGCTTTACTTCTGTTCCAGCATATTTGGAATAGATAACCTTCTGTCCAACTTTTACCTGCATAACTACTTCTTTGCCATCTACGATTCCACCAGGACCTACAGCGATAACTTCTGCTTCCTGTGGTTTTTCCTGTGCAGATGCGGTTAAAATAATACCAGACTTGGTAGTCTCTTCAGCTTCAAGCTGTTTTAAAACAACACGATCTGTTAATGGTGATAATTTCATTGTATTTCCTCCTTATTATGAAAAGACTTGCGTCCCCTTTTCTATAAATATTCTCTAGATAAGATAATATTACTAAGAAAAATAAAAGTCAACATAAAATTAGCACTCTTTTTATCCGAGTGCTAATAATTCGCAAAAAATCCAGTAAAATCAAGGCTTTACAGATTTCTTAAATGTTTATAAACTTCTAAAACACTAAATTAAATTGTAGTGTTTCAGTGCATTGAGAACCCCGTCCTCATGAATATGTGTAGTCACGTATTCTGCCGCATCCTTCGCTACCTGAGAGCCATTGCCCATCGCAATACTATGACCTACAAAGCCTAGCATTTCTAAATCATTGATACTATCGCCAATTGCATAAGTATCTTCAATCGCAATTCCCAAATATTCACATAACCATGCGATTCCTGTCGCCTTGGAAGTTCCCTTTGGTACAGCCTCAATGATGCCATCTCCGTGGTCCATGAAATCAAAAATATCTGCTAAGGTCTCTTCTACCGATTCATAATCCGTATTTTCATTTACCAAAGCCGAAAACTTATTAGCATGAATCTCTGTTAGTTCACATTCGTCGAGGAAAACGGCAGAATCCTTTAAATTCTGTACAATATAATCAATATAAGAATCTCCATCAAAGCCTTCCCTATCCAGCCACTGATATTTAGTTCCTTCATATATAATCGGAAGCTTAGCCTTGCGGCTCACATCATAAATCGCCTTAACTTCTTTATAGGACATATTGTTCTCATAGAGCACTTTTTTATCCATTTCTACATGATTGCCACAAGCAGCAATGAAACCATCAAAACCAATCTCATCAAACTGTGGGTCATTGACATTGCCCATAGCACGTCCTGTACAGACAAATGCTTTATGTCCATTTTTCTGTAGCTTTTTGATTGCATGCTTTGTACTTTCAGGAACAATCATCTTCTCATCCCATAAAGTCCCATCAACATCAAAAAATACATACTTACTCATTATTTTTCCTCTTTCTTCTTATTCCCAACAAATATAATAAGTCCGCCAATTCCCAACAGACAAAGCCCTACCGAAATTAGCCATGCAGATACACTACCATCCACAGTACTCTGCAAGAAACCTGTTTCCGTGCGGATAACTGCAATACCATTCGCCACGATATGTGCAATAATTGCTGGATAAAGCTGTCCTGTCTTTTCTACAAACAATGCAAACACAATACCTAATAAAAAGGCATAGATAAACTGTACAATATTAAAATGCAGTACTGCAAAGATAAGTGCGGATACAATTACTGCTGGCCACATGCCCATCATTCTGCGAAGGCGTCCATATACTACTCCACGGTGCAAAAGTTCTTCCAAAAATGGTGTAATCAAAGCAGAGCCTAAGAACTCTAACCAGATGGTACTACCATAAAAAGCATCATTTGCATTTTGATATTCCTCTGACATGGAAACCAATGGTGACATGGAAATAATATTGTTTAAAGCGATCGATAAGCAAATGGTAATACCAATTACCGCTAATACCTGCTTCACATGTTCCATTGTTACTGGATTTTTCAATCCGTACTTTCCAGTCATCATCAAATCTCTTTTGTAATCTACATATACTACCGGAATCGCTACCACGCTTCCAATGATTTTACAGAGCATATATGTCTCATTGGTGGCACCAAAAATCATCTGTGCCACAAAAGTTCCAATACTGATTGCTACATAATACATCAGTACTGGATATGCAATTTCCCAAATCCTGTTTGACAAACTAATATTTCTTTTCAAAATCTTTTCCTTTCATATAACAACTACTCTTCCAGTTTCCTTAGAATATCCTCGTTACCGCCTCGTGCTTCCAACTCTTTCTTCAACTGTGCTACGGTCTTACCCCAAACTGGATGTCTTAATCCTGGGCAAAGCTGTGACAATGGCTCCAGCACAAACATGCGATTTTCCATATCAGCGTGAGGAATAGTGAGTGTTTTGCTGTTATAAACATAATCATCAAAGAATATGATATCTAAATCAATTGGTCTTGGTCCCCATTTGATACTTCTATCACGCTCAAAATAATCCTCGATTTCATGGATATAGGTAACCAGTTCCTCTGGATCCATATAGGTTTCCATTTCCAGACAACCATTTACGAAATCATCCTGTTCCACTGGTCCATAAGGCTTTGTAACCACCAGCTTTGAACGCTTAACATTTCGTATCACATATGGATCCTTTAACATTATAATAGCTTCATTGATATGGCCTGTTGGATTACCTACATTCGAACCAAATGACAAATATACGGTATGCCATTCACGATAAATAGTAACTGAAATATCTTCTGGCACATAGGTAAGTGGTGCATGTGGCTTGCGAACCTCTAACTCCATTGCCTCAATCGTTGGGAAGTTCACAATAATCTCCTGCACCGTATACTCTGCCGCTGCTTCAATGGTATCAAACTGTTTTTCTGCAAATACTTCTGCTAGAAAAATACACACCTGATCATAATTGATGGTATCTTCTAACTGGTCGGTTAGACCTGCTTTTCTCATATCCACATAAACCTTGGCATTGAGATAAAAGTCCTGACCATTTTTCTTTTCTTCTTCTAACACACCATGATAAGCAAACACTTTCATGTTGGTTACTTTGATAAAATCGTTTGTTCTTCTCATTCCAACTAGCCTCTTCTATATATTGCCTGTGCCATCTGAATAGCACGATAATTTTCTTTTATATCATGGACTCTGACAAATCCACACCCCTGCTGTACAGCCGCAACTGTCGTTACCAGAGTTCCTTCCAAACGCTCCTCACTCGGTAAATCCAAGGTAAGCCCTATTACAGATTTGCGGGAAGCACCTAATAACACTGGATAGCCCAGTGACTTTACCCTTTCAAGATTTCGGATTACTACTAAATTTTGCTCATAATCCTTTGCAAAACCTACGCCTGGATCTAAGATGATTTTTTCATCAGAAATCCCTGCCTTATGAGCAAGTGCAAGGCATTCCTGCAAATCAGCCATTATATCTTCCATAAAATTCTCATACATCGTATTCGTACGATTATGCATAAGACAGCATACTACATCTTTTTGGGCGATGACTTCGGCCATACGAGAATCATGTTTTAATCCCCATATATCGTTAATCAAATCTACACCAGCCAAAATAGCTGCTTCCGCCACTGTACTTTTGTAGGTATCTACCGATACTGGAATATCCAAACGCTGTTTCACTGCTTCAATCACAGGCAGAACGCGTTCCATCTCTTCTTCCTCAGAAACTGGGATATATCCCGGTCTGGTGGATTCTCCTCCTATATCAAGAATGGCGGCCCCTTCACGCTGCATCTGCTCCGCTCTCTTTAACGCAGCATCGACGCTCTTGATTTTGCCACCATCTGAAAAAGAATCTGGAGTCACATTCAAAATGCCCATAATATAGGTATTTTCTGCTACATTAAACTCATGTGTTCCAATTCTCATAGTTATTCTCTTTCTAATCCTATTTGCACATCATAAGAAAACGATTCACAAGTGTATCGTCTTCCTCGAACGCACCACGCATCGCAAAGGTAACTGTCTTGCTGCCTGGCTTTTTCACACCTCGCATCGTCATACACATATGCTCTGCTTCCATCATAACAATGGCACCTTTGGGATTCAGATGTTCCATAAGTGCATCTGCTATCTGTCCTGTCAGTTGTTCCTGAATCTGTGGGCGTTTTGCATAAACCTCTACCGCACGTGCCAATTTACTAAGTCCAACTACTTTTCCATTTGGAATGTAAGCAACATGTGCCTTTCCATAAAATGGCATAAAATGATGTTCACAAGTCGAATAAAAGGTAATATCCCTTACAATGACCATTTCATCATTATCTACTGTAAATGTTTTTGATAATATTTCTTTGCAGTCCATATTCATGCCTGCAAATATTTCTTCATACATACGAGCGATACGTTCTGGTGTTTCGCGAAGCCCTTCACGGTTTACATCTTCACCAATTCCTTCTAATATCATTCGCACGCCTTCTTGTACTTTTTTTACATCAATCATATTATATCCTGCTTTTCAAATAGTTATCATGACTTATCTTTACTTCGCCTAAATATGATAAAGAACCAAATGCTAAGGTCGAGCACCCTGTTTCTTGTCCATGGTCCATCGCCATTATAACTGCTTCCTCAACGGATTCACAGTAAACAACATCATCATGCCACTGCTTAATCTCTTCTGCAAGCACCTTTCCATCCAAGGCTCTTGCATTGTCTGGAGGTGTAATGGTGAAAATGCGGTTAGCATAAGGTGCCATGATTTCCATCATTTTTTCGTGTTCCTTATCCTTTAGTACACCTATTATAAAGTCAATAGGCTGATTTGTAAAACAATTTTCTACGGTTTCCGCCAAATGTTTGATGGCGTCTACATTATGAGCACCATCAATAATAAAATATGGCTCCTCAGAAAGCACCTGAAAACGTCCGTCCCATTTTGCATCCCTGATACCAGCAGTAATCATTTCCTCTGGAAATTTCATATTACGTGCAATTTCTATGGCAAGGGCTGCATTTTTCATTTGATACAAACCTGACATAGACGTTTCGTATTCTTCACCCTTATATTTAAACTTGAGTTTTCCTGGTTTTTGCGAAATAAGTTCCAAGGCACTATTATCCACATAGGTAACAGCCCCATATTTCATCTTCTCATCTAAAATATCCTTTACTTCTGGAGCCTGCTCTGCGGAAAACACTTTACAGCCCGGCTTGATAATTCCAGCCTTCTCTGTTGCAATTTCCGTCAGGGTTTCTCCTAAAAACTGCATATGATCATAAGAAATATTGGTAAATACACATATCTTTGGCCATTTTATAACGTTGGTGGCATCATTTGCCCCACCCATGCCTGCTTCTAAGATTAGCACATCGTTGCTAAAAATAGTTGAACCATAAATTGCCATTGCAGCTTCTACTTCAAAACGAGTTGGATGAATATAAAGTCTGTCCAACGAAAGTGTGGCTTCATACACGCGAGAAGCACATTCTATAAAATAATAGTCTGAAATCTGTTCTCCAAACTTTCTCCATGTATCCCTTGGGTGAAATACTGCTGGAGAAGAAAAATGAAAGGTATACATTCTCGACTGATGGAAGATACTCTCTAGATATGCACCTACTGAGCCCTTTCCATTGGTTCCCGCAATATGAATGGTAAAAATCCTATCCTCTGGATGACCCAAATGACCCATCAGATGTTTCATTCTTTTCAAACCTGGTTTACTGCCATACTTTTCTCTGCTTTCTAAAAATTCAAACGCATCCTCTACGCTATTGAACCGCCAATTTGTTTTCACTTCTTAACCCCTTTTGTGTCTCTATTTCCTATATGAAGTCGGTTTAGGGCAAATTCCTTACCTTTTACTTCAACCATTTCATTTTCGCCGTCACCTAATACATAGACAGCCTTTAATTCATCATTCTTATCCAGCTTCATGCCACGAACA
>CAYMTP010000087.1:0-5830 GCA_964393435.1 uncultured Lachnobacterium sp. | reverse complement strand
GAGCAACCTGATTATATGCATCTATACGCATAAACAGCATCTCCTTTCTTCCTTGAAATTAGTTTCTTACCTTATCTATCGGATGATTTCGGATTTTCTTAATAGGTAATTTTTATTTTTTTCAAATATTCCAAAATGTCTGTTTATTATATAAAGAAGACGGTTGCTTTCGCAACCGCCTTTTTACATATTTCCTAATAATTTATAAAGCAAGGTGTACAATGTCTTTGCTTCTTCCGCTGTAAGGCTTACACATTCACCCATTTTCATAGGAATGTCTGTGGCTTTTTCTTTTAAAGCGTCACCTTCCTCTGTGATGCAAATAATAAGATTTCTTTCATCTTCTTTACAGCGACAGCGTGTTACATAACCCTTTGCTTCCAACTTCTTTAAAAGTGGAGTAAGTGTTCCAGAATCAAGGAAAAGCATGCTCCCTAATTCTTTTACATTCATCTGCTTTTTGTCCCACAATACCATCATAGTAATATACTGGGTGTAGGTCAAATCAAGTTCATCCAAAAATGGCTTATATTTACGAACCACTTCTTTGGCTCCCGCATAGAGTGGAAAACAAAGCTGGTTTTCTAATTTCAAATGTTCATACCCTTCTAATGACATGTCGTTCGCCTCCGCTTATTATGACATTTTCTGTGCCTCATTATATGCTTTGCGAACGGCCTTTGTCAACTGGTCGGAACAAGAGGTTGGTCTTCTCCCACATGTAATTCCACTTAATTTTTCTTCGATCTGTTCCACGGTCATACCTTCTACAAGCTTTGGAACGGCCTTTAAGTTTCCACTACATCCGCCATCTAAAAATTCTACATTTGTAACTACATCGCCATCAAGTTCTACTTTGATTCTTCTTGCACATACATTTTCTGTATTGTAAATATATTCCATAGCCTTTCCCTCTTCCTTAAAATTATTTGTTGATTCATTGGCAACTTGTTCTTTTATTTTAACACATTTTTCAAATTAAAGCAATTTTGCAACTGCTACATCAATCTGTTCTGGTGTTGTAGTTGGAGCAAAACGTTCTACTACATTACCATTTCTGTCTACTAAGAATTTTGTGAAGTTCCATTTGATCTTGCTTCCCATTAATCCACCCTTTTGAGATTTTAGGTATGTGAATAATGGTTCTTCATTTTCACCATTAACTTCTACTTTTTTGAACAGCTTGAATGTTATACCATATCTTGACTGGCAGAAATCTTCGATTTCTTCTTCTGTTCCAGGAGCCTGGTTTCCAAACTGGTTGCATGGGAAGTCTAAGATTTCAAGGCCCTGTGCCTGATATTTTTCATATAAATCCTGAAGTCCTTCGTACTGTGGTGTAAATCCACAACCTGTAGCTGTATTTACTACTAATAATACTTTTCCTTCGTATTCTTTTAAGTTTACATCATTTCCTTCCGCATCTTTTACGATTAAATCATAAATTGTCATTGTTACATCCTCCAAAATATTAGTTTATAAAATTGTTTTGTTTCTATATGGATCGCATATTAAATTGTATGCAATTCAATTGCGTTTGTCAATACTTTTTAAAAAATTTCTAAATTTATTTTTGGGACATAAAATAGGGCCCGCTTCCGAAGAAGCGAGCCAAACATTCTTATTTTGCAATGAATTTTACCATCTCAAGCCGAAGTCCAGTTCATAGTAATTGCCATGACCATCACGGTAAGCATACGCTTTGCCGTTTTCGTCTTTTAAGTGATCTGGCATATATTTATCTTTGTCATAACCTGGTACGTCGTTAGGGCTTACACATACACCATTTGCATCTACTGCAAGAACTTCGTCACCACGTGGAAGTGTAAATGGAAGCTTACCTGTTGGTGGGTAGAGACCACGGATGACATCAAGCACTGCGGATGGATATGTATCGAATCCTGCGGTTAATGCATCTGCATATGGTTCGATATTGCCAAGCATCCATGCAAGTGTGAAGTTTACATTTATAATGACTTTACCATCGTTGGCGTGTACAGTGTCCGCGATGTCCTGGATACGTCCCACGCCAGCAAGTGTAGTTTCCAAATGAGTTTCTTCTGTTGGACGGCACTTGTCGTCTACATCATGAACTACTTTGCCTTCACAAATGTCTAATTCAAGGTAACCCTTTGTTGCGTGGAAGTATTCACCTGACGATGGATGAAGCATAAGGATTGCATAATCTGCATCCTTTGGATCATCTACTAAATTGATTTGTGTAAGCAAGTCGCGAAGTTCTGTGGTAAGTTTTTCTGCCATACGTGGGTCTTTGTGGAAAGCTTCTGCGTATACATTCTTCTGCCAGGTTGCTTCTGGTGTAAGAGGCAATACCCAATCATTTTTCAGAACAGTTACGCTCTTAAGGTGAGCTGCATATGCGTTGTCCCAATCTTTCTGTGTAGCAACTGCTTTCTTTGCCACTTTTACGTCACGGTATGTATCTTCGAACATGCCAAGCTCGAACATTTCTGTAAGAGTACGAGTTACTGCACGATCAATTGCTTCGTCTGTAAGCACGATTTCCTCTTTCTGGAATCCTTCTGGAACTGGATTCTTTTCGTAATAATCGTTCTTAGAACGTTTGTAAGCTTCCATACCATATTCGTTGTCGAAAAGACCACTGATAAGGTCTACACCTGCGTTGTTGATTGCAAAACCGATACGTTCTGGTTCGTCAAGCATTTCAACTCCCCATTTCATGTTGTGGACAATACCTGTGTCTGAGTTGATGTAGCCCTGGAAGCCCATCTGCTTGCGAAGAAGTCCATCGATGAATGGTTTGTTAAATGCAAAGCCGTATGGCTGCATTTCCATCTTCTTGCCTTCTTTGTCTTTCTGATCCGCACTCTTTTCTAATGCTGGTTTTGCATAATAAGGCATAATAGAAGCTGCCTTCAAATCTACTGCTGTCTGAAAAGCTGGAATATGATATTTCTGTAAACTACCCTTGGTCTGATATACATTCCACTGTCCTGCTGCGTAGTGTGGGTCAAATCCGTTTTCACGAGCCCCACCGCCTGGGAAGTGTTTTACAGTCATAGCAACACCGTCTGCTGTTACACCTTCTTTGCTACCCTGAATACGTGGAATCATATGTTCAAATGCTTTTTTCACAAATTTAGGATCTTCACCAAATGTTCCATAGGAACGCTGCCAACGTGGGTCAGACATTACGTCTGCCATATACATATATCCTTTACGAAGACCAACCGCATTCCATGAACGACGAACTGCCTCTGCAAACTGGTCTACCACTTTGATGCTGTCGCCTTTTGCTGCTGCTGCGATACCAAGAGTACCTGGCCAGGTAGGGAATACACCACCTGCGTCATTCATACCAAATACTACTTCACCGTTTTCATTACGAGAGTTGGAAGCTACGCTAACTGGTACAAAGTGGTCGCATTCTTCTGCTACTGCCTGAAGCTGATTCAAGTAGTCTGTGATGTCTTCTGTGCTAACGTTGTTACGTAAAATAAGATGACGCGCAAACCATTCTTTTAAAAGTGTGGAAGTACCTGGTAGATTCTGTTCACCGAAAATAGTTATTCCGATGAAAGGTGCTTCGTCTAATGTGCCTGATTCATCTAATTTAGGTTCTGACTTTTCCCCTTTTTCATTTGCTTCTAATTTTGGCACGTATTTACCCATACGCCAATCAGAAATGAAAAGCTGTCCGATTTTTTCTTCTACTGTAAGCTTCTTAACGTAAGCTTCTGCACGTTCTGCTGCCGGAATTCTCCAGTCATTTACTTTTGAAACTTTTCCTGAACCATCGATATCCTTAAAGTACAATTTTCCTTTCTGAATCACATTACGTGATACAGTACTAATTTTTGGTCCTTTTGGATTCTCGTAGACTTTAAAATTGTCACTCGCTTTTACTGGCATTTCTATCTCCCCCTTAAATTATTCTCTGCTTCCTTTGCTGTATTTGTTAAATATCGCACTGCTTCCACTGGATATTTTCCCTACAGCGGTTTCGCCCGTTACCATTATACCATATGCCCTATGAAATACGCTATGAAAAAAGTTACTCTTTACCAACATCTTATTAGTTGAAGATTTCCCTTTCGAAGCCTATAATGGAGATAGAATTTTTGGAAAATGGAGATTTATTTATGAGCAAAGTAAATATTGACGAAATCCTAGAAAGTCAACGAAACTATTTCCAAAGCGGAGCTACACTTCCAGTGTCCTTCCGTATCGAAATGTTAGAAAAGCTTCGTAGTGCAATCAAAAAGCATGAAACAGAAATTTGCGCAGCTCTTACTTCTGATTTGGGAAAGAGTGCTTTTGAAGGCTATATGTGTGAAGTAGGATTGGTATTGGACGAAATCCATTACATGATAAAAAACACAAGACGCTTTGCAGCAAAACATCGTGTTCCTACACCTCTCACGCAGTTTGCTGCCACCAGCTATAAAAAACCATCGCCTTATGGCAATACCCTCATCATGAGTCCATGGAACTATCCATTTTTACTGACTGTGGATCCTCTGGTAGATGCCATCGCAGCAGGAAATACAGCTATCGTAAAACCTAGTGCTTATTCTCCTGCCACAGGTGAAATTATCAAAAAAATCGTAGAGGAATGTTTCCCTTCCAACTATATCGCCGTAGTTCTTGGCGGCAGAAAAGAAAACTCCGCTCTCTTAGAAAAGAAATTTGATTTTATTTTCTTTACAGGCAGTACCTTGGTAGGAAAAGAAGTGTTGCGCCATGCTGCAGAGTATGTAACTCCTTGTGTACTAGAGCTGGGCGGAAAGAGCCCATGTATCATCGATAGCTCTGCAAACGTGAAACTTGCCGCAAAACGTATTGTGTTTGGCAAATATCTAAACTGTGGACAGACCTGTGTGGCTCCAGACTTTATTCTTTGCCACAGCAGTGTAAAGGATGAATTTGTGAAAGAAGTGTGTGAACAGGTGAAAAAACAGTTTGGTGAAAATCCACTGGAAAATCCTGACTACGGCAAAATCATAAATGAAAAACACTTTGACCGTCTCCTTGGATTAATAGAAGAAAATAAAACCGTCCTTGGCGGAAACTCCAATAGAGAAACGCTTCAGATTACTCCTACTGTAATGGACAATGTAACCTGGGACGATGCCGTTATGCAGGAAGAAATCTTCGGACCAATTATGCCAATTCTCACTTTTGATAAGTTTGAGGATCTATTCCCTATGTTGTTAAATAAAGAAAAACCTCTCGCCCTTTACTTCTTCTCGGAAGACAAGGACCACATTGAAGAAATCACCTCTCGCATCTCTTATGGTGGTGGATGTATCAATGATGTGGTTATTCATTTGGCCACTAGCGAAATGGGATTCGGTGGCGTTGGCGAAAGTGGTATGGGTTCTTACCACGGAAAAGAAGGCTTTAACATATTTTCTCACAGCAAGAGTATTGTTGACAAAAAGACATGGATGGACTTACCAATTCGTTACCAGCCATATACCAATGAACTTTACCGCAAATTGCTGCGTTTCTTCCTGAAATAAAACTTTATAAACTAAAAAGGGCGTCTCCCATCACATAATCAACATGTGGGAAACGCCTTATTTTTATTCTTTCTTCAAGAAATTCTTTAATTGCTCGATTGGTATAGGTTTTGAATATTTATATCCCTGTAAATACTGGGCATTCATATCAATACATTGTGCCTCGTCATGCTCGTCCTCTACGCCTTCAAAAAGGATTTGGTAATCTGCCTTCTTGAAAATATCCGAAAAGCTACCAACCATATACTTGGATTGATCATCTTTACTTGCCAAAATAGTAAGTGAACGGTCGAACTTGATGATATCAATTGGCAGACCAATAA
>CAYMTP010000086.1:0-5891 GCA_964393435.1 uncultured Lachnobacterium sp. | reverse complement strand
CCCATTTTCCTTCCTGTGGAATAGGAGCTGGTTCGTGTTTTGCGCCCTTAGCTACTGGACACATGTTTTCTACTTCCTTTGTGTAAATCATTATAAGACTCCTTTCGCATACGCTTTGTATATTTTAATTACCTTGTTAGTAAATTAACATACCCGACCTATTTTCGCACATTTTTTAATTTTTTGCAACAACATTCTCTTTATCTTTAAAGATATGGTTCGCTGGAATCACTCCACGAACACATGATGTTGGATAAACACTACTGTTTTTCCCTATCACGGTACCTGGGTTTAATACGGAGTTGCATCCAACTTCTACATAATCACCAAGCATAGCACCAAATTTCTTAAGACCAGTTTCGATGGTTTCTTGTGTATCATAACAATCCTTTACTACTACCAATGTTTTGTCAGATTTTACATTAGAGGTAATAGAACCTGCACCCATATGGGATTTGTATCCAAGGATAGAATCACCAACATAGTTGTAATGTGGTACCTGTACATTGTTGAAAATGATGTCATTTTTGATTTCTGTAGAGTTTCCAACTACAGAGTTCTTTCCGATGATAGCACTACCACGTATAAATGCACAGTGACGGATTTCTGCTTCTTCGTCAATGATAAGTGGTCCGTTTAAGCAAGCAGTTGGTGCTACAGTAGCGGATTTGGCTACCCAAATATTTTCGCCACGTTCTTCGAAAATTTCTTTATCTAATGTAGGTCCTAATTCTTTGATGTAATCGCTGATTCCCTTTAAAGCCTCCCATGGATAGGTAAACTGTGCAAGGTAATCCTTTGCGATAGTTTCATCAAGTGTGTAGTTATTACAAATTTTTGCGTTTTCCATATGTTTTGCCTTTCTTATTCTTCTGGATTATCAAAGTCGAATTTGATGGTATCATCTTCGAACTTCAAGCATGTATCAAATACGTTACCTGCTTTCGAAGTAAATCCTACCACTTTTTTCTTCGTTTTTCCAGTGGTAAGTAATTCAATTACAATCTCTTCTGGTAATTCTACCTTTGCTACAGTATGCCAAAGCTTAAAGCCACATTCACATTCATATTGCCACTGGCCCTTTAACATCTTCTTCTGACACTTTGGACAGTCCACATTGGATTCCACTGGCTTTGGTTTCTCTGGGAAGTCAAAGGTAATCTGTCCGTCTTCGGTCAGCTTTAATGGTGCATCAAACTTCATTCCCGTTTTGGCTACGAAGCCTTCGATAACATCAGTTTTACCTGTGGTTAAAAGCTGTTTTACCTGGGCTTCCTTTAGCTTCACGCTGGCGATTTTGCCTATCATGAAGCGACAGCTATGCTCTGGATCTTCCTTTTTATAGTTGGAACATCCATATCCAAATGGTGTGACTATGATGTCACCTTTACAAAGTGGACATACCACGTCTTTCAACTTGACTGGTTCTAAGTCATTGAAGTCAAATTTAAGGCCTGTGATTTTTCCCGTTTCATCCTTGGAAAGAGCCACACGAGCATCGAATTTCTTTCCTGTTTTGGACTTAAAGCCACGAATGGTTCCTGTGATGCCATTGGTTAAAAGCTCTTTTACATTAGCTTCTGTAAGGGACTTCTCTGCCATCTTTCCGATGGAGAAACGACAGCTATCCTCTTTTTCTCTATCATAGTTGGAACAGCCATATCCCCAAGAATTCACTATAATATCTCCCCCACAAAGTGGACAGGTCACATCCTTTATCTTCTTTGCTTCAACATGTTCAAAGTCAAAGTTTACAACTGGCTTACCAGCTTCGTCTTTTTCTAAGATGAGACAGGCATCAAATTTCTTACCGGCTTTGGATTTAAAGCCACGAAGAGTTTCTGTTTTACCTTCTGTAAGTAACTGCTTTACGTTGGATGCAGAAAGTGTTTTTCCTGCGATGGTTCCGATGGCGAAACGACAACTATTTTCATCCTCTGGATTGTAGTTGGAACAACCATAACCAAAGGATTTCTTTATCATCTGACCGCCACAGGCTGGACATTTTACATCTGGTAAAACTTCTGGCTCTACATCCGCAAAGTCAAAGGTGATATTTACCTTGCCGTCTTCTGTCTTTTCTAATTTAAGAGCTGCATCAAACTTCTTTCCTGCTTTGGATTTGAAGCCACGAATGGTATCTGTATGACCATTTTCAAAAAGTGCTTTCACCTGTTCTTCGCTAGGTGTGATACCTGCGATTTCACCGATGTTGAAGTTGCAACCAGATTTGTCCTGTTTGTAGTTTGAACATCCAAATCCAAATGGTGTTGTTACCAGTTCTCCGTCACAAAGAGGACATTTCACGCCAATTTTTCTACGGGCAGCGATACCACGGGCATTTTTGCCTGCGAACTCGCTGATACGATCCGCTAGCTCTGTGCGTAGGTTCTGGTCTATCATTTTCAAGGTTTCTTTACGGATAAAGTCCTCAAGTTTGTTTCGATAATCCCAGAAATCTACTGTTCCTCTTGTGATACCGTCCAATCCTTTTTCCCAAGATGCGGACATCTGTGGATTTAAAAGTGCTGGCACGGTTAGATTTACTACCTCGAAAATCATTTCGCCCAAATTTTTTGGAGTGAGTATCTGAGTCTTTTTATTTAAGTTCAAATATCCAATTCGAATCAGCTTCTTGATGATTTCTGCTCGTGTTGCCGAGGTTCCGATACCAGAACCTTTGATCTGTTCACGGAGCTCTTCATCTTCGATGAGCTGTCCTGCATTTTCCATGGCGAGCACCATAGAACCTGAAGTGTAACGTTTTGGTGGAGATGTTTTTCCGTATCGGATAGCGTAGCCGCCTACTTCAATCACATCACCGATGTGCAAATGGTCTGCCAGTTCTAAGAGGACCTGAGGATCAGCGGCCTTTCCTTCGCCTTCTCCATCCGCAAATGGATTACCATCTGGATTTTCGATATCTTCTGCATTTACCGTCTGTTTCTTCTTTGGAACTCCTGCTACTTCCAAATATCCTGGACTCTTTAATACCTTTGCGGAAGCAAAGAATTCTTCCTTTTCTACTCCTACAGTCAGTTTAACATTCTGATATTCCGCAGCAGGATAGAAAATACTAAGAAAACGACGACAAATCAGTTCAAACACGCTTCTTTGTAAGGAATCCAAAGAGTTAAACTCTGTTAACTGTCCCGTTGGAATGATGGCATAGTGGTCAGTTACTTTGCTGTCATCTACATACTGTGTCTTTGCTATGGAAGCATATGATTTATTCTGTAAGATGGTCTCTACATAAGGAGCTACTACTTCGTATCCCTTTAATTTATTTAAGTTTTTGTAAATCTCCTTTGCCACAGGAGTAGATAATACTCTTGCATCGGTTCTTGGATAGGTCGTCAGCTTCTTCTCGTATAAATCCTGAGCGATTTGCAAGGTCTCGTCTGGACTGATTTTGAAACGTTTTGCACACTCTGCCTGAAGCTCTGCTAAGTTAAATAACAGTGGCGCACGTTTCTTGCTAATATTTTTTTCCAAAACTTTAACCTTGGCTTCTTTTCCATTGCATAAATCAATGAGTGCATTGGCATCCTTTTCTTCTTTGAAACCATTTTCTTTATATAATAATGGAGACTCAAAGTATTTAGAACCTTCGACTGCTTTCCATTCTCCCTCAATACCTGCATCGGTAAAAGTACCTACCACGCGGTAAAATGGAGTTTCCTTAAAGTTGCGGATTTCTCGCTCACGGATAACGACCATACCAAGTACACAGGTCATAACTCGACCTACCGCAATGGCGGTATAGCTGGTAGTTCCTGCCGCGTCATTTAAGAGGTTTCCGTATTTTACGGACATAACACGGGAGAAGTTGATACCCATGGCATAATCTTCGATAGTACGCATGATACCAGAATTACCCAGGTTCGCGTAGTCACTCATAGGCTTTGCTTCGCGAATACCACGAAGGATTTCTTCTTCGGTCTGGGAGTCAATCCACACACGAAGCTCTTCCATTCCTTCGCGGACACCACCAAAGTTACGGATATTTTCTTCGATAGTCTGACCTTCTTTTCCCGCGTCACCTGCCCAGTATACGCGATCGATGTCCTCGCGCATGAGCATGCCGTGTACAATATCATACTGTTTTGCTACATCTTTGATAACGTCATATTTATAATCCTTTGGTAAAAATGGCAGGTCTTCCAGCTTCCATTTTTTATACTTTTCATCATAGGATTCTGGATAAACCAGCCCTACCAGATGACCGACACACCAGGTAATGACGTATTTATCATTTTCTATGTATCCGTCTTTTCTGCCGCTGACCTGCAAAACCTTTGCAAATTCTACAGCGACAGACGGTTTTTCTGTTATAATCAGTGATTTTCCCATAATGCTCCTAATTACAATTCTTTCATATCGATAAGTTCGAAACGCTTATCTATTTTCGCCAGCTCGACAACATCAGGCGAAAAAGCAGTCGCTGAGAACAAATAGATATGATTTGAAGTGATTTTTGCTTTTGTCATTGAGTCAAATAACTCTTTGCACATAGCAAGTGTAAACTCTGGCTTGTCCCAGTTACAGATACCTACGATATTCTGTCTATCGGAGCTCTGTGCAATAATATCGATGTTTCCAGTCTTTCCAACCCATGTTCCCATCTTTGTCACAGCTAGAGGCAAACGACGTATCTGATTGAGAAGGGAAAGATATTCCATACACACATTTATAAAATAACGATTTAAGTAATCGTCTAATTCTTTTTCAATGTAGGTATCATAAAAATCCTCTGGTGACATCATATATAAATCAGAAAGGTGTGGATACACAAAGCGATAATAGAAATTGATATAGGTATCTTTGATACGATATACCCCTTTTTTCGCATTGTCCCATCCGCCAGTTTCAAAGGAAACTACCTTTTCGATAATGTCAAATTGGCTCAAATTTTTCATATATACGCTAATCTTAGGACGAGAATAGCCTGTGTAATGATACAAATCATTCAACTTGTTTTCGCCCTTTGCAATAGCCATAAGGATTGTGTTATAAACAGATAATTCACGCAGTTCAGAAGACACCAGTTCTTCCGCCATCTTAAAGAAATATCCGTCCTCAGAAAGAATCAAATCGCAGATATTCTGTTTGAAGGATTTACGCTTTCTCCAATGCTTTAAGTATCCTGGCACACCACCTAAAACCCCATAGATTTTGATGGAATCACTAACAGATAACTCTGGAAAAATACGCACTACTTCTAAGAAGTTTAAGTTTGGAATCTTGATGCGGGCATCAATTTTGCTAATTGCTTCCTCACCAAGTACACCATCCATATCCTGCTCTACCCATACGATAGAGGAGCTAGCCAAAATAATCATGACTGGACCTGGATAAAGACGACGATTCTTAAGCTTCAAGATGCTTTCCATGAATTCAGGATCTTTTTTCGCGATATGCTCAAACTCATCAATTACCACAACCAACTTGGTAGGATTGCCACTTTTGACACGGTTGAAGTATTCATCATAAGTATTCTTTTGAATACGCACATCAAATTTCTGTGCTACTTCCTCTCCCATCATAGTCAGCTGTTCCTTGGCAGAAGCCTTTCTGGCACGATAATAAAAGTGTTTCTTCGTTTCAACAAATGCACGAATCAACGCTTCTTTCTCACAGTTCATTGGTCCATAAAGCACCACTAACTGATTGCCACTTTCTGCGTATAAATCTTCTAACTTCTTTAGTTCACTCTGTTTAAACACTGGTCTTCTCCTTTATGTAAATCATTACCCTTACGCTTAAAAAATTATATCATACTTTAACTTTTGCCTCAACAAAAAAGAGTTCTCTTTCGAGAACTCTTTCATAAAATTATTTCTTTGTAATATATCCCTGTGCCTTAAGAAGTTCTGCACAAAGAACTGCAC
>CAYMTP010000085.1:0-5999 GCA_964393435.1 uncultured Lachnobacterium sp. | reverse complement strand
TTTCTTCATACTCTACGCTGAGTGGGAAGAAATCAATACCATCACGTGGTTTGTCAGATGCTGTAGCTGTAGATAATACAGTTGTTTCACCGTATCTTAAGATAGCAGCACCATTTGCCTGTGCACAAACTCTTCCGATATCTACTGTAAGAGTTTTGCCAGCGAGTTCTAATGAATAACTCTTGTACATGTTTTTTCTCCTTTTAAATCTTCTACTTTATTTTTAGCAGAAGTTGTCCGAAACAACTGAACAACACATAGTCTCTATGCACTCTTCAGTAGTCTCGGGTGACACTTCTGCCTAAACTCAAAGAAAAGGGCGGAATAAAAACTCCGCCCTACTTTTACAAACTATTTTCTTAATCCTAAACGTTCGATTAATGAACGATATCTTTCGATATCGATTTCTTTTAAGTAAGCAAGTAAGCCTTTTCTCTGACCGATCATCTTTAACATACCTCTTCTTGAGTGATGATCCTTTGGATTAGCTTTTAAATGCTCTGTTAATTCCTGAATTCTTGCTGTAAGGATAGCAATCTGTACTTCTGGTGAACCAGTGTCATTTGCTCCTCTTCCGTATTCAGCGATAATAGCCTGTTTCTTGTCTTTTGCGATCATGTTATGATCCTCCTTTAAATATATTTAATCGCCCTTCTAATTTGATGGATACTCAGCAGCGGTCGGAGTGTCCGTCCACCGAGCATGGGCTAACCATACCTGAATAATATATCACATAAAAATACTGTTGTAAATAATAATTTTATGTTTTATTGCATCTATTTTACCTTATGGAAGGTAAGAAACGATACAGATTGGAGTACGGTAAAATGCATTTGAAATCTTGATGCCATCTCTTGAATTTGCCGCATGAACAATCTGACCATTTCCAATGTAAATTGCTACATGGTTAATTACTCCACCTTCACCATAGAAAATCAAATCCCCTGGCTTAAGTTCTGATTTTGAAATCTTTTTGCCATAAGCAGGCTGAGAACCAGAGTAATGTGGCAGAGTAACACCATATTTCTCATAAACCTTCATAGTAAATCCAGAACAATCAACGCCCTTGGTTAAGCTTTCACCGCCCCATACGTAACGGTTACCAACGAACTGTAATGCAAAATTTACTAAATCTACACGAGTATCTGAAATACCATTTCCATATGTTAATTCTTTCATGGTATTTCCAGTTTTTAATGTTACTTTAGTTGTAACATAATCCTTAGATATATAGCCCACATAATTGTCAACTTCTACTTTTAACCAGCCATCTACTACTTCTACAATAACTAATTCTTCATCCTTACTTACTGTTGATAAAATTTTAGAATCAGTTGTAGCAGATTCACGTACACGAAGTGACTCTGTAACAACAGTAGCAACATTTCTAGCTTCTGTCTGAGCAATGATAAGTGCTTCTTCTCCAGTGATAATATAATCCTTGCTTACATATCCTTCTGCATTACCAGATGTAATCTGATAAAATCCATTTTCTTCACCAAGGATTTCACAGGCTGCATAATTGGTCATTTTACCGACAATTGATGAACTCGCACTTGCTTCTTTACGAATATTTAAATTACCATCTACCACAGCAAGCCCAAGATTTGTATAGCCAAAACTTTCATACTGTGGGCTCTGTCCAACTACTATATTTTCTACATCAACAACTCCAACAGATTCTTCTACTGCACTATTTGCACCAGCTGTTGTTGTGTTGCCATTATCATTAATCGCTGCATTCGCACCTGCGGACGAATGAATACCATAGACCTCTTTATCAATCATATTCTCGTTTGAATTGTCAATCGAAATAGATGACAAGCCTAAAATCAAAGCGAAAACAAGTACACCAGAAACTCCTACTAAAGTTTTTTTATCGAAATTCATATTTTCCTCCATAATTGTGCCTGTGATTTTACACCTTTGTGAGTATAACAATATTCTTTTACATTGTCAACACAATTATGTAATATTTTTGTAATATTTCCTAGCTACCTTAATATCTGACTCCATTTGAGCCTTTAATTCCTCTACAGAACCAAATTTCATTTCCGGTCGAATGAATTCAAGAAACGATACGACTATCTTTTCTCCATACAAATCCTGATTAAAATTGTCGATATAGGTCTCTACTCCTACAATGTGTTCTTTGGAAACAGTTGGTTTGCATCCCACATTAGTTACGCCCATATAGGTTTTGTCGTCAACCAGCACTTCTGTTACATATACTCCATTTGGAGGAAGCAACTTATTCTCTGGCAGAATCATATTAATGGTAGGCATACCAATGCGACGTCCTAATTTTTTCCCGTGAAGAATTTCGCTCTTAATAAAGTAGTGATATCCCAAGAGTTCATTGGCTTTTCGGATATTACCATCTGCAATTTTTTCACGCACATAGGTACTACTGATGTCACGATTACTATCCTTTAGTTTGTCGAGAACAATGGTTTTATATCCATACTCCTTTTCATATTTCTGTAAAATATGATAATCACCTGCTCTTTTGTGTCCAAAACGGAAGTCATCTCCTACTACTACAAATTTCATATTCAGCGACTTCACAATCCATTCAATAAATGCTTTCGGCTCCATGGACATAACTTCTGCAGTAAAAGGACACTCAATCAGATAATCAATTCCCTGTTTCTCGAAAATATACTGTTTTTCATCATTTGTCGTAAGAACATTTGCAACAATCTCTTCCACTCGATTTCGAGGAGGCATATCAAAGGTAAATGCCACAGAAGCTACATGATACTTTTTGCTACATTCTAAAACGGTATTCATAAGAAGCTCATGACCTCTATGCAAACCATCGAATTTACCTAAGGTTACTGCAGTTGGTTCTTCAATTTGAAAATCTAATGTTCTTCTAATATATTCCATATTAATCTAATTTCCATTTATTCCATAAATAATTTTACTGGCTTGTATTCCTGACTTTCTTCAATATAAGTATAAATCCCTACAAATTTCTGTACGAAATCATACAGACGTACACTCTCCTGCATTTTTTCTACGGAAAAATCAGAAATCAATGCCACAGGAATACGATTCCCATTTAACACCAGTTTCTGCGCTTCTTCCTTTGCTGTCACAGCCTCGTACTTACGAAAAACTCTGTCAACAGGTTCTATAAAACCCCATTCACTCTCTGGTTTCTCTTCTATAAGTTCCTGCAACTGCGAAAGTGTATAAGCCTCTTCAAGCGTGAACTTATCTACTCGAGTACGCAGCAAAGATTTCATGCAGCCAAAGCAGCCCAATTTCTTACCAATATCATCACATAAGGTTCTAATGTAAGTTCCTTTGGAGCATGCAACAACCATTTCAACCTCTGGTAAATTGATATTCGTAATCTCAATCTTGTGAATGGTTACAGGCCTTGCTTTACGCTCTACCGTAATACCTTTTCTCGCCAAATCACATAGTTTTTGACCATTGACCTTTAAAGCCGAATACATCGGTGGAACCTGTTCATATTCTCCCACAAAAGACAAAATTGTTTCTCTTACTTCCTGTTCCGTCACCGTAACTTCACTAAAATTTAGAACTTCTCCGGAAACATCCTGGGTGTCAGTCTCCTGTCCCAAGAGCAAAACAGCCTTATATTCTTTATCCTTATCGGTAAGTAAATCGCACACCTTTGTGGCTTTTCCAAGACAAACAGGAAGCACCCCTTCTGCATCAGGATCTAGGGTGCCCGTATGTCCAATTTTCTTTTGGTGGAACATACCTCGCATTTTTGCAACTACATCAAAAGAGGTAAATCCCTTTTCTTTATAAACATTAATAATTCCGTTTATCATCAAATACTTCCTTTATAAACGTTTCTCAATTTCTGTTAAGATGCGTTCAATAACCTCATCTATTGTGCCAAAAATATTGCAGCCTGCGGCTTTTACATGCCCGCCACCACCGAAGTGCTGTGCAATTTCAGCCACATTAAATTCTCCATTTACACGGAAGCTAGCTTTAAAACTACCATCTTCGCTTTCATATAAAAACACGGCCACCCGTGTACCCTTTGTAACACGAAGCTGATTGACAATACCATCTAAATGCTTTGGAGTACAGTTAAAGGACTCCATATCCTTTTGAGTTAAATAAGAAAGAATTACCTTTCCGTCTAAATAGAGTTTACTATTTAAAAGAGTGTAACCCAAGATACGGTTCTGGTCGTAGGTCTTGGTGTAAAAGGTCTCGTCCACAATCTTTGGATAGTCAATTCCTTTTTCCATTAAAACACCTACGCTGTTCATTGTCTGTGCTGAGGTGCAGGAATACTGAAACACACCTGTATCATGCACAATTCCTGTATAGAGACACTCTGCAATTTCCTTTGTAATCTTATCTGTATCCATCAGATTAAATACCAGTTCACAGGTGGAACTGGCATCTGGAATAATATAATTATCCTCTGCAAACGCCTGATTACTCACATGATGGTCGATACAAAGGGTGTGTTTTGCTACATCGTAATATTTTGCAGTAGGACCTAAGCGTTCCTTATCGCCACAATCTAACACGATAAACAAATCAAAGCACTTGTCCTCTTCAAAGCTATGATGAATTTTGTCCGCATTTTTCAAAAAAAGAAATACATTTGGAATTGATTCCAAATACAAATCCACCTGAATTTCTGGATAATAAGTAACAATGTAATTGTACATGGCTAAAGTGGAGCCTACACAATCTCCATCAGGACGCACATGTCCAGAAATTCCAACTGATGTGATTCCCTTCAACTTTTCATCTAAACGAATCATTTTATTCCTCTTCTTCCACTTCTTCACCACGGTCATGTTTGGTTACTTCGTCAATCTTTTTAGACATGGCAATACCATATTCAATGGACTGGTCTAAAACAAAAGTAATCTGTGGTGTGTTACGAAGGTTAATGGATTTTGCAAGCTTTACACGAATGAAACCTTCCGCACTGCGAAGACCTGCAATGGTATCCTGCTGAGCCTTTTCATTTCCAAGAACACTAATATACGCCTTTGCAGTTTTGAGGTCTGGTGCGACCTCAACTGCAACTACGCTTGTCATTGGATGAATACGTGGGTCTTTGATTTCTCCACGAATAATATTAGAAAGTTCTCGCATTACTTCTTCGTTGATACGAATGTTTTTAATACTATTTTTTCTCATACAATTTTCCTTTATTTACGTGGTACTTCTACCATCTTATAAGCTTCTACAATATCTAATTCCTGGATATCACTAAATCCGTCAAATACAAGACCACACTCATAGCCTGTACGTACTTCCTTAACGTCATCCTTAAATCTCTTAAGAGAACCTAAATCGCCTTCGTGGATAAGTTCACCTTCACGAGTAATACGAACCTTACATCCTCTTTCGATCGTACCATCAAGGACATAAGAACCAGCAATATTTCCAACACCAGAAGCTTTGAAAATCTGACGGATTTCTGCATGACCAAGAATCTTTTCTTCGAACACTGGGTCAAGCATACCCTTCATAGCAGCTTCTACATCTTCAATTGCCTGGTAAATTACCTTGTAAAGTCTTACATCAACACCTTCGTGATCTGCTGTGGTCTTAGCCATTGGGTCAAGACGAACGTTGAAACCAATGATAATCGCATTAGAAGCAGATGCAAGTGTTACGTCAGATTCATTGATTGCACCTACGCCGCCATGAATAACCTTAACCATAACCTCTTCGTTGGTAAGCTTTGTAAGTGACTGCTTTACAGCTTCTACAGAACCCTGAACGTCAGCTTTTACGATGATGTTGAGTTCTTTCATATTACCAGACTGAATCTGTGAAAACAAATCATCCAGAGACATTCTAGCTTTTGTTTCTTCCAGAAGTCTGTTCTTTTCTTCTGCAATGTAAGTTTCAGCAAATACTTTTGCTTCTTTTTCATTATCTGTATTAACGAAGGTTTCACCAGCAACTGGTACACTATTAAGACCAAGGATTTCTACTGGTGTAGAAGGTCCTGCTTCTTTTACTCTGCG
>CAYMTP010000084.1:0-6090 GCA_964393435.1 uncultured Lachnobacterium sp. | reverse complement strand
GTACTCGCAAGATTCACCTTTGCAATCCAATAATCTGGATGGCTAAAGGATAATCCAATGTACAAGCAGGTAAACACCACTAAGCTATATCGAAACAGTGGAAAATCTTCCTTTAAAATATAGACAATCACTCCAACAAATATCAAAAACAACACCAATAAACTCCAAAGTACCAATATACGTAAAAATGTTAGGTAATAATACTGAATGTAAATAATCATTCGCATCGCACTAGAAGCAATCATAATAAATGTGCATAGTGACATCACTGCAAGCACCGCTTTTAACACCTTACTTGGCTTGAAAAAATATAATCCCACCAAAACAATCGCCAAATTGAGAATACTGACTGCTAACAGCTGAAAGAACCCTTCTCTTGCATATTCTGCATAGGTATAACCTTCTGGCAGCTGCATATTTCCCATGAAAAGATACACAATCTGAATTCCACTAAATACCAAATACAAAACAGAAAGAATCGTTGCAACTGGAATACCGATGAGCGGTTCCCATTTTCTAGAATCTACGACTTCCTCTTTTATCTGTTTCTTAGATACATATGCAACTATACAGTAGCTTGCGATAGCCATAAAAAGAAACATCAATGTCATCAAGTACAAATCCCCGCCAGATATATTAGCAAGCACATGATCTGCCATGTTACGGAAAACGGCATCTGCACTGGTAAGCAATATAAACACAATTGCAAACAAAGGAATTGTAATCCCAATCCCCATAAGAAGATACAGATATTTGCTGTTCTTTTTATCCAATTTATTCTTACAATACCAAACTGCATCGGAGAAAGGCTTCCCAACCTCGCACAAAGACATGGCACAAACCTGAACAATAGAACCCAAATACTTCCCTAGATTCCATTGCTTTGTATCATATATCACGCCCAGCAACATACAAATCGTTAGTAAAAACACTCCTGTTTTGTTGCAGAAAATGATTCGGCTATCATCGGTACAAAAAGTAGATATAGACAGTAACATCATACTAATAAGATAGAATCTACTTTCTTTTTTCAGTTTCATTTCTAATTTACGTAGGACGAAAACGATGTAACCGATTGTACCTGCCACAAAAATTGGATAGGTAATTCCCGCATCATTTTTGTACATACAAACCACGTATAATAGCCCATAAAGTATGGACGCCACACCAAAGATATGGAAATTTTCTTTTACATGGGTGTCATATAAAGTTGGTGTCTTAATAGGTAACTCTACCGGTGTTGGTTGCACTTCTTTTTCAACAGTTACTTCTTCTAAAGCCTTCATTTCATCACTCATAACGCTTCCCCCCTATTCTACGTTTTCTTCATCCTCTACGTATTCAAGGATATCTCCAGGCTGGCACTCCAGCGCTTTGCAAATTGCATTCAAGGTTTCCAATCGTACCGCCTTTGCCTTTCCATTTTTCAAGATGGACAAATTCGCCAAGGTGATATCCACGTCCTTTGCCAGCTCCGTCAGCCCTTTTTTCCTTTTTGCCATCATTACATCTAAATTAATTCGAATCGCCATATCATCACTCCATTTCTAACACAGTTTAAATGGTAAAGTCATTTTCTTCTTTGTATCCCACCGCTTCTTCAAACACGAAGCTAAGCACCTTACTAAACAATCCTGCAATGGTAAATACCAAAATCACCACCAGCATAGTAGGTGTTACAAACACGATGGTGCGGACGATAGACATCAGCACGATAAAAAAGCTCCATTTGCACATCTTGTCGAGACTCACCACGTTTTCTCTAACGAAGCAATCCTTATTCACTACAGTTTTGAAAATCTTACGAAGTTCACGTAAAATCACAACTGCTGCAATTCCTAGAACAAAATAAATAATCACTAATTCGCCATAATGTGTCTGGAAATTGGTCACGAATTTGCCTAAAAATTTAATAGTAAATGGCAACGTAGCTGTAACCAGAATCCCTCCAAAAAACATAAAGTCTAATAAATATTTTGTAAGTTTAATTAATGTCTCTTTTTTCATAAATCATTTCCCTTTCCAAGAGAGCCGTCAACATCCCACTGCTCTTTCTCTTCCCTCTCTTTCCTCTCTTTAACTGGATAATACTACCAAGCCAATTGAAAGTCAATATATTTTTATTGTTTTTCGATAAATTTATATTGAAACGCAGTAATAAACCCGCAAACATTACTGCTTGCGGGCTCACACTAAGATTATATTGAATTTTACATCGCTAATACTTCATCTGCAATTCCCATAGTTGATTTTCTATGAGAAACTAAAATGATGGTTTTTTCCTTCTTTTCCTGCTCTAAACTACGCAAAATCATGCCTTCATTTAGACTATCGATATTGCTGGTAGGCTCATCTAGGAAAATCATATTGCTATCATGCAAAAACGCTCTTGCAATGCCGATACGCTGTTTTTCCCCACCAGAAATCGAATCTCCAAGTTCTGCTAACTTAGTGTCATATCCATCTGGTGTAGACATGATAAAATCATGGATTGAAGCTTTTTTCGCAGCTTCGATGATTTCTTCTTTTGTTGCATCTGCTTTTGCCACACGAATATTGTTTTCAATGGTATCCGTAAACAGGAATGTTTCCTGTGTGACATAAGAAATGTTGCTTCTTAGGGCATCAGTGTTAATCTCATTGACATTATCTTTTCCATAACAAATATTTCCATGATCCGTTTCATAGAAGCGCATTAATAATTTCAACAATGTAGATTTACCACATCCACTCTTACCAAGAATGCCGTGAATTTTGTTTTCTGTAAAGGTAGCAGTAAAGTTCTGCAATACTTGAAGTTCATCTGCCGATAGACCTTCTGTGGTATTGTCCGCTTTATAGCAGAAGGATACATTTTCACATCGAATATCTCCGTCCACTTTTTCTACACCATTCAACACATCTTCTACCACTGGAGTTTCTTCCAAAATATCCAGCACACGATTTCCTGAAGCCAAGGTATGATGCAAATTATTTGAAAGTGCAGACAAAGCAGCTGTTGGTCCAAAGGAACTAATCATTGCAATCACAGCAATGATAGCATCCGCTCCTGAAACTGAACCAGCATTTACCAAATTTGCTCCAAGAATAGCCATCGCCACTCCTGCAAATAAAATAACTCCATCCGTAATCACACGCTGTACATTCTCATCTTTTTTCAGTAAACCTGTAATAGAACCTAAATCATTGGTACGTTCTTTCAAATTTTCTAGACGTACATCCTGCTGCTCATATTCTAGGATTTCTTCTAAACCATATAGATTATCCAATACACAAGTATTTAACGCGCCAAAGGAATTGCGGTATTCCTGTCCTTTGGAACCACCTATTTTTCCGTTCGCCAACGGAATGATAACACCTACAATGACATAAAAAACAAGTCCCAATACACCATATGCCACATGTAAGTTTCCAAGGAAAGCTACCATGAAAATAGATGTAATCACCGCAATGGCAATTGGGGAAATGGTATGTGCATAAAATACTTCTAATAACTCAATATCGCTGGTGATGATGGAAATCAAATTTCCCTTTTCGCTTCCGTCCAGCTTTGCCGGTGCTAATTTACGTAATGCGACAAATACTTTGTGACGAATACGTGCTAAAAGCTTAAATGCGATGAAATGATTGCAAGCCTGCTCCGCGTAACGGAGAATCCCTCGCAAAACAGCAAATACCACCAATAATGCAAATATATAAGTTAGATTCACACCTTCTTTAGCACCAAATACACCTAGGAATCCATAACCGCCAAGGATCGTAATAAATGTTGCCATAAGATTTCCAATGCAACCCATGATGATTGCAATAAGCATATATCCAAGTAATGGAGTAATCATACCGATTAGACCAGCCATTACCTGAATTCCACTTCTTCTCTTTTTAGAATTCATCTTTACTCTCCTCTCCCATATTTTTCTAATTCCTGCTGTGTACTATAGAGCTTACTATATGTACCAGCCTTGTCTATCAACTCTGCGTGGTTTCCAGTTTCTACGATTTCACCTTTTTCCACCACATAGATATTGTCTGCTTTCACTACATTTGCCAGGCGATGAGAAATCAAAATTACTAATTTCTCTTTTGCCAGACTCTGTACGACCCTCATAATTCTATCTTCGCTCTCCACATCGATATTGGAGGTAGCTTCATCAAAAATATAAATATCACTATCGTGTAGAATTGCACGCGCCAATACCAGACGCTGTTTCTGACCACCAGACAGATTCGCAGCCTTTTCTTCTATAACCATAGTAAGACCACCTTTTTCCATGATGGTATCATACAAGTCTACTTGACGAAGTGCATCATACATAGCTTCTTCTAAGGCTTTTGGGGTTTCATATTTACTCTTAGCCTCTTCCTCTGTAATACCCATTTTTAAATTATCATAAACGCTTCCTTTAAACAGATAACTATCATGGCGTACACGGGTAATCTTTTTGTACAGTGCAGTTTCTGCAATATCCTCTACCTCTACGCCACCAATCGTAACGGTACCCGCATTTGGTTTATAGTTTCCCATAATAAGTGATGCAATGGTACTTTTACCACAACCAGACTCACCAACTAATGCCACAAAACTATGAGATGGAATAGTAAGAGAAACCTTTTTCAACACCTGTTTTTCTTCTGTATATCCGAAGTCTACATTTTCAAAAACGATTTCTTCCGATGGAATTTCTGTTACGCTTCCTTTTTCTTCTACTGGTACATCCAACAAACTAAAAATCTTATCTGCTGCCGCATTTCCATTCATAGCGATGTGGAAAAATGAACCCAACAAGCGAAGTGGCAGGAAAAATTCAGCGGAAATCATGGTAATAAAGAAGCATTCTGCCAAAGTGATATTACCAGCTTGTAATTCCAAGATACTTAAAATAATACCTACTGCAGCACCACCATACGCTACCATATCCATGATACTGATGGAGTTTAACTGCATAATAAGTACACGCATGGTAATCTTACGGAAATTCTCTGCTTCTTCATCCATCTTTTTTGTATATCGTTCATCTGCCTGATATATTTTTAAAGTAGTAAGTCCCTGCAAATTTTCCAGGAAAGTATCACCTAATCCTGTATAACTGCCCCAGTATTTTGCCAACAGCTTCTTAGCAAATTTCTGCACTGCAATGATAGAAATAGGAATCAGAGGTACACATAACAACAATACTACTGCTACCTTCATACTCATCGTTCCAACAATTACAAATAATGTAATAGGAGCTAATAAGCTATAGAAAAACTGTGGTACATATTTACCAAAATAAATTTCCAGCTGGTCTACACCTTCTGTACTAATTTGTACCGCCTCTGCAGTGGTAACAGTCTTGCGATAATTTGGCCCCAATTCCATCAATTTCTGATATACCAATTCTCTCAAACGATGCTTTACATTTTCAGAGGCTGCATAGGACTGCTTTGTATTGATGGTTGTCGCAATTATACGCACGATAAATGCGATGCTAAACACAATGAACAGTGTCCACATCTGGCTCATTTCTACCTGTGTTCCATTTGCATATGCAGTTACAAGTCCTGCTACGAACAACGCCATTACCAACATCATTCCTACATTGGCAAGTAGTGATACCCACTGTGTGGCCACCATGCCAATGACATATTTCATGTTATCTTTGAATTCCTTTAACAGTCTTTTATGAAACATTTTTATACCCTTCTTTTCTTATTTTTCATATGCTTAAGAATATGTCTCCTTGCACTAACAAAAAAATCCATGCCTGATACTGCACGGGTAATTCCCATTCACTTACTCGAGTTAGTTTACACTAACTTTTTACTATTTGTCAATTGGAGAATATGGGTCTAAATGTATGAAATTGAGAACAAAACTCCTTTTCTGTTTTTATTCTGTTTGCAAAGGTAATATTCGTTTTCCCCATAGCACGAAAAAGTGCCGCACAGGAATTGTTTGACAATATTTTTATGTGTTGTATAACATACGTATTTCGTATTATTTCACACCACAACCCCAAAAGCTATTTGTTTCATAATTCTTGTGAAAGCTACACAAAAAGACCCCATCCATTTTGGATAGGGTCTCTAAAATCTTTCATTTTTTTGATT
>CAYMTP010000083.1:0-6261 GCA_964393435.1 uncultured Lachnobacterium sp. | reverse complement strand
GGGTTTTTTGTATAATCAAACAGAAGCAATTCTTTCACAATATGAAATAGAAATACACGAAGTTATAAAAGGACGAGGAGCCTTTATTTGTGATACTAGTAAAGGTAGAAAGCTTTTAGTGCCTTTCCGCGGGTCTAAGGAAAAGGGAATGCTGCTTTGTCGCTTTTTGGCAGGGCTGGAGGAAAAATCATTTTCAGTAGAGCAGATTGAACTGAATCAAAAAAGTGAAGCAGTGTCTGAGGATGAATATACAGGGGAACGTTTTATACTAAAAAGCTATGTGGATGGAACCGAAATCAGTGCAGGCAAGCTGGAGGAAATGAAAGAAGCCGTGCGAATGCTGGCGATTTATCATAATACTGCAGAACAGATTAATCTAGAAGCGGAACAGCCACAGAGCACAGAAAACTGGCGACGTCATTACAAGGAGCTGATTAAGGTTCGCAATTATATACGAAATAGAAAAAAGAAAAATGAGTTTGAACAGATATATATGAAGCATTTTGAGCATAATCGGTCATGTGCAGAACGCTCATTAACTATGTTGGAAGAAAAATCGGAGCATTTGCCAAGATGCGTGTTTTGTCATGGTGATTTCAATCAACACAATATTTTACTTTCCAATGGGAGATACCAAATAGTACATTTTGAAAACTTTATCTATAACTGGTGCATGATAGATTTGGCGAATTTTGTCCGCAAGATGTTAGAGAAAAATGATTGGAACGAAAAAGTGGGGATAGAGCTCATATTGGAATATGACAGATATAGACCAATACATAAAGAGGAGTACCGACAATTATATGGCTTGCTACTATTTCCAGAAAAGTTTTGGAAGGTTACCAATCACTATATGAATTCTAGAAAAAGCTGGATATCAGGGAGGGACATTGACAAACTGAGGAAAGTAGTTGAGCAGGAGGAAAAGCGTTTAAATTTCATGGAAAACTTATTTGCTTTTCTAAAATAATAGGGTATACTTGACCTATGAGAAAGATGAATTTACAAAGGATAATTTTATATGTAGTTTTGCTGATGATGGTATTATGCTTGGCGGGATGTACAAGAGGGGGCGAAGGACAAACGGAGTCCCAGCAGACAGAATCAGAAAAGTCCCCAGAGGATTATTTGTACTTAATTACAGAGCATGATACCCTGGAGGAAGCGATAAGTCTCTATTCTTTTACCAGTGGGCTGGAGCATTACTATGAATATGGATTTTCTACGCAATTTAAGGATAAGTATGGAAATTATGCATCTGCAGCAGAGTTTACTCCGGGGCGATTTGTAATCATAGCACCACGAGATAAAGATGGTTATCTGACAGAGGTGATGTTATCGGATTATGTCTGGGAGTATGAAAAGGTGAGACGCTTTCAGATTGATGAGGATAAAGGAGTATTTACCATAGCAGATACGAAATATTCCATTCGTGATGAGGTTAAGATATTCTCAAATGGAAAAGAGATTGAATTTTCTGATATCTCCAGAGATGACATTTTGACAGTGGTAGGAATTGATAAAAGAATTCTTTCTGTGGTAGTGACCACAGGACATGGAACCCTATCGCTTAAGAATACCAGTCTGTTTGAGGATAGCTTTCTGCAATTAAACAGCAATATTTTTGCGATGATTACACCAAATATGGAAATGGAAGTGCCAGAGGGCAGTTACACCCTTAAGGTAGCAAATGATGGCTGGGGTGGAACTGCAACAATTGAAATTGTGCGAGGTGAAACCACAGAAATCGATTTG
The DNA here is from genome assembly GCA_964393435.1 of uncultured Lachnobacterium sp. Lineage (GTDB taxonomy): Bacteria > Bacillota > Clostridia > Lachnospirales > Lachnospiraceae > Roseburia. The sequence continues at coordinate 4,506 of CAYMTP010000083.1, read as the reverse complement.
GAGACTTTAAAGGGGGAAGGAAAGAAGAAGGGGCTAATTTCCTTTAAAATTGATGTAGAAGAAGTTGAGGTTTATGTGGACTATCAGTTGATTGACCATACGAAACCAATTGAACTGACCTATGGTACTCATGTGTTAAAGATAGAAGCCGAGGGCTATGATACGTGGAAGAAGTATTTGTCTGTAAACTCCGAGGAGGCAACCTTGATTATTGAGTTGACCGAAGATGCCGATTCTGAGAAGGAAACAACGGAAGCGGAAGAGGACTCAGAAGAGGGGGCTACTGAGGCCGTAGAAACCACGGAAATATAGGCTTTTTTCCTTGACAAACATTAAAAAAACAAGTATAACTAATATTGCAAGTAATTTGGGACAAAACTCGAATTATTATAAATGAAAATCCAGAGGAGGAATATAACATGAACAAGACAGAATTAGTTGCAGCTATGGCTGAAAAAGCACAGCTCTCTAAAAAAGATGCTGAAGCAGCTTTAAAAGCATTCACAGATGTTGTTGCTGAAGAATTAAAGAAAGGTGAAAAAATCCAGTTAGTAGGATTTGGTACTTTCGAAGTTTCTGAAAGAGCAGCTAGAACTGGTAGAAACCCACAGACAGGTAAAGAAATGAAAATCGCAGCTTCTAAAGCTCCAAAATTCAAAGTTGGTAAAGCATTAAAAGATGCTGTAAACTAATTGAATGAGATTAGATAAATTTTTAAAAGTATCTCGCTTAATTAAGAGAAGAACCGTTGCGAATGAGGCTTGTGATGCAGGTCGTGTCAGCGTCAACGGCAAAGAAGCAAAGGCTTCTGTAAATGTAAAGGTGGGCGATATCATTGAAATTGCCTTTGGACAGAAAACCGTTAAGGTAAGAGTGTTGGATATCCAGGATACCACCAAAAAAGAAGAAGCTAAAGATTTATTTGAATATGTATCATAATTTTAAGGACCTCCTAATATAGTTACTATATAGGAGGTTTTTATATGGAAGAAAATAAATTGACGAAGTCCCATAAGATTATTTTGAGCAATCGAAAGAACGGAAGTTTTACAGGGGTCTTGGACGTAATTTCCTTTGATATATCAGAAATTCTGCTGGAGACGGAACAGGGGATGCTGAATGTGAAAGGAAAGGATTTACACGTGAACCGGCTCAATTTGGAGAAGGGAGAAGTGGATATAGAGGGAGTCATTGATTCGCTTTCCTATTCGCAGGTCCCAGTCAGCATAAAGAAACCAGACAATCTCTTCGGAAAGTGGTTCAAATAAAGCACATTATATGTTATAATACTTTGGATGAGGAAATAGAAAGAGGTACTTTATGGCGGGAAAACGCAGAAAGAATGGCAATAACGCGGGAACAATGAGCGTTGTTTTTATTGTTTTAGTTTTCGTTGTGGTTATGTCAATTCAAATTTATAAACTAAAAGAGAAAGACAATGCTTTGGCTGAGCGTGAGCAGAATCTTATGGAACAGTTGACCGAAGAAATGCAGCGAGAGGAAGAGCTGGAGGAGTTGGATTTATATACCAAATCTATGGAATACATAAAAGACATGGCTAATAAGCTCGGTCTTGTATTTGAGAATGAAATTATTTTTAAAGAAAGCGGCGAATAGTGTAGATTCGTCGTTTTTTTTGTGGAGAAAATCATAAAATGCACTTTTAATTTTTGACAAAGAACGCATGTGACTACCCGTATAATGAAGCCTGTAGAAATATGTGCTTGTGGAGGTTTGTAAGAAATGGGTAGAGAAATGATAAGAGGGATTATTGCTTTTGCCTGTGGAGGACTCATGGCATTTGCCTTGATTGTATTTATTCAATATTTGGTGGGACTGGTGTCGCGTACACTTATTTATTTCCGTTTGGATAAGAAAAACGAGGGGAGTTTGGTTGTGCCTCGGAAAGAGCAGCATAATCAAAAAATGGAGTCCTTTGCTTATGCGGTAAATGGCTTGTCGGATGCTTTTCTTGCGATGAGTCAGCCGAAACAAAAAATGGTGACAGAAGAAGTGAGTATTTTAGAACAGGAATTGACAGGAAAACTATGTGCCAGTTGTGATGGATGTGCGGTTTGCTGGAATGAGAATCGAATGCGTAGCCTTGGGGGCATACGAGCACTTTTGCATGCAGTACTCAACCATAGTACTAGGGAAGAACTTTTGATGGACCCTTATGTAGAAAATTGTCATCACTATGAGGGAATGGTGGAGGAGGCCTTGCAGGCATTTGGCAGGCTGGAACTGAACTATGCCTGGTATAATCGCCTGCAGGAAAATCGCTATGTGATTGCCCAGCAACTGGATGCTATGGCGGGGCTTGTGGAAGAGTGGGCAAAGGTACGAACGAATATCGATCAAAAATCCAAGCTATTGCTTTCACAGATTGTATATCAGGTTCAGGAAAAAGGCTTACTTGTCGAGGATTTGCATGTTTATGAAGAAAACAAAAGGATTTGTGTGGAAGGGTATGTGTATTGCAAGTGGAATGGTGGAATACCTGCAAAACATTATCTGGCAGCAGTGGAAAAGGCACTTCGAAAACCTATGCGAATTGGCAAAGATGCAAAGACAATTCTTACACAGGAACCAGTATTTTTGTCCTTATATGAAGATACCAAGTATTATGGGCTTCAGGGAATTGCCACAGAGAAGAAAACGGGGTCCTTTATTAATGGCGATAACTTTTCTTTCTTTGCTATGGACGATGGAAATTATCATATTTGTTTGTCAGATGGTATGGGCTCGGGAGCAAGGGCGAATCAGGAAAGTGAAATGGTCGTGGACTTGTTGCAAAAGTTTATAGAAGCAGGATTTCGAAAGGAAATTGCGATAAAGCTAATGAATTCAGCCATGGTGTTACAGGGGGAAGAGAATAGTTTTTCTACTTTGGATTATGCTATGATTGATTTATATACAGGGCAGTTGGAGATGATTAAAATAGGAGGAGCTGTCACTTTCATCAAAAGAGGAGCAGAGGTGGAAATGATTTGTGATGGGACACTACCAGCAGGTGCGGATGTTCACATGGAGGTCGAAAGTGTGAAAAAACAGATGGGAAGTGGTGATTTTCTTGTAATGGTCACAGATGGTGTGGTAGAATATCTTAATGTGAGAAGTCCAAAAGAAACACTGGCAGATATCATCGGAGCAGTACAAACGGATAATGCAGGAGTTTTGGCGGAAAAGATTCTGGAACAGGTATTAACTCGTACAGGTGGACATGCCATGGACGATATGACGGTGCTTGTGACAGGCATTTGGGAGAAATAATGCTACGAGAATTGCAAAAGAGAATGGAAGAATTTCATATGGTATCTCCTGGTGATAAGGTACTGGTAGGAGTTTCTGGCGGAGCAGATTCGGTTTGTTTGCTATTAGCTTTGATTGCGATGCAGAAAGAAATTGATTTTTCAATAGAGGTCATTCATGTGGAGCATGGTATCCGAGGGGAAGAAAGTTTGAAGGATGCGGAGTTTGTGGAGGATTTGTGTAAAGATGCACGGGTTGAGTGTCATAAGGTAACGGTAGATGTGCCAGCCTACTGCAAACAAACGGGATTAGGAATAGAAGAGGCAGCAAGACTGCTTCGATATCAGTTTTTTTCGAAACTAGCATTGGAAAAAGGTGCGAAAGTAGCATTGGCTCATCATCAAGAAGATAATGCAGAAACAATTCTATTTCAGATGGTGCGCGGTAGTTCGTTGGCCGGATTATGTGGGATGCAGCCTGTGAGGGAGGATGAAAATGGAGTTTGCTACATTCGTCCGCTATTGTTCTTTCATAGGGAGGAAATCGAAGACTTTTTAAGGTCTCATGGAATGGAATATCGTGTAGACAGCACGAATGAAGAAGTGGAATATAGTAGAAATTTCCTGCGTGCAGAGGTGATTCCGAAATTAGAGCAAATCAATGAGCAGGCAGTGGAACATATGAATCAGACAGCGGCTCATTTGTCTGAAATTAAGTCATATTTAGAGGTAGAAACCGAGAAACTATGGCCTCAGGTTGCACAGGTAGATGAGAAGATTACTTTAGATGTGAAGGCATTGCTGGAGAGGCATTTGGTTATGCAAAGGCAGATGGCGTATAAGGCAATTGTTCTTATGGCGAAGCGAAAGAAGGATATTACTTTCGCTCACGTGGAAGACCTATTGGGGCTCTGTAAAGGGCAGTCTGGTAAGAGAATTTCACTTCCATATGGTATTACTGCCTGGAAGGAATTCAATGTGGTACATCTAGCGGTTTTGGAGGAAAAGGCTTCGGAAGAGGAAAATGCAAACAAGGTGTATGACCTGCCACAGGAATTATTGGTGGTAGGGCAAACGATTTCTTTTCCAATCGGTGAATGTGGAGAAAAAATTTCATGCAGAGTCTTTGAAAAAGGAAACGAATCTTTGGAAATTCCTAGAAAAACATATACGAAATGGTTTGATTATGATAAAATAAAGCAAGGATTTTGTATACGAACACGCAGAAGTGGGGACTATTTTATTAGTGATGCTT
>CAYMTP010000082.1:0-6398 GCA_964393435.1 uncultured Lachnobacterium sp. | reverse complement strand
TTTCCTGAGTGGATTTTATGCAGACACTGCAGACGTAAAACCAGAAAAATATGAAGCAGAAGCAAAGCAAACTGCTTTTAATAACTCCGTTGGTGCTATGTATAGAGAATTTAGTGGCGTTAATATCGCCCCTATAACCCCTCCTTCCACACCAACCACACAAGTTAAGGCAGTGGATAGCGCTATGTTTCCTGTGTGGTTTATGTCTTATCGAAATGGCGACCGTGTTGCCTACGCAACGGTAAATGGTCAGACAGGAAAAGTCGTTACTGACCTACCAATTGACACAAAAAAATACACGATTGGATCCCTTATACTTGCGATTCCAATCTTCATCCTTTTGAATTTACTTTTTACTGTAACACCATCCGTACTGCTGATTATCTCCATGTTTTTAGCTGTATTGTGTATCGTTCTCTTTTCTATGGAGTTAGGTGAGCTTTCCAAAAAAGAACCAGATGCGAAAAAGTTCAGTGGACTGATTGCTTCCATCCTCTCTATTGTAGTAGGTGCAATCATCCTATTCCTACAACCCGCAAGCGATATCTTTTATTATGGAGCTTCCATTATCTCCTTAGCCGCTTTATTTATAACAATTAAGGATATTATTAAAAACTATAACATTTTAGCAACTCGTCGCCTTCCACAGTTTGACAGAACTGGGGGTGATGACCGTGCGTAAAATAAAATCTTGTTTTATAAATCGCCTTTATATCATAGCTGTAGCGATGTTGTTCCTGGGTGCACCTTGCACTTTCCTTGCAAATACTGACTGGTACCCTAGCATGGACAGAGTTGGCTACAACGAAGACAACGGATACGAAATCTATATTGATGACTGGGCCGACCTTCTTACATCATCAGAGGAAGACAGCTTACAAAAACTTATGGAACCTATTACCTCCTATGGTAATGTTGCCTTTGTATCCATTAACGAAAATCCATCCTACAGCACTAAGGATTATGTAGATGATTACTTCTACGACCATTTTGGATATGAAAGCGGAACCGTTTTCATCATTGACATGGACGAACGATACATACAGATTCATAGCAATGGCGAGATTTACCAAACTGTAACAAACGCTTATGCAAACACCATAACTGACAACTGTTACAGTTATGCATCTAACACAGAATATTACCAATGTGCAGCAACTGCCTTTGAGCAAATCAATTCCCTATTAGAAGGCAGAACCATCGCACAGCCTATGAAGTACATCTGTAATGCATTCCTTGCAATCGTAATTGCCTTACTGGTTAATTACGGCTTTGTAATGTTCGTATCTCGCGGCAAAAAACCAAGTACTTCACAGCTTTTGAATGGTATTTTCTCTAAAGTTGAGGTTAAAAATTCTCGTGTAGAATTGGTAAACCAAACTAGACGCTATAGTCCACAAAATCGAAATACCTCTGGAGGACACCATGGAGGTCATGGCAGACCTGGCGGTCACGGTGGTGGTCACGGCGGCGGAAGCCGTGGAGGTGGCGGCGGCCGTGGAGGTGGCGGCGGTCACAGATTTTAAACTACATACACGTCCAACAAAAAAGAACGATATGCAAGCTAGCTTGCTATCGTTCTTTTTTCATTGTCCTACTTGTCTACATCTCTTATTATATAGCAATTTCGTCCGTTATCTTTGGCTTGATAAGCGGCCGCATCTGCCACATCCATAAATTCTTTATAACCGATATGATCTTTCTTACAGTAGGCTGCACCAATACTTGCAGAAATTTTTACCACGCCACCCTCGTAAACATATTCCTGCTCCATTTTCTTAACTGCAAATTTCAATTTGTCAATTAAGGTCTCACGTGGAATCTCTTTTACAAAGACGCAGAATTCATCTCCACCAAATCGACCAACCAAGTCAAAGTTGGCGAATAACAGCTGAATTTTCTTTGCCGTTTCTTTGATTACCTGATCACCTACACTATGACCGAATTTGTCATTAATATCTTTAAAGTGGTCCATATCTAGGAATACAAAGCATGCACCTTCTGTAGAATGGTTTTCCACATAATCTCTTACTTCTTTTTCAAAGGTCTGCTTATTCAACAGTCCCGTCAGCATATCCGTACGAGATTTGTGCTCTAACTGTTGCTTTTCCTTTATTTCTTGATCTACATCTACAATCTTACCAAGAATAGAAACTACATTGTGATTGTCATCCATCAGTAAGGTTCTATATACACGACACCAGATATACTCGCCGTTTGCCTTTCCGATACGGAGCACCTGTTCATCGAACTTTCCAACTCCATTTGCTAGCATCGTCTGGCGGAAGGTCTGTTCATCATCTGGATGAACATGAAGAAGTGCCATTGCTTTTGCGAAATCCAGTTCACCTACTTTACTTGGAATTTCCCAGCCGAATTTTTTACGAATCTTGTCCGAACCAATACTTGATTCTCCATTTAAACTAATTTCATAAATCAGATCTTCGGAACATTCTACAATTGTTTGATAACGTCTTTGTTGTAATGCTGTACGCTTCGCTTCCTCTTCCAAAATCTTTTCACGTTTCTTTTTCTCGCGGAGATAAATAATAGCAAAAACACTCATTATAATAAATACCGCTATAAACGTCATAATGGTAAAACGATAGTTATATAAGAAGTCAAATGAATCCAACTCATACTGGTTTTCTACCGTTTCTCTCATGACCATATTGTCCATTTCTGTATCTGAAATCTGGGAAATGGCCTTGTTCAAAATGCTAATTACAAGAGCGCTTTTCTCTTCACTCATACCATTATTACCATTCAAGTTTACGATAGTAGAGAAACACAGTTCATCCTCTAAGCCATCAATTGGAACTACTTTAAAGGTACTGTAAATTGGTTTCGCCAAAATTGCATCCACTACAAACTGATTCTGAATAAGCATATCTACTTTTCCCACATACAGTGCTTCGAAGCATTCTGAATTGGTTTCAAAATCAACGATTTCCAAATTGGGATATCTACTATTCAAAACAGTCTTTACTGTTTGTGAACCTGTCGCTACCGCAATCTTGTAGGTTTGTGTTTCATCATATTCAAATTCCGGACGGCTTACCACTACTTTTCTAGCAGAAATATATGGACGGCTTAAAAAGATGCCCTTGGAATTCATATTTGCACTGTTGTATTCTACACCAGTGATTAAGTCAATTTCCTGTTCCTGTAGAAACTCATAGGTAATATCCCCTTCTGGAAGTTCCACATATTCAAACTTCAAGCCAGAAATCTCTGCTATCTTATCAAATATTGCTCTGGAAATCCCATCTAACTCCCCATCTTCATTTTTAAAAGACAGTGGTCTGCGCTCAGGAACGTATGCAACTCTTAAAGTGTCCGCATTATTTACATATGCTAGTTCATCTTTAGTATAAAACTGCAATTCGTAAACCGGATAATAGGTTAGCAAAAGCTCATTCAAAAGTGTTGGATATGTATTCTGCACCTGATTCATGGCATCATTCAGTTTACCTAAAAATTTAGTATCCTCTTTACTTAAAAGAAAATAAAATGGCTGTGGAGTAAATCTTGCTAACAATTTATCATTTTCTTCCATGTCCATAATCGAATTGACAATAGCATCTACTTCGCCATTTTTCATAGCGGCCTTACTTTCATCAATGGTGTCAAAATATACCAGTTCCGCAGAGAAATCATGGATTTTCATATAATTTATAAAGTATTCTGTAAGGGGATAATTATTCAGCACCGCAATCTTCATATCGTTAAACTGCTCATAATCCTCGTAATACAAATCATCTCTATCGCTATTGGTTACTAATACTGTAAACTCCGTACCAAAATCCAATTCACTATAGGTAAATCTGGCTTTACGAGCATCCGTCATCATAGCTGGCGCAATTAAATCGATTTCTCCTGCTTCCAGTTTATCACAGCCCTCCATGAAATCTGAAACTTCCACATACTCATATTTCCAGCCTGTAACACCTGCAACCACATTTAGATAATCGATGCAATAGCCTTCTAATTCCCCATATTCATTATATGAATGAAATCCGTCCATTTGATACACACCAACACGCACGATTTCGTCTTCATCTGCCAGCACCAACTCACAATTCGTGATGCAGGATATCAAAATAAGCATACACGCCAACACTCTGTAAAATCGTTTCTTCATGATACTCCTTCTCTTGTTCAAATCCTTCCCAACCCCAAAATATACAGAATAATTATACTATTTTCTTGTATTTTCTTCAATGAGGAGTTTGATAAGTTTCATGACTTTATCACGCTGCTGCTGTGGAACTTTTGCCACTTCTTTCAGCAAAAGACCTGCTGTTTTCACGTCCATATCCACGATTTCCATAAAATCATCGATACCCGCATTCACAAACACATCAAAAAAGGCGTCAACCACTGCTTTTCGTTCTGCTGGATTCATTTCTGCCAGCCATGCTTTTAAGGTGATACTAAAGCTCTTACTGAATTTGTCCACGTCTTCTACCAATACAAACTCATCACACTCTACTACCCAGGAGAATCCCTCGTGCTGTAAGATAGCAAACTCCGTACTTTCCACAACCTTGTAATCCTCTTCATGCTCCATAAGAAGTCCCACAATGGACTGCTCTGGGACAAAGGTCGAAATACGGTCTTCTACGCGTTTATATGCCTCATCATTTATCATCTTACGATTGAATCCAGGTCCATCAAAATTATATATTTGCACAATCTTCTTTTGAATCTTTGGATTACAAAATACGCCAGAATAAACTGCCAGATTTCCTCCCTTGGAATGTCCACCAAAGCTATACTTTTTAAACAATCCCTTCACCGTCTTCTCTATGTAGTTCACTGCTGATTGCTGTGCTGGCACTGGCATCATAAAGCTCATATTCAAATCCTCACGCCAGCCAACTACTGTGCTATCGGTTCCGCGAAATGCCACAAAGGTAAAGTTCGGTGTTACATTCACATGCACAGCTGCAAACTGCTCCTGTTCCTTTTCATCCAAAGTACTCACATAATTGCAAAGTGTCATATCTGCAAAGCGTGGACTAAAGGCAAGCACGTCAAAAAGATTTTCTTTTTCCTTATAATAAAACATCTCTCTTGTAGTTGTTTTTTCATATTTAGCATTTGCCTCACGAATCGTAATGCAACCCTCTTCGCCCACTCCTGGAACAATATTTTCAAAGTGAATATACGCCAATTCACTCAAAATCAACGCATCTACTTCATTGAAAGGATGATCCTTGATTAACAAATCTCCTCTCCATTTTAAATATGTCAAAAAATTATCTTCGTAATGCATAATTTTTCTCCTTTAATTTTATTAATAATAATTATACATTTTTTCAAAAAAAAATACAGTATTTTGTAAATTATATGATATACTAGTCATAAGAGTGTTTTTACCTACAACGACTAGGTGCGAAAAATTTGGAGGATAGCTATGAGATATGTGTTAGAAAACGAAAAACTGCACGTAGAAATTGATTCCTTTGGTGCAGAACTCAAATCTGTAAAGGACAAAACCACAAATCAGGAATATATGTGGCAGGGCGACCCACAATACTGGGGACGCACTTCACCAGTACTTTTCCCATTTGTTGGCAAACTGAAAAATGACTCATTTTTACATGAAGGAAAAACTTACACCATGAAGCAGCATGGCTTTGCAAGAGATATGGAACATCAGATGCTTTCTAAGACTGAAACATCTATTTATTTCAAACTGGTTACCAGTGAAGAAACCTTAAAAAATTTCCCATTCTCTTTTGTATTGAACATTGGCTATGAATTGCTGGACAACGAATTAAAGGTACTTTGGGAAGTTAGCAACAACTCTGTTGATAAACATATGCATTTTGGCATCGGTGCTCATCCAGCATTTAACTGCCCAATCCATGGAGAAGATTCCAAAGCAGGCTATAAGCTTTACTTCGGCGGCGTTGATGAAATTCGTCATCATGGCAATGACCCTGTAACTGGACTTTCTGTAGATGAAAATTTGGTTCTTCCACTGGAAAACCATCGTGCAACTATTACTCCAGAATTTTTCGACCGTTGTACATATATTGTAGAAGGACGCCAGACCAACGAAGTTGGTATTGAAGATCCAGAAGGCAACCGTTTTATCACTGTACTGTTTGATATGCCTTTATTTGGACTTTGGTCACCAGAAGGCAAGAATGCACCATTCCTTTGCATCGAGCCTTGGTGCGGAAGATGTGACAGTGTGGATTTCGAAGGCACATTGAAAGCCAGAGCCTTTGACAACTGCCTTGAAGCAGGCAACAAATTCAACACTTCCTACACCATTCGTTTTGGTGCATAATTCTTAATACAACATGTTTTTTCACTTGTGATTTTACAAAAAATATATATAATAGATAAAAGAGTAAAAAAGGAGGATTCTTTTCTATGCC
>CAYMTP010000081.1:0-6399 GCA_964393435.1 uncultured Lachnobacterium sp. | reverse complement strand
GAGCCTGTTCGTAACGATATTTACCATAATCGATAATCTTACATACAGGTGGTTTCGCTGTTGGAGCAATCTTTACGAGATCAAGTCCAGCTTCATCTGCAAGTCTCTGTGCTTCTTTGCTAGAAACGATACCGAGCTGTTCTCCATCCGCTCCGATAAGACGTACCTCTTTGTCTCTAATTTGTTCGTTAATCATTAATTCGCTAATGGCTTTGTACCTCCAAAATAAAAATAGTGGATAGGCAGACTATCCACTAAAAATCTCTAACACAAAAATAACATGTTGGAAATATGAACGCTAAGTCGCCCAATTGCGCTTAGGTGAGAGTGGATACTCTACTTGTTTCTTACAACTTGTTTAAAATAACACACATTTTTTCCTGTGTCAACTACTTTTTCTTTAATTTTTTAATAGGTTCCAAGAATCTTCATGGAAGTCGCCTCTTCCTTAATTCCTCTAAGAGCATTAATAACACCAGTGTCTTCCAATCTTCCCTCAAAATCTACAAAGAAACGATATTCCCAGTTTTTGCCCTTGATTGGACGGGACTGAATATTCGTCATATTGATATTGTTATAAATAAAATGAGAAAGCATGTGATACAAGGAGCCGCTCTCATGAGCAACTTCAAAACATATGCTGACACGACTTGCGTCCTTTGCACAAATCTTTTTCCCTGTCACGATAATGAACCGTGTCGCGTTGTTATTGGAATTGGAAATATTTCCATCCAACACTTTAAGCCCATAAATCTGTGCCGTCAACTCGCTTGCAATCGCTGCATGGGTTTTATCCCCATCTTCCATTACTTTCTTTGCGGCAACCGCTGTATTTTTCAAACTGATTTTTTCCCAATCACTATGTTCATATAAATATTCGCCACACTGCATGAGTGCCTGAGGATGTGAATACACACAGGTAATATCGGAAAGTTCCGCTTCTGGTCTTCCCAAAAGTGCATGTTTAATCTGTATTACCTGCTCTCCTACAATATAATTATCGTATTCCACCAAAAGATCATAGTTTTCGGAAACAATACCTGCCGAAGAATTCTCGATAGGAAGCACCGCAAAATCTGCTTCGCCATTTTTGATGGCTTCCATGGCATCTTTCCATGTTTCTACATGGAAACTGTCACATTCCTTCCCAAAGTATTCGGTCATCGCCTGCTGACTGTAGGCACCTTCTACCCCTTGAAATACAATGCGGGCATTTGGAACCGCAAAGTCATTTACTGTTTCTAACTCTGGTACTTCCACCAAACCACTTTCCGTCAAAAGCTGGTACTGCTTCTTGCGGCTTACTGCCATAATATGTTCAAACAACTCAATAATGCCAACCTTGGTAAATTCTGAGGTTGCTTTCGCAGAAAGTGTGTTTAACTTACTCACTTCTCGTTCTCGGTCAAACACCTTTTTTCCAGTTTCAATTTTGAAACGAGCAACGCCTTCTGCAATTTGCATGCGCTTTTCATATAATGATACAATTTCGTTATCAATTTTATCAATCTCATCTCTTAATTTCAGCAAATCTTCCATAAAAACCTCTTTCTCTTCCACATGCAACACTGTGTTCAAGCAAGTATTATATTGATAAATTGTATTACAAACAACTAAGAAAGGCAAGCAAACCTTGAAAGATATTCTATTTAGGGATATAATTTATATGAACACAAGATGATGTGGTTCAGGAGGAATATCTTATGAAAAAAATCATTATCGGTATCATTGTCGTTTTGCTTTTAGGCATTGGTGCTTTTGCTGTCACAAAGCTTGCGAACCCTGACACCAAAATGAATCAAGGCTATGTCAACGGCAACACTGCAGGAAATTTATATAACGGCGGTCTCTTCTGTGAACACAATGGAACCATTTTCTTTTCCAATCCAAGTGATGGCGGAAAACTCTATTCAATGGATTCGAATGGTAAAAACCTTAAAAAACTTAGTAATGATGTCGCTACCTATATCAATGCTGACGAAAACTATGTTTATTATATAAGAAACAATTCTGGCGAAAGCTTGGATTTTAACTTCGTGGCCTTTCATAGAAATGCATTGGTTCGTATTGACCGAGATGGAGATCATCCACTTATTTTAGATACAGAACCATGTTTGTATGCTTCTTTGATTGGAAACTATATTTACTATATTCACTATGACGAATTAGAAGCTTCTACACTTTATAAAGTACGCATTGACGGCGAAGAACAACAACAGGTAATGAGCGAAGCTGTCTATACCTGTAATGCAGATGGACAATTCTTCTATTACCATGGAATGAGCTCGGATGGTTCCATTCATCGTTATGACACCCTTTCTGATTCTTCAATCGTAGTATATACAGGAAATTGCTTTCAGCCAATCGTAAATGATGGCGTAGATGTTTATTACATTGACGGAGACACAGATTGCTCCATCGTACATACCAACCTGAATTTTGATAATCCAACCTTTATCACAAATGACAGTGTAGATGCCTACAATGTACATGGAAGCTATATTTACTATCAGCGTTTTGATAAAGATGGTTCGGCACTTTGTATGATAAAGAATGACGGCACTGGATTTGAAATACTTCGAGAAGGTGACTATTGTGACATACATGTCACCTCCTACTATGTATTCTTCCGTGATTTCCATAGTGGAGAAATGTACTACTTCTTACGTACAAACCCATATGTGATTGAGAAATTTGATCCAGGGAAACTGGATAAATAAGAAAAACCAGCTACTTGCAAGTAAGCTTGCGTAGCTGGTTTTATAATTCCTACTTTTCTTATTATAGATCAAATAATGACAGCTGATTAGAATCTGGCAGGTCGCCAAAAAGTCCCAAATCGCTCATTAACTCAATAACTGTCTTAGACGCTTTTGTCCTCTCTCTAAAGTCATCCTTTGAGAGGAAAGGTCCATCTTTCGCAGCTTCAGCGATAGCGATAGCTGCGTTGTCTCCAAGTCCTTCGATAGAATTAAGGGAAGGCATCAGCTTGCCATCAATAATCTGGAAACGATGAGGCTGGGCACGATAAATATCGATTGGCATAAAATCAAAACCTCGTGCATACATTTCCTGTACGATACGACCATCTCTCATGATATCCTGCTCTTTATTGGACAAGGAATCCTTTCTGGATTTCATATCCTTTAAATGACGCTCTAATCGTTCTTTTCCCAAACACATAATTTCATAGCTAAAACCAGTAGCACGAACAGAAAAATATGATGCGTAGTATGCTAGCGGATAAAACACCTTACAGTAAGCGATACGCCAGCCCATCATAACATAAGCTGCTGCGTGGGCCTTAGGGAACATGTACTTAATCTTTTCACAAGACCATATGTACCAATCTGGTACGCCATGCTCTTTCATTTGTTCCTTCCACTCTGGCCATTTATCTGCTTTTCCCTTTGCTACCATACCTTTACGTACCGCTTCCATAATCTTAAAAGCAGTATCCGCTTCAAGACCTTTGTTAATCAGATACGTCATAATATCATCTCGAGTACAAATACAGGTAGAAATGGTTGCCGTTCCTTCTTTAATCAAAGTCTGTGCATTACCAAGCCATACATCTGTCCCATGAGAGAGACCAGCAATATTTACCAAGTCTATAAACTGGGTAGGTTTTGCTTCCTCTACAAGACCAATAGCAAAGTCTGTACCAAACTCTGGAATTCCCAATGCCCCAAGTGGTGTTCCGCCGATATCCTCTGGTGTAATTCCGAGAGCCTCTGTATTTGCAAATAAGGACATAACAGCTTTATCGTCCAACGGAATCGTGGTTGGGTCCAAGCCTGTCAAATCCTGAAGCATACGAATCATGGTAGGGTCTACGTGTCCTAAAATATCCAGCTTCAGTAAGTTATGGTCGATGGAATGGTAATCGAAATGAGTGGTGGTAATATCTACCGTCATATCGTTGGCTGGATGCTGTACTGGAGTAAAGGTATTGATGTTCTCTCCTACCGGTAAAACGATAATACCACCTGGATGCTGTCCAGTAGTACGGTGAATTCCAGTACATCCAACTGCAATTCGCTCAATTTCACAACGACGTTTCTTGATTCCACGTTCTTCATAATAATTTTTTACATAACCATAGGCTGTTTTGTCCGCAAGCGTACCTACAGTACCAGCCTTAAAAGTCTGCCCTTCACCGAAAATAACTTCGGTATATTTATGAGCCTTACTCTGGTATTCATTGGAGAAGTTTAAGTCGATATCTGGCTCTTTATCTCCTTTAAATCCAAGGAAGGTTTCAAACGGAATATCGAATCCCTCTTTCTTTAGTGGCTTTCCACAGTTCGGACAAATCGCATCTGGCATATCACAGCCACAACGTCCTGCATAGGATTTTACGATTTCCGAATCAAAATCTACATATTTACATTCTTCGCAAAGATAATGTGCCTGTAGTGGATTTACCTCTGTGATACCTGACATGGTAGCTACAAAGGAGCTTCCTACGGAACCACGCGAACCAACCAGATATCCATCCTCGTTGGACTTCCAAACCAGCTTCTGTGCGATGATGTACATTACGGCGTAACCATTGGAAATAATAGAGTTTAACTCTCGTTCTAAACGTGCGTGAACCACCTCTGGCAATGGGTCGCCATACATCTTATATGCTTTGTTATAGCAGATATCTCGAAGCATCTGGTCAGAATTCTCGATAACTGGCGGACATTTATCTGGTCTTACAGGAGAAATCCACTCGCACATATCTGCAATCTTGTTGGTATTGGTAATAACCACTTCTTCTGCCTTGGTGCTTCCTAAATAAGAAAACTCTGAGAGCATTTCTTCTGTAGTTCTTAAATAAAGTGGTGCTTGATCGTCTGCATCCTTAAATCCCTTACCCGCCATAATGATACGACGATAAATCTCATCCTCTGGATCAAGGAAATGCACATCACAAGTAGCTACTACCAGCTTTCCGAAATCCTCTCCCAGCTTTACAATTCGCTTATTGATATTGATGATATCCTCTTCCGTTTCTATTGGAGAATCCTCATCACGAAGCATAAACGCATTGTTTCCAAGGGGCTGGATTTCTAAATAATCATAAAACTCTACAATTCGAGAGATTTCTTCCTCTGGTCTACCATTTAAAATAGCACGATACAACTCTCCTGCTTCACAGGCAGAGCCCAAAAGTAAACCATTGCGGTATTTGATAAATTCCGACTTTGGAATACGTGGCCTACGATTAAAATATGTAATATGAGACAAAGAAATTAAATTATATAAATTGGTTCGTCCCTGATCACAGGTTGCCAAAATAATGGCATGGTAGGTAGGCATCTTTAAAATGTTGGATACCGAATTGGTTCCCTTCTCATTGAGCTGATCCAAATCTTCGATTCCTCGTTCCTCCAACATTGGAATAAACTTCACAAAAATCTCAGAAGTACAAGCTGCATCATCTACCGCTCTATGATGATTGTCCAAATTAACACCTACTGCTTTGGCTACCGTATCTAACTTAAAACGATTTAAGCTAGGTAAAAGGAAACGTGCCATGGCAACGGTATCTATATAGGTAGGATTAAAATCAACACCTAAATTAGCTGCTTTTTTCTTAATAAAGCTAACATCAAAGTCTGCATTATGGGCTACCATAACACAGCCTTTACAAAACTCTAAAAACTGTGGTAACACCACATCTACCGTTGGTGCATCCATTACCATACTATCATTTATGTGGGTCAATTCCTCAATTCGATATGGAATCGGAACCTGAGGATTGATAAAACTGGAGAAACGATCTATAATTTTGCCATTTTCCACTTTTACTGCACCGATTTCAATAATATGATTGATATCTGGACTAAATCCAGTAGTTTCTATATCAAATACCACATAGGAATCATTCAAAGACTGACCTTTACTGTCTGTTACAATTCCCTTCAAATCATCTACTATGTAAGCTTCTACACCATAAATAACCTTGATATCTGCCTTTGTATGACTAGCTTCTGTAAAGCCCTGCACATCACCATGGTCAGTAATCGCAATCGCCTTATGTCCCCATTTCTCTGCACGTTTGATAATCGCAGATGCATCGGAAACACCGTCCATATCGCTCATCTTGGTGTGACAATGAAGCTCTACTCGTTTCTCTGGACTGACATCCATGCGAACGGTTGTAAAATCAGGAATCTTTTTGATTCCAGTAATGGAACTAATGGTAAGTTCTCCATCATACTGGTCAATATTTGCGATACCACGCACCTTAACAAAATTTCCAGGACTCAAGCCTTTGAGTATTGGTGGTGCATCCTCGTTCTTTGCAAATGCCTTAAGCATAATGGTATCTGTAAAGTCTGTGATAGAAAAAATGATAAGCGTCTTTTCATTTCGCACTTCTCTCGATTCCAAAGACATTACCTT
>CAYMTP010000080.1:0-6516 GCA_964393435.1 uncultured Lachnobacterium sp. | reverse complement strand
TTTTCAAGACCGCCTCGTTATGACCACTTCGATACCTCTCCGTACACTATGAAGCACTGCAAATCAGTGCAGAACTTATACTACCATTAATCAATCATAATGTCAACAACTTATTTTAAATTTTTTAAAAATTTTTAAAATGTTGTTTTCCCTCTTTTTCTTCAATCTCCTGCATTACCAAAAATGCCTGTGCAATCGCCAAATCTTCTGGCGTGGTAATCTTGATATTACGGTAATCGGCTTCTACCATTTTCACTTCATGGTCTGTGGCATATTCCAGCACCATGGCGTCATCGGTAATCTTTGGAATAGTCCAGCCTTCCTCTTCATCTTGAATGATACTCTTGTATGCATCATATATAATAGGAAAAGAGAAACACTGTGGTGTCTGCACCTGCCATACATATTGGCGCTCTGGTGTATCGCTAACATAAGCTTCGTCGTCTACGATTTTGATGGTATCCTTTACAGGCATACCTGCAACAGCAGCTTCTTCTTTTACAACTACTTCTTTTAATCGCTCAATGATTTCCTGTGTAATCATAGGTCGAGCACCATCATGGATAAAGACATAGTCTGCATCTCCTACTGCTTTGAGGCCTTCAAACACCGAGTGGTATCGCTCTTTGCCACCAGGTACGACTGCTGTCACACTTTTCAATTTATGCTTTTTGATGATTTTTTTCTGACAATATTCCACATCATCTTTTCCACATACCAATATTATAGAAGAAAAGCCTGCATCCTCAAATGCTTTTAGACTGTAATAAATAACAGGTTTTCCTGCTAAGTCTATATACTGTTTTGGAATATCGCTTTTCATTCGGCTGCCTACGCCTGCAGATAAAACAATTGCTGCAAACTTACTCATAGTATTTACTCTCCTAGTTTAAGATTTGGTACTGCATTTAAATCCAATCCCGCACGTTTTCCTGCCAGATAATCATAATATCCAGCTGCACCTATCATGGCGGCATTGTCGGTACAAAGGATTGGCGATGGGTGATAAAACTTCACACCCTTTTTCGCACAAGCTTCTTCCATCGCTTTGCGAAGTGTTCCATTAGATGCAACACCACCTGCAATGGCGAATTTGTCCATCTGATATTCGTCAATGGCATGCATTGCATGTTCTACCAATACATCGGTTACTGATTTTTGGAAGGAGGCTGCTACATCTGCCTGATTAATTTCTTCCCCCTTCATCTTTGCACCATTTAAATAATTTAACACAGCTGATTTTAAACCACTGAAGCTGAAGTCATACACACCATCTGCCACTTTCGCTCTAGGGAACGCAATCGCCTCTGGATTCCCTTCATGAGATATTTTTTCAATCTTTGGTCCGCCTGGATATCCAAGGCCTATAGCACGAGCTACCTTATCAAAGGCTTCACCTGCTGCATCATCTCTGGTCTTTCCAAGGATTTCGTATTTTCCATAATCTGCCACACGCACCAGATGGGTATGTCCACCTGATACAACAAGGCAAAGGAATGGTGGTTCTAAATCCTTATTCTCGATATAGTTGGCACTGATATGTCCTTCAATATGATGCACCCCAATCAAAGGAATGTTGCGAGCAAAGCTAATTGCCTTCGCCTCAGCTACACCTACCAAAAGTGCACCAACAAGGCCTGGACCGTAGGTTACAGCAATAGCATCTATATCATCCAGAGTCATTTCCGCTTTTGATAAAGCTTCTTCAATCACCTGATTGATTTTCTCAATATGTTTTCTGGAAGCAATCTCTGGCACAACACCACCATATAGGGTGTGAAGGTCGATCTGTGATGAAATCACATTGGAGCGTACATCTCTTCCGTTTACGACTACTGCGGCTGCAGTTTCGTCACAAGAGCTTTCGATTGCTAATATTTTTATTTCTTTCTCCATGCTCTGATTATTTGTCATCAGAATCTTCTCCTTCTATTTGATAAAATGTGAGAATCTTCCAGCGTCCATCTTCATCCTTGCGAAGCACGAACTGCTGATATGAATATCCAAATTGTCCGTCGTTGTTCATAAAGTACGAGGCATTCACGTATGCCAACTCATCCTTTTCTGTTCCACCATCTTTATTATCTGTTACATATTTTACATCATTGCTATCGCATACATCGGTACTGACAAGTCTCTTATTCTCTTCTTTGTACTGTGCAATATCCTTCACCACCGAGTTATAGTATGTGTCACGTGGATTTACCAGCAATAAATCTTCATCCATAATGCACATCATCTGGTCCACCAAGTCTTCCAACTGTGCTTCCGTAGGTTCGTCGCCATAGTAACACTTTACAATTCTATTATAGAACTTCACCACCTCGCGAGGCGTCTTTGGATAATTACTCTCTAAATCCTTTACGATTACTTTTTCGATTTCAGTTAAGTCCTCTTCTCTATCTTTATTATCCTGAGAAAAGAAATAGAATCCTGCACAAATCAAACAGATACATGCAATTGCGATAATAACATACTTTGCGTTTTTCATAGGTTAATCCTCCTGAAATAAGAGTTCTTTTACTTTGCCATCTTTGCCAAGATGTGAATTGGAAAAAATCTTGCGAACCTCTGGCATGTAATCCTCTCCACGCACTAAGGATGGAGAGAAATGCGTCAGCCACATTTCTTCTACCTGTGCCTGTCTTGCCATTTCGGCTGCTTCATAAAAGGTCATATGCTTGTATTGCTTTGCTTTTACTAATTTTTCCTTTTCTGCGTACATACCTTCGCAGATAAAAAGGTCAGCACCTTGTGCAGCATTTACGATAGCTTCAGTCGGACGGCTGTCGGTACAGTAGGTTACCTTAATTCCTTTTCGAGCAGGACCAAGCACCATATCTGGTGTATAAGTGGCACCTTCATACTCCACGACTTCGCCCTTCTGTAGTGGATTCCAAAGTCGCATTGGAATACCATTTGCTTTGGCACGTTCTACATCAAATTTACCTGCTCGTTTGATTTCAAAGGAATATCCATAGCAAGGCACATTGTGTTTTACTTTAAAACCATGAATGTGGTACCCGTTTATCTCAAAATATTCATCTGCTTCTGTCATCTCAATACATTTGATTTCAAAAGGAAGTTCTGGTGCAATCACTCTCATGGCATTTACTACACGCTCCACGCCCTTTGGTCCGATGATAGTAAGGGGCTCTGTGCGGTCCGCATTTCCCATGGTAAGGAGTAGTCCTGGTAAACCGCTGATATGGTCTGCATGAAAATGTGTTACACACAGCACATCAATTGGATTGAAGCTAAGTCCTGCTTCTTTGATTGCAATCTGGGTTCCTTCTCCACAGTCCACCAAAAGACTGCTGCCGTTGTAACGGAGCATCATGGAAGTAAGCCAGCGATATGGCAGGGGCATCATGCCCGCTGTTCCTAAAAGACATACATCTAACATCTAAATTCCAACTTTCATAATTATTGCATCCTCTATTGGATGCTCGTAAAATTTCTTACGAATCCCAAGTTCCTCGAATCCATTTCTTTTATATAAGGAAATCGCTGGTGTATTGGACACCCGAACCTCTAGAAAAATACACTCTGAACCAGCTTCCTTTGCGGCCTCCTTCGCAGCTACTACCAGTTGCTGACCACAGCCTTTTTTACGGAAGTCTGGTAATACTGCTACATTGGTAATGCTGGCTTCGTCAAAGCTAAGATACATTCCAATATAACCCGTGATTACCTCCTCCTCACACACAAGGAAAATGGTGTCCTCTCTCGAAATAGAATCTTCAAAGCTTTTTTCACTCCAAGGCTGGGAAAAACATTGCTTCTCGATATCAGCAACTGCCTGGATGTCATCTAACTTCATTCTACGAATTAACATATTTTAAAATCTCGTTCCTTTTCTGCTCTTTCACGCTCTGCCTGAGAAAGTCTTAAATACTCTGGCTTGTGCTCTCTTGCAGATTCCACAATACCTTTTTGATAAAGCACTTCTCCTAAAGCCGCCACACTTGTTGCTCTTTGGATATGACAGGTAGCTGGTGCAAAAGAATATGGCACAGTTACATTTTCAGCCAAATAATCTGCGAACACTGGTACTCCGTCACCCAAGAAAATGACTTCTCTGCCCTGCTTATTTACTTCCGCAGCAACCTCACTGATATCTACTGCACACTGTGGCACCACGGTATGAAGCTTTCCATTTTCGAACGTATATAAACCGGTATATGCCTGTTGTCTGCGAGCATCCATAAGTGGACAAACCAGCTTGTCTGTTCCCCAAAGGTTGA
Organism: uncultured Lachnobacterium sp.; assembly: GCA_964393435.1. Classification (GTDB taxonomy): domain Bacteria; phylum Bacillota; class Clostridia; order Lachnospirales; family Lachnospiraceae; genus Roseburia. The sequence goes on along the minus strand of CAYMTP010000080.1, from coordinate 2,269 downwards.
ATGCCAATGCGTCCACAGTAGGAACTGGGATAATCGGCTTATCTAAGGCAAGACCTAATCCCTTTGCTGTTGCAGAACCAATGCGAAGTCCGGTAAAAGAACCAGGTCCCTGTGAAACTGCAATGGCATCAATACTGTTTAAATCCAATTCTATCATCTGAGCCAACTCCTCCAACATTGGAAGCAATGTCTGGGAATGGGTCTTTTTGTGATTCATAGTGTATTCACCCAAAAGGGTATTGTTTTCTATGACTGCTACACTAGCTACTAAGCCAGAGCTTTCAATTGCTAATATCTTCATAATTTTAGTCAACCTCTTTTACTAAAATTCTCTAATGGTGATTTTACGATAATCAAAACCTTTTTCTAAATCCTTTTCAATGGTGATTTCCTTGTGATGCGATGGGATGATTTCCTCGATGAGGTTTGCCCACTCTATCATACATAGTCCTTCACCATAGAAGTAATCCTCATATCCTATTTCATCCATTTCCTCAATATCGCCGATACGATATACGTCAAAATGATAAAATGGCATACGACCTTCTTCATACACCTGTACGATAGTAAAGGTAGGACTACAAATAGATTCCTCGATTTCCAACCCTTCCGCAATCCCTTGCGTAAAAACCGTCTTTCCTACGCCAAGGTCACCGATTAAAGTATATACATCACCTGGCAGAGCTTCTCTTCCCATTTTTCTACCTAGTTCCAAGGTATCTTCTGGCGAAAAGCTTTCTATAATTTGTATCTGTTCCATATAATAATTGAACTCCTGTTTATTTCATTTTGATACGATGTTTCTCTAATTTACTATGAGCCAATTCGGAGAGTTCTTCGTACTTTTCCCCCACCTGTGCTAATGGCAAGATATAGGCATTGATACGATTGGTATATACCAAAAGCATTTTTCCAGAGGTTTTCATCTGGAAAATATTTTCCCATTTAAATTCTACACTTTCCTCTCCTACAGAAACGCGAATGAACTCTTCTTCAAATTCGTAGTGAAGTATTTTGGAAAGGGCGTTGTTTTCATCCTTTACAATCTTTTTCACACGAAGCCATAAAGAAACTGGTACATATATTAAAAATACAATTCCCAAACCTACATACACCAATGTGGAACCGATACTTACATCACCATAGGTTGTTACAGCATAAGCAAATATCAAAACTGGTAAAACAATGGATAGAATCCCCTGCATTCCGCGATACGCCTGAAGCATGTTAAATTTGAATAAATCTTTTGCGTCTAATTTGATATCTAATGTTACTTTCATTTCTCTCTCCAAAAAATAATTTATTGAAATATTATAACATCTTCAAGCAAAAAAAGAAAGACGTTTGCATAACGCCTTTCCTAATATACCTATATTTAATTTTTCCCTTTCAACAATGGGGATAAGTGTTTGTACACCAAAAGCGAAATAGCTACGGATATCAAACCTTTTACTATCGTAAATGGAAAATTGAAACAAACCAGGCACTGTAGGATTGATTCCATAGAAGGAACGATCAACTGATACGCCTGTAGAATTGCCTCTTCCGACATAAAGTTGTAGTAAAACGGATAGGTAATAAAGTAGTTTACAGGAATAGAAAGGATTCCCATAAGCACTGCTCCTAAAGTAGCTGCAATCGTCGCATTCTTTTTTGTCTTTTTCTTTGCATAAATAAATCCAGCGGTTCCAACAAAAACTGCACCTAAAAGAAAATTTGCAAATTCCCCAACACACGCCGTAGTGGAAACTGGCATATGCAACAAGTTTTTAATTAAGCAAATAAGGATTCCACACAGAGGTCCATATGCAAAGGAACCAATCAGAGCTGGTAATTCAGACAAATCCATTTTGATAAATGGTGGCATGATTGGAATGCTAATCTCTACATACATCAGAATAAATCCGATGGCAGAAAGCATTCCTGTGACTGCAACATAACGTGCATTAAATTTGTTCTTCATAGTTTTGTTCTCCTCTCTCATCCAGACTATACTGTCGGTTCTGGAATCGCACCAGATCGGCCACCTTTGGTGGTTCACGGACTTTCATGTTAAAAACAATCTCACCGTCGGTCGGGAATTCGCAAAAGTCTTTGCGGCACCCTGCCCCGAAGAGCTATTATTTAGTTTGTACATTTATATTTTATGCGTTTCGATTTTATATGTCAACCCAAAAGCATTGGCCTACTGTGAAATCACTGTATCTATGAATACTTTATCAATGTGAGTAATACGATACTCCTTTGCTGTCTCCACTAATTTTTGGAA
>CAYMTP010000079.1:0-6556 GCA_964393435.1 uncultured Lachnobacterium sp. | reverse complement strand
AAACTTTTGGAATAGTTTGTTACATCAAAATCTGTGTGAAGTTTTGAAGGTATATCCTTCAAAAATGCATAAAGCATAATCCTCAATAGCTCAGTCGGTAGAGCATTCGGCTGTTAACCGAAGTGTCGTAGGTTCAAGTCCTACTTGGGGAGTTCGTCGAAAGACGTAATTAAATAGCTGGCTCCTTGGTCAAGCGGTTAAGACATCGCCCTTTCACGGCGGTAACACGGGTTCGATTCCCGTAGGAGTCATATGGCGACATAGCCAAGTGGTAAGGCACGGGTCTGCAACACCCTTATCATCGGTTCAAATCCGATTGTCGCCTCTAAAACTCTCTAAGATTTGACTTAGGGAGTTTTTTTATAGCTAAAATTATTATATTACTATTTACGTTCTATAAATTTTCAAGTAAAATAGTAAAATATACTAGGGAGAAGGTTTCTAATGATTAGAAACAAAGGATTGGAGAAAGAATGAGTGCACAGGATAATATAGAAAAGGTTCTTAGAAGTTTACATGTATTACTTTCTAAAAGTGAACCGTATGCAAAGGAACCAAGTAAAGTAATTGTTGATAAACAAGAAATGTTAGATCTTTTGACTCAATTAAATAAATCTATGTATGATATTATGGATGAATATGAGCTAACAAAACAAAGTCGAGATAGAGCAGAACGTGAATTTCACAAAAAGGGAGATGAAATTGTTTGGAATGCTAGCCGTAAGGCAGAAGATGTGTATGCAGCATCTGTTATGTACACCGATGAAGCTTTAAATCGCGTTCAGGAAATTATGAAAGAGGCAGATGCGTCAATTGCAGATATCTATACAAAAATGAATTTCCAATTGAAAGAACAAGAAAAATTAATTAAGAGTAATCAGTTGGAATTAAAATCGACACTTCAGGATTTATTAGATACAGAGAAATATTTAAAACTCATTGATGAAAGAAATCGTGAGATTAAGCGTCAAAAAGAAAGCGGTAAACCGATAGAAGAACGCGAAAGAAATATTTACGCAAATCGTCAAACAGAGGTAAAGATTAATCAGGAATATTTCGAGAAGATGGGTATTTCTTTAGAAGATGATGTAAAAGAAGAAACAAGCAAGGTTTCGGAAGCACCTCAGGTAGATATTAAGGTTGATTTGGATGCGGATTATTTCCAGTGGAAAGAAGGCAAGGAAATTGAGCAAAGGGCGAAGGCGTCTAAAGAAAAAGGTGAACGTTTTCAGAATATGTTAAAGGGATTTACATCAGGTAAAAAATAAAAGTTTAAGGCAGAAAGGTAATAGGAGGACTAGCGGATGAAGTTATATAAGCAGGGTGCTTATTTGGTACGTGGAGAAGAAATTATTTTAGAGGCATTAGATGCACAGGAAGCAGTTGCTTCCAAAGTAGGAAGGATTGTTTCTAAAGAAGAGGCAAAAGAAAATACAATTGCCTATGGAATTTTAAAAGAACATAATACGTCTGGCAATATGGAAAAACTCCAGATTAAATTTGATAAGTTGACTTCACATGACATTACATTTGTTGGTATTATTCAGACTGCACGTGCGTCTGGATTGGAGAAATTTCCAATGCCTTATGTACTTACAAACTGTCATAACAGTTTATGTGCAGTAGGTGGGACCATCAACGAAGATGACCATATGTTTGGACTTACTTGTGCGAAAAAATATGGTGGAGTTTATGTGCCACCTCATCAGGCAGTTATTCACCAGTTTGCAAGAGAAATGCTTGCAGGTGGAGGAAAGATGATTCTTGGGTCTGATTCTCATACTCGATATGGTGCTTTAGGTACCATGGCAGTTGGTGAAGGCGGACCAGAGTTAGTAAAACAGTTGTTAAACAAAACGTATGATATTGATAGACCAGAAGTAGTAGGTATCTATCTTACAGGTAAACCAATTGTTGGAGTAGGTCCACAGGACGTGGCACTTGCAATTATTGGCGAAGTGTTTGGCAACGGCTTTGTAAAGAACAAGGTTATGGAATTTGTTGGACCTGGCGTAGATAACTTAAGTGTAGATTTTCGTATTGGTGTAGATGTTATGACAACAGAAACTACATGCCTTTCTTCTATTTGGAAAACAGATAGCAAGGTAGAAGAATTCTACGAAATTCATGGAAGAGAAGAAGAATACAAAGAATTAAACCCAGGAGAAGTGGCATATTACGATAGTTTTATTGAAATCGATTTAAGTGAAATCAGACCTATGATCGCAATGCCATTCCATCCAAGCAATGTATATACAATTGATGAATTAAATGCAAATCTTATGGACATTTTAGATGATTGTGAAAAACGTGCAGAAGTAAGCTTTGATGGCAAGGTAAAACTTGATTTAAAGAGCAAGGTGAGAAATGGAAAGCTTTATGTAGATCAGGGTATCATTGCAGGCTGTGCAGGTGGCGGATTTGAAAATATCTGTGACGCAGCAGACATATTAAATGGAAATTCAATCGGTGCTGATGAGTTTACATTAAGTGTATATCCAGCTTCTACACCAGTTTATATGGAACTTGTAAAGAATGGTGCGGTTGCTAAGCTTATGGCATCTGGTGCAGTTGTAAAAACGGCATTTTGCGGACCATGTTTTGGTGCAGGAGATACTCCAGCAAATAACGCGTTTTCGATTCGTCATTCTACTAGAAACTTCCCTAACCGTGAAGGTTCTAAGGTTCAGAATGGACAGATTTCCTCTGTTGCTCTCATGGATGCACGTTCTATTGCAGCAACAGCAGCAAATAAGGGTTATTTAACAGCAGCAACAGATGTTGATGTAAATTATACAAAACCAAAATACTATTTCGATAAATCAATCTATGAAAATAGAGTATTTGATAGTAAGGGTGTAGCAAATCCAGATGAGGAAATTCATTTTGGTCCAAATATCAAGGATTGGCCAGCAATGAGCGCATTGCCACAGAATCTGGTACTTAAAGTAGTTTCAGAGATTCATGATCCAGTTACTACCACAGATGAATTGATTCCTTCAGGAGAAACCTCATCTTTCCGTTCTAATCCATTAGGACTTGCTGAATTTGCGCTTTCCAGAAAAGATCCAATGTACGTAAGTCGTGCGAAGGAAATCCAGAAGGCACAGAAGGCAGTGGAAGAAGGCACATGCCCATTGGATGTTGTAGAGGAATTAAAGCCAGTTATGGAAGTAATTCAGACACAATTCCCAGAGGCAGGAAAAGGAAACGTTGGATTTGGTAGCACTATTTTTGCAGTAAAGCCAGGTGATGGATCTGCTCGTGAACAGGCTGCTTCTTGCCAGAAAGTACTTGGTGGATGGGCAAATATCGCAAATGAATATGCAACGAAGAGATATCGTTCGAACTTAATTAACTGGGGTATGCTTCCATTTATTATCGATGAAGGAGAATTACCTTTTGAAAATCTTGATTACTTGTTCATTCCAGATATTCAGTCAGCGATTGAAGAAGGAAAAACAGAATTTGCTGCTTACGTAGTAAAAAATGGAGAATTAAAAGAGTTTGAATTAAAAATGGCAGAACTCACTCCAGACGAGAAAGATATCATTTTGAAAGGATGCCTGATTAATTATTATCGAGGCTAGGAAATTAGAGTGTCTGAACAAGAAAAAATTATAGAACGTGAAAAGAAAAAAGGTCATTCTTGGAATCATTATTTTAAGATAGGCGTTACAGCCTTTTTAACCGTAGCTGCATGTATTATATTCTTTTTTGTTTTATTTCGATGGGAAAGTATATCAGTGGTAATTGGTAATATTACAAAATCAGCAGAGCCAATTATTATAGGTTTAGCGTTGGCGTATTTACTTATGCCTGTAAAAGATTTTATAGAAAAACCAGTACTTAAATTTTTGCTTTCCAAGAAAATGAAAGAGGAAAAAGCCAAAAAGTGGGCCAGAGGAATTAGTATTACAGGAGCAATCATTTTCCTGTTTATCATTATTGCAGTATTAATCGCTATGATGGTACCAGCTTTAGTAACAAGTGTTTTAGGTTTATTTGATACGATGCCTGGATATATTGAGTCCTTTGTAATATGGATTCAGGAAATAGGATTGGGTGACAGCTCGTTTGCTGCATTTGTAGGCGATGCAATGACAACGATAACTACTGAAGTAGAAAATTGGGCAAAAACAGAGTTGTTGCCGTTGGCACAGCAGTATATTGCACAGATTACATCTGGAGTTTTCTCTATTATAAAAACAATTTTGAATTTTATTATTGGTATCATTGTAGTGGTATATGTAATGTCTATTCAGGAAACATTGATTGGACAGAGCAAGAAAATCATTTATGCTATTTTTCCACCAAAAACAGGAAACATTATTATCGATACAGTGAGAAAATCAAACAAGATTTTTGGTGGATTTGTAATTGGTAAAATCATTGATTCAGCGATCATTGGTGTTATTGCTTACATCGGTTGTTTACTTATGTCAACGCCAAGTGCTTTCTTGGTGGCAGTTATTATCGGTGTTACAAATATAATTCCATTTTTTGGACCATTTATTGGAGCGATTCCATCTATTATTTTGGTATTAATTCAGAGTCCAATTCATGGTTTATATTTAGCAATTTTTATTCTTATTTTGCAGCAGGTAGATGGAAATATTATCGGACCTAAGATTTTAGGGGAGCAGACAGGATTGTCATCTTTCTGGGTATTAACTTCTATTTTAATAGCTGGGGGATTATTTGGATTCTTTGGAATGCTCTTTGGTGTACCAGTTTTTGCCGTAATTTATTATGTTTTGCAACAAATTATCACACATCGAATGAGAAAACAGAATCTACCTATAGACACAGATGAATATGTAGCATTAATTGAAATTGATGAAAAAACCAAAGAAATAAAATACGAAAAAGAAACAGAAACACAAAACATTTCAGAAGAGTAATCAAAAGCACCAAACTAGTAGGAAAAACATATAGTTTGGTGCTTTTTTTATTGTTTATTTTGGTGGTCTATGATAAACTAAAACTAGATTAGTCTAACTTTTTATTAGAGGTGACACCATTGGATAAATACGAATACAATTTGAAATTGGATCAGATGAAAACCTTTGTTACAGAGGGAAAATTCGAGGATGCAGCAGAGATTGCTGACTCCATTAATTGGAATAAAATAAAAAACGTGAATGCCTTAGTAAGGGCTGGCGAGGTATACGAAAAAGTAGAAAGATACGAAGATGCTCGAGATATTCTTTTAAATGCGTATGATCGTTCACCAATTGGAAGAACTATCATTTATCGTTTGGCAGAAGTAGCGATTAAAATGAAGGATTATGAAGCAGCTAATGAGTATTATGAGGAGTTTGTAGATATTGCTCCACATGATAATCAGAAGTATGTTTTGAAGTATAATATCAAGAAGGCTCAAGGCGGTTCTTTTTTAGAATTGATTCCTATTTTAGAGGAATTCAAGGATAAAGAGTACACGGAAGAGTGGGCATTTGAATTAGCATATCTTTACCACAAGGTCGGCATGATAGATAAATGTATTGATGCATGTGATGAATTGATATTGTGGTTTGGAGACGGTCCTTATGTAGAAAGAGCTCTTGAGTTAAAAATGCTTTATCAGCCACTTACCAAATCTCAGGAAGAGAAGTATAGACAGTTTAGACACGAAAAAGAAGGCAAGACAGTAATTAGTGCTGCAGAAATGGAACGCGCAGGAGAGTTTGTACGCGAACCAGTGGTAATTCCTCAGATTACATTGAATCCAAGTCGATTTAATACGACTAATTTGCAGGAAGAAATTGTAAAAGGAATGCAGCAAATCATGGAAGCAACAGAGAAAGAGACTGTTGTGGGAACCATGGATAATATTAAGAAAATTGCGGAAGAGATTCCATATTTACAGCTTCCAACAGAAGAGGAGTTAGCTGCAAAAGAGGCAGAGCTTAACATTGAAACAGATGAAGAGATTGACGGATCATTGAGAATAAACTTCCAAGAACTATTAGGTGAAGAGGACGATGGGCAGATTAGTCTAGTAATGAAGGAAAAGGCACAGATAGAGCAGCAGATTACTGGACAGATGACGATTGCAGAGGTTTTGGAGGAATGGGAAAAGACAAAACGTGCAGCTGAAACAGCTTTGCAAGAGGCAGAGCAGAGAAAACTGGAATCTGCAAAAGCGCGTGCTTTGAACGAAGCAGAAGACATCATGGATCGATTAAATGATGTTATACCAAAGATTGAAGCTGTAGTTTCTCCAAAAGTAGATTTGAATCAGGCTTCTGCAGAAGAGGTAATGGAAGCGGGGATGCTTTTCGAGAGTATGAATTCTATTTTGGATAAAGAGATTTCTCGTTTGAATACAGAAAATGAAGAAATCGACATTCAAATCAAGGGACTTACCCAGAAACTTCCAGTAATACCTGATTCACTGTTAGAAAAGGATACCGTTATTGGAGAACAGGAAAAGTCGGTAGAAGAGTTTGAGCCAAATGAGGAAGATTTTTACATAGATACCATGACGGTACAGGAAGCGATTGAGGAGAATTTAATTCCAGAGGAAGTAACGCTTCCAGAGGAAGAAATA
>CAYMTP010000078.1:0-6572 GCA_964393435.1 uncultured Lachnobacterium sp. | reverse complement strand
ACACATACTAAGAACATCTTAAGAAATTGAGGTGTTCTTTTTTTATGCAAAAACAGTTGATTTCGCCCAAAATAGAGGAAAATGAAAAGGCAGTAAAGCAGGCGTTTTCCAATTGTGATGATTTGAAAATGCGTAAGCTTGCGATAGGGAAAAATGGAAAGGTGAAAGGATTTGTCTGTTATATCGAGGTGAATGCGGGCAACAATATGATCAATGTGTTGGGCAGGATGCTCGTATATTTGGAAGGATTGTCCGAGGCACAGATTGCAGAGACGATAAAAGGAAATGCGTTTGCTTTATCGGATGCGGACCCTTATGAGTATATGGAGGATGCTATTCGCGGGGTGCTGACTGGAGATTCCGTCTTATTTATCGATGGAGTAGCCACTGCATTAAAGGTGCCCGACCAAGGTTATCCTAAAATGGGTGTGGGCACATCTGAGGCAGAAAAGGTAGTTCGCGGTTCTAATGAAAGTTTTACAGAGTCAGAAAAAGCAAATACTGCTTTGATACGAAAACGTATTCGTAATACGCAGTTAAAGGTTAAAGAATTTCAGGTAGGGGTACGCTCCTTTACCAATGTGGCAATCGTTTATGTGGAAGGGCTGGCCGACCCGAATCTGGTTCAGGAAATCCATAGACGACTGACCGCATATGATATTGATGGAGTCATGGATAGTGGAGTCATGGAACAACTGGCAGAAGAATCGTGGGCGTCGCCTTTCCCACAGTTTCAGTCCACTAGGAGGCCGGACCGAGCAGCGATGGAAGTATTAAATGGAAAAGTTGTAGTGCTGGTGGACAATTCGCCAGTGGCACTTTTGCTTCCGACGGATGTGAATTCCTTTATGAAAACGACGGATGATTATTACAATCGTTTTCATATGGCGACATTTGCACGATTGATTCGATATGTGGCAGCTTTCTTCTCATTCACTCTGCCTGGGTTGTATCTGGCAGTTACCAATTTTCATACACAGATTTTGCCGACACCGCTGCTGTTATCCTTTTGGCAGGCGAGACAGGGCGTGCCTTTTCCGGCAGCTCTAGAGGTGCTTCTTATGGAGCTGTCCTTTGAATTGATTCGTGAAGCAGGAGTGCGTCTTCCTGGAACCATGGGAAATACGATTGGTATCGTTGGCGGTCTTATTATCGGTCAGGCAGCGGTAGAGGCAAATTTGGTAAGTCCTATCGTGGTTATCGTAGTGGCATTTACTGCCCTATGTTCTTTTGCGATTCCAAATGAGGAGTTTGCGTTTTCCTTTCGAATTTTGAAATTTTTATTGATTGCGTTGTCGGCTTGGTTTGGCTTTTTTGGATTTTTGATTGGACTTTTTCTCGTGCTGGTGCACATGGCAAGTCTCAAAAGCTTCGATGTGCCATACCTTTCTCCTTACGTGGGAGCACAGCTCAATGGGTATCAGGATGAAAAGGATTCCTTCGTGCGATTTCCACTGCGTATGTTATGGAAGCGTCCAATCTATGCCAACCCACACGAAAGAACCAAACTAAAAAAGAAAGAAAAATAATATGTATGTAAATAACGGTAAAATATCCAGCAGACAAACCCTGCGTTTGTATGTGTTTGATTTGATGGGGATTGCGACCTTACTTTTGCCGCCGTATCTAGCAAGCATGTGTGGTGTCAGTGGTATATATGCCATTGCTTTGGGTACCGGTTGCGGTCTTGTTTATTTATTCTATCTAGGCTGGATTATGAAAAAAATGAAAACCGATATGGTGACCTATCTGCGGGAGAAGGTTAGTCCTTGGATTGGAAAAGGAGTGTTCCTTTTGGTCATGCTTCACAGTATTATTACCGCAGGTTTTTGTGCGTATGTGTTCGCAAACCTTATGCAGTATAGTTTGGTGCAGGAATCTTCGTATCTGTTGATTCTGCTGCTTATTGTAGTAGTAGCAGCGTATGCAGTGAGTGGTGGCATCGAGAGTCGTGCAAGAGTATATGAGGTGTTGTTTTGGTTTATCTTAGTTCCTTATATTGCAATGATGCTGGCAACGGTGAGAAATCTCGAATGGGCATATATAGAGCCTATTTTGCAATGGGACAGTACGAATTTAGGAAGAGGAACCTATCTGGTCTTTCTGTTTTTGACACCGCTGTTTTTCTCCCTTTTTCTCATCGGTGAAAAGGAAAAAAATTACGGTAGAAATATTGTGAAGACGGTAGCGGTATCCGTTATTTTTTCAGGAGTTATTCTATTAGGGAGTTATCTGCTTCTTGTGGGAAACTTTGGGGCAAAAAGCCTGGCAAGTCTACGCTTCCCCGTGGTCACCCTGATGAGTACGATTCAGTTTGAAGGAAATTTTTTGAAAAGAATGGACGCGCTTATGCTGGCAGTTTGGTTTTTTACCCTGTATGCACTCCTGAATCTGCATCTGCATTATGGAGTGCGAATGTTAGTTGAGCTTGGTGTGAAGCAAGAAAGAAAACTGAAATGGTGGCAGGTGGCGTTGCCTGGGGCGGCAGTATTTTTGGTGGCCTATGGAATGCATTTGAATGCGGGATTGCTGGAAGTGTTTTTGGGCTATTATAGATATGGGGCAGTACCATTTATGGTAGTAGTACCTATGCTTTTATTATTGGTTAGGAGGAAAAAATGATGTTCAAGAAAAAAATTTGTTTGCTGGTTATTCTAGCGAGTTTTTTGCTGGCGGGATGTAGTTCCACCGAATTAGAGGAGCGGTGTTTCCCAATGGCTGTAATGGTGGAGATGGAAAATGGAAAAGTCACTTATTACGCAAGTTTTAAGGAAGAAAAAACAGAGAATGTGGATCGTTTAAATAAAATTCCAGATTATAACCATTTGAAGGTACTTGTATTAGAAGAGGACTTGCTAGAGCAGCAAAATCAATATAATGCAATGCTGGACAAGCTGGCAGAAACAGAAGAATTTCCGCGTAATACTTATGTGTGTGTGGTAGATGATGTGGATGATTTATTTGAGCTGGAGAAGAATATAACGGAGGATTTGGGCTCCTATTTGGAGGAATATTTAAAGAAACATGAGGAAAAAAAGGATAGGCTTTTGACGCTGGGGGATTTGATGGACGAGAAGGAAAATCAGTCTATGGTTTTGTATCTGCCATATCTTGAAGCGGAAGAAAATTTTGTGGAATGGAAAGGTTATATGAATACTTCTGGAAAAAGCTGGCAAGAATCTGAAGTAGAGTGAAGCAAAAGCATATTTGCTTCTCATATGGAGGGTTATCAAATGAAGCATACAATTTTTTATATCATAGCAGGAGCAATTGTTTTTTTATATATTTGGACCAGCGTTTTAGGCAATGATTTGTTACAGCCATCTATCGCATCCAAAATACTGCGTTTTCATGTGCTGGCGAATAGTGACAGCAGCGAGGACCAGGCGGTAAAAGAAAAGGTGAGAGATGCAGTGGGCATATATTTGCAGCCACTTTTAGAGGAGGCAGAAAGCCTGGACGAGACCAAACAAATTATAGGGAAGAATATCGGTGGAGTCATTGCAGTAGCAAAAAATACATTGGTGGAAAATGGATATGACTACAATGTGACTGCACGAATTACCCGCACGGACTTTCCAGAAAAAAGCTATGGGTCTTATACTTTTCCAAAGGGCGAGTACGAAGCTTTGCAGATTATAATTGGAGAGGGTGAAGGACAAAATTGGTGGTGCGTGCTTTATCCTAATATGTGCTTCCGTGGCTCTGTATTCGAAGTGATAGAGGAAGATGCTGGGGAGGCCTTGCGAGAGGTGTTAAGCCCATGGGAATATGCGGATGTGTTTGATTCGGGTGAGGTGAAGGTGCGTTTTAAATTCCTTGAATTCTTTCAGTAAGATGTTATAATGTACCTAAATTTATAAGTTGAGGAATTTGAAATGACAAAAGATGTAATTATCACGATTTGTGGTCTTCAGAATGGACCAGAAACCGATGGCGAGCCAATTGAAATGATTGTTGCTGGAGAATATTTTTATAAGAACAATAAGCACTATATTCTTTATGAAGAGGTTATGGAGGGGGAGGCTCAAGTCACCAAGAATCGTATCAAGATTTCAAATGGACAGATGGAGCTTACCAAGAATGGCGTCGTCAATGTGCATATGGTTTTCGAGGAAAATGTAAAGAATATTACCCATTACTACACACCATACGGAAGTCTTACCATGGGAATTGATGGAAAAAAAGTAGAAATTAAAGAATCCGAAAATGAAATTGATATTTCTGTGGAATATGGTATGGAAATGAACCAAGAGTTTGTGGCGGATTGCAACATTAGTATTAATATAAAGTCTAAAGGACTCAAAGAATTTAAAATATAAAAGGGGGCGTGTGCCCCCTTTTTTTACTTTTTCTTAGATTTCTTGTTTTCCTGCTTCTTGGAATCTTCTTTAAGTTCAGCGTTTAAACTGTCATATTTGTCTTTCAGCTTTGCACGCCAAGATTTCTTTTCTGCTGGTTTTTCAAGTGGTCCACGAAGACCTTTTACACCTGTGATATAGATTCCGCTAACAGTAGCTTTTACTTCCTTTTTTACAGGAATGTCAGAAAAGATTGCTTCATCGGCAATTAAAGTCATAACCTTTGGTCCAACCTTTGCTTTAACAATTGGAAGCTTGGTCCAACGCATGTACCAAGGGGTTTGGTCGATTACAGCCTGTGGAAGTCCAGAATCCTTTATTTTCATCTTTTTCTTATCAATAATCAACATAGATACGGTCTGTGCAACAGCTGCCATCTGAGCGTCCTGCTCTTCTTTCTTAGCCTGTGTCTTTTTGCCTAAGAAATATAAAGCAACAATAATAGCGATTGCAATAACTATGACAACTAACAAGACAATAGCGCTTGTACTGATTTCTGGCATATTTTTCCCTCCTTTGATTTCACTAACGATTATTCTAACAAAAAAAATAGAAAAAATCAATGTGAATATGCTTAAGTGTTTGTATTTTTGGGAAAAATATGGTATCATTTATCAGTTCATAAATTTACTGAAATATAGTAAGGAGAGAAATAATTATGAAAAAGAGATTATTAGCGGTATTATTGTGTGCTGTAATGACCTTATCTTTGGGGGCATGCGGTGATTCAAATACAGATGATACACAGAATGGAAATGACAAAGAGGTAGAACAGCCATCCATTACAGAGCTTGCAGATTACAAGGATTTTTCTGCGATTTTGACAGGGGACTATGAAGTGACGGACGAGAGAGTGAAGTCATATTTCAGTACTGTTGTGTATAGTGCAGATATTGGTGTTATGGAGGTAACAGACCGTGACACAGTACAGGCAGGTGATATTGTAAAAACAGATTACACAGGATATTTGAATGGGGAAGCGTTTTCCGGTGGTACTGCGACAGACCAGTGGATTGATGTTACAAACAACTGTGGTATTGATACTTCTTCTGGAGAAGCATCTGGATATTTCATTGATGGTTTTTCAGATGGTTTAGTGGGTGCAAAAATAGGACAGAAAACCAGTAGTGAGGTTACTTTCCCAACAGAATATTCCAACGAAGATCTTGCAGGTCAGTTGACTACCTTTGAATTTACAGTAAAAGCGATTTATACGGAAGTAACACCTGAAAACATTACCGATGCAATGGTGGAAGAGAACTTCTCGAAGAGCTATGGTGTCTCAACAGTAGAGGATTTTATGCAGGTGATGAAGGAAGAGCTTGCATATAATTATCTTATCAATTATTTAATCGAGGAGAGCACATTTGAGATTCCAGAGGATTACCTGAATCTTCGCTTGGAAGAATATCAGGATCTTTTCGTAGAATTATATTGTACCCAAATCGACTTGGAGACACTCCTTGCATATTATTATGGAACCACATTAGATGCGATAAAGGTACAGTGGGCATCCTCATTACAGACACAGATTAAAGCGGAATTGGTATTCCAAGCTCTTGTAAAAGATGCTAAATTAACTGTAGATGAAAAAGAACGTGAAGAGTATGTTTCATCTATTATGAGTGTTGCCGAAGAGAATTCTTTCTTCTCGGAAGAAGATAATATCTACAGAATGATTGGTGTTGGTAATGTTGAATGTGGAAAAGAATACTTATTAAATCAGAATGCTGTTAGAGATTATGTAATGGATAATTATCAGTAAAGGAGATATGAAAATGGATTTAGTAAACATTAGGGATATATTCCGTGAACAGAAAAAATATGAAAATACAGAAGTAACTATCGGTGGATGGGTACGTAGCAACCGTAGTTCTAAGAACTTTGGTTTCCTCGTAATTAACGATGGTACATTTTTTGAACCTATCCAGGTTGTATATTCAGATGGTCTTGCAAACTTTGCAGAAATCGAAAAGATCAATGTAGGTGCGGCTCTTATCGTAAAGGGTCAGCTCGTTCCTACACCAGAAGCAAAACAGCCATTTGAAATTCAGGCAGCAGAAGTAACTATAGAAGGTGCATCTACACCAGACTACCCACTTCAGAAAAAACGCCATACATTTGAATACCTTAGAACAATCTCTCATTTAAGAGCTAGAACAAACACATTTGAAGCAGTATTCCGTGTACGTTCTTTATGTGCATACGCAA
>CAYMTP010000077.1:0-6919 GCA_964393435.1 uncultured Lachnobacterium sp. | reverse complement strand
CACCTACGTTGTATGGGTTTTCCTGAATAAATTTCTGCCACCAAGCACGTTTTACGTTATTTTTCAATTCTACACCAAGATTACCGTAATCCCATGTATTTGCAAGACCGCCATAGATTTCTGAGCCTGGGTATACAAAACCTCTAGCCTTTGCAACCTGTACGATCTTTTCCATTGTCTTTTCCATAATGAATTATTCCTCAACTTTCGTCTTTATTTATAAATGATGTAAGTGAGCACTTCACTGTACTGACTTTCACTTTCTTCCTCATCGCCAAAATCAAAGATGATATCTCCATCTGAATTTGCTAACTCTTCTTCACTGATGGAGTCATCGGAGCCTTCTGCTTCTGTACCAAACTCTGTGTCAACAGTCACTTCTTCGGTTAATAACTGGCTGCCGTCCTTGATTACGACATAGTCTTCTCCTACCTTCGAAATATTCTGAGTAGAAACAAAGCATACTTCACCTGGAACTACTACCTTGGTATTGGATTTAATAATTACCACCTTGTAATCTTCGCCTTTTACAAAATCATCTGCGGTAGCTGTAACTGCTTTTCCATCAACCATTTTTGCGTAGCTTCCTTCAAAGCTGTATCCTGCATCCTGTGCTTCTTTAATAGTTCCTGTGAAAATCTCTACGCCATTTACGTCTTCGTAAACATCAGCATTGGCATATTCAAGAACCAAAGTAGCCACATTTTCTTCTACATCGCATAATTTCTGTTTCAAAGAATCCTTACCATTTTCTTCGTTATATGTATCAATAATATCCTTTACATATGCTTCCAATTCATCCTTGTCATAATTCTTTTCACTGAAAGCCTCCACATCTGTAGATACGATTTTTCCATTTTTCAATACAAACACTGTATTGGTATCTGCCTTTGCATAATCTGTTCCACAGCTTCCAAATACGAAGACTGCCAAAATGATAATCAAAATTACCAAAACAATTCCTAATCCACCTGCAATCATAAGTTTCTGTTTTTGTCTTGTCTCATTTGAAACTTGTTTACTTTTTTGGGTTGTTTCTTTCATAATACTTCCTCCAAACCAACTAATAATCTTATACATTATACACTTTTCAATTTTTTATTTCAACATAAGTTCGTCAATAATTTGCAGTGATTTAAAAGAATGCTTCACATACGTATGCAAATAATCCCTCATGATTTTTTTAAGTTCCTTTAATACTTCGTCCGACAACTGGAAAGTAAACAGCTTTTCCACCTTAGAAGAGACGATAAACTGCATAGCATATCGCGTCGACTCATGTATCTGCCTGGTCTTTTGTCCATGCTTACACTCTGGACAGAAAATACCGCCACGCCATACGCTAAAATAGTCCAGATTCTCTGTTTTGTGGCAATGCATACAGGAAAATACACTTGGTCCTTCTCCGTTTATGGTCATCGCCTTGAGTTCAAATACAGCTCGGACCAAATCACTAGAAAAGTTCGGACTTTCCAAAGCTCTAAGAGACTGATAAAGAAGCTTTAGCATTTCCTTTTCATCGTTGTTTTCCTGGCAAAAATAGTCAGCAAACTCAAGAAAATAAAATCCCATATAAGCCGCATCCACATCCAGAGTCAATTCACGAAAATAATTATGTATGGTGGCTTTGGATACATTATAGGAGCTTTTCCCTTCGAAAAGTTCGAACTCTCCAAAAGAAAAAGGATTGGTCGCCGCCAAAAGCTGACTATTGGGTCTTCTTGCACCTCTAGCAAAGGCGGTAATCTTTCCTCTTTCCTTGGTTAGAATCGTTATTCTTTTGTCGTACTCAGAAATAGGCATGGTATTTAGAACCATTCCCGTCACTATCACTGACTGTCCCATTTACCTTGTTTTCCTTTTCCTCTTTATCTTCTTCGTCTACGCGATTTCGATAGGTTAGGTAATCTTCTACCTTTCCAGTTGTCCAAAAGTTTTCCCATGATTTCTCCATTGCATCTCCCTCCGATGATTTTAGGTTTTGCAATGTAGCTGTAAATATCCCTTTAAAATTTTGGAAAAATTACTGGTCCTCTCTATAACCAAAGTTTTTGATTAAGAAATCGCTGTCACGCCAATCCTTTTTCACCTTAACCCAAAGCTTTAAATTTACCTTTGTGTCTAATAGGCGTTCCATTTCATATCTAGCGTTGGTGCCGATTTTTTTCAGCATTGCACCTTGTTTTCCAATAATGATACCTTTGTGGGAATCTCTTTCACAAACTATGGTTGCATCAATATCAATTATTCCTTTGCGCTCCTTCATCTGGTCGATGCCCACTGCGATTCCATGTGGAATCTCGTCACTTAGGGCATGAAGGGCTTTTTCACGAATGATTTCAGCACAGATTGCTCGTTCTGGCTGATCGGTAATGGTATCCTCATCATAATACTGTGGACCATAGGTCAAATACTTGAAAATACTGTCGATGATATCATCTGTATTATTTCCACGAAGAGCTGAAGTAGGAATGATTTCTGCGAAATCATAAACTTTACGGTAAGTGTCAATAAATTCGAATACTGCATCCTTTTCTACCGTATCAATTTTATTAATAATTAAAATAACTGGTGTGTTAACCTTTTTCAGTTGTTCAATGATGTGCTGTTCCCCTGCCCCAATAAAATTGGATGGCTCAACTAGCCAAAGGATAACATCCACTTCATTTAAAGTTTTTTCTGCCACATTTACCATGTATTCTCCCAGCTTGTTTTTCGCCTTATGAATACCTGGCGTATCAAGGAAAATAATCTGCCCCTTATCCATATCCGTATACACTGTCTGAATACGGTTACGAGTGGTCTGTGGTTTGTTAGAAGTAATGGCAATCTTCTGACCGATGAGACGATTCATCAGTGTGGATTTGCCTACATTTGGTCTACCAATAATGGTTACAAAACCAGATTTAAAATTTGCGTTCATCTTTTCACCTTTTCTTTATTCGTTTAAACTTCTAATATTCTTAAAAAGTTCTTTTTCTTTTTGAATATTATTTTCATTTCCGATAACACAGATATTACCATCGGAAAGTACTGCTTCTATCATATCTGCCAGCTTACGAATATCCTCATCTGTAGCATTTAAAACTTCATCTCGTTCTGCCTGAAGTTCCTCTAAAGTCAGTCTCTTCAAGTATGCTGTAATGGCACGCTGGCCCTTTCCTTCTGGATAAAGAGGTGCGTCCATATTTCCGAGAGTTCCAATGATATACTTGGTCATTTCACGCTCATCCGCCTGAAAGCTTCGGAGATACTCTGGAATCTTCTCGTAAACTGCATTTGTCTTACCTAGATTTGGGTCTCGGTATGAGGTAAAGTACGAATCTCCCGTACGAAGGAAAGAACTGGAACAGCCATAGGCACCGCCCTTTACACGCACGTTATTATACAAATAATCATAACTTAATATCATTTTCAGGATATTCAATGCACCCGTATATGCAAAGCCATGATTTACAAAATTTCCAGAACGGGAAACGTACTGGATTGCAGAAGCATCCGTAAAGGCCTCATTTTTCTGTCCAAGGGTATATCGAACATCTGCCTGTGCTGGCTGTCCCATTGGAAGTGCTTCCACGAATTTCTGAATCGCTGGTACTGCTCTATCAAAGCATTCCTTTTCTGCAGTAAAACTTACAAGTAGTCTTTCCTGACCAAAAATTTGATTCATTACTTTGCGGAGTCTTTCAATAACTACCAACGGGTCCTGATTCATCTGGGCATCCATCTTACAGATTTCTTCGTAATAACCAATACCTGTGGTGGCATCCTGAATATAACCATACTGTGAGAAATATGCAATACTTCTAGCCGCAGAAACAACATGCCCTGCACTACTTAAAACAGACTGAAGACGAGATTTTGTCTGAGCCACAATTTCTGTCAAACGCTTAACATCATCTACTTTTGAGGAAAGTAAAATCTCCTGTAAAATAGCCAACGATTCTTCCACCTTGCTTTCCAGCATTTTAATGCGAAATTCGTACTTCATATGATATTTTCCCTTTTCCTTGGAATCGGCATATGTCGTAAGTCCACTGGAAATACCACCAGAATGAATGTTAATCACATTATTCAGTTCTGAGAAAGAATAGCTTTCTGTATCTACAAAAGCAAGTACGCTGCGAAGGAATCCTAGGATTGGTAAATCCTCTTTCGCCACATCTCCTGCATCAAACAGAAAGGAAATATAATCGATGCCATTGGTAAATACCTCGTGGCGCACCACTGGCACATTTCCAATCTTTTCCTCGATATTGCTAAATGTCAGGACATTCTTTCGCATATCCTTTCGCTCTAGCATAGGAAGCTTTTTCATATCTTCTTCGGAAGAAGGTGTTTCCTGATACTCCTCTAGAAGTCTTGTCGCTTCTATCAACTGCTCCAATTCTTCCTTGGAAAGCTGTGCTTTATACTCTGCTAATTTTGCTTCTAAGGTTTCTTCCATCTTGGTGTTAAGCCCTTTTTCTGGATTCAAAGAAACCACTGCACCATGAGTGTTGTCCAACAGATATTTTTGAATCAGCTCTTCATAATATCCATTGTCTACCTGCTTTTTCAGGAATTCAAATACATCCAGCATTTCCATGGCATCAAAAGCCATCAAGTCATCAAAAAGCCATGTATCCAAGCATTCCAGTCCGTACAGAAGTCCCTTTGGATAAGAGCCAAAATCTGCCTCACGGAAACGGAATTCAGAGCTATTGATTGCGGCTAACACAGAGGTCTTGTTAATGCCTTCTGCTATGATTTTTCTTAAAGTGCCTTCAATCACTTCTACGAAACGTTCTTTATCGTTGGCATTTGCATTTTTCGCATACATATGATACACCGGCTGTAAAGTGCCATCATCAAAAGAACCATATACATCCTGTCCGATACCTGCGTCGATTAACGCCTGACGCACTGGTGCTCCTGGTGCACTTACCAGCACATAATCAAGTACTGTAAAGGCCTGACGAAGTGTCTTATTGGAAATATCACAAACCACCTTGCTGTATGCCAGATAAGTGTTGTTCTCTTCTGACTCATCGCTGGCGATTGGGTATTTATCTGTGATATATTTTACTTCGTGGAATGGTTCCTGTTCTTTAATTTCGGAATCCACAAAACTTTCTTCATATTCGCATAAATATTCCTTGTCCAACCACTCTAAGCGTTCCTTCATATCGCAATCGCCATAGAGGTAAATATATGAGTTGGATGGATGATAGTATTTTTTATAAAAATCTAGGTAATCCTTATAGGTCAACTCTGGAATAAATGTAGGATTGCCCCCCGAATCCTTACCATAGGTATTATCTGGGAAAAGGCTCTGATAGATACGATTCTGCAGCATTTCATCTGGCGATGAATACGCACCCTTCATCTCATTGTACACCACACCATTGATGGTAATTGGTGCATCAATAGCCTCTAACTCATAGCGCCAGCCTTCCTGCTTGAAAATCTCCTCATACTTCAAGATATTTGGATGAAATACCGCGTCCAAATACACATCCATGAGATTCTTGAAATCCTGGTCATTGTAGCTGGCAATTGGGTATACCGTTCTATCAGGATAGGTCATCGCATTCAAGAAAGTATTAAGCGATCCCTTCACCAATTCTATAAATGGATCCTTTACAGGAAACTTCTCCGAACCACACAAAACCGTATGTTCAATAATATGTGGTACACCCGTTTCATCGGTTGGCGGAGTACGGAATCCAATATAGAAAACCTTATTGTCATCGTCGTTCGAAATCAAAGCAAGTCGTGCACCACTCTTTTTGTGACGCACAATATACCCCATCGAATTTATGTCATTTAGCTGTTGTTCTTTTACTAATTCGTATGCCTCTAAGCCTAAAAAACTCATCCAAATTCCTCCATGCGCATAATTATAATTATTATACCCCATTTTAAGGATTTAGCCAAGAAAAAAGCGAGCATTTCGCCCGCTTTATGATTATATATGTTCTCCAAGCAGTTGTTAAACTGGGCGACTTTAGTGTAACCCATATGTTCATGGAACTGGGTGCTGTTGTTGGTGAGGCATCTGCTAATGTTGCTGTTCTAATAATTGCTTCTTTCATAAACTTCTCTTTCTTAAAAAATTACTTATATGCAATAAACTTAGGCAACTCATCTGGCGACCCTACCTGAACCACCAACAAATCCTCTACATAAAATATATACATTTCTTCATATTTGCCATCTAGTTTGTAAAAAATTGCATTCACATAATCATTTCCTAAGTATCTCGTATTCCCTACAATAACTTCTTTTCCTTCAATCAATTTCGCCAGATCAATATTGTTCGCATTGTCTGTTATCTCCGCATTTTCAAGGAAATTCTTGATATAAGATTCTTCCAAAATAAACTCTGTTTCCCTCACATCCCCTTCTACATATTCCATGCTAATCACATGGAAGAACAGAAAATTACTCACATCAAATGTGCGTATGGAAACATCGTATTTTTCATTGTAACAGTAAACCTCATTATAGGAATGGTTTTCATCATAGCCAGAAAAATCCCCTGTGTAATTACATACAAGAAGTCTGTCACCTGTATCTATTACAATATTTGGATAAATCACAAGCACTACGGCTACAACCACCGCTACTGCAATCAATATTTTCTGCCAAAGTTTCATACCACATACCTCCTAACAAGCTTTAACTAAATCTATCAATTCTCTTTCACTTTTAATTTCCTGTGGATATGGATAGGTTTTAGCAATCTTATCAAAGCAAACCAAGCAGCTGGCATTTCCTTTAAACATTTTCCCTTAGCCAACTGCTCATTCACCTTAAGCTGTGTCCAGAATGTTCATTTAGAATCATTAAACTACCAATTCGAAAAGAGCAAACGGTGTACCAACCTCAATCAAATTGCCATCTAAATCATAAAAACGAACCACTTTTTGTCCCC
>CAYMTP010000076.1:0-7028 GCA_964393435.1 uncultured Lachnobacterium sp. | reverse complement strand
CGTTTTTCACAGGTCAAACCTATCAGTGTACGTCCATAAGCAGCTCTTTCCTCTTCTCCGAGACGTTTGATTGTCGCTTCATCACAGGCTAGTTCAGCGTCATTTCGAGAAAGAATTGCTGCACACCAAACCAGTGGATTGTACCAGTGCAAAATTAAGCATACTGCTCTAAAAACTGACCAAATGTGGTCTTTATGACGGTAATGGGTACGTTCATGCTCTAACACATGTGGTAAGCAATTCTCCTGCTCCAATGCCTCACTCGTTACATAGATGCTAGGGTGGAACAATCCGTATAAACATGGTGTCTCTACCACATCTGTTTTATAGACAGGAGGTCTATCCACACCAAGATGTCCAACATTTTCTAAAAGCACCCTGTTTTGCTTTATTTTTCTAAAAAAGTGAATATTGGTAAAAATAAACCATCCACTCAGAATTACCATTCCAGCTATCCAAACCATCTTCAAAATATCAATAGCGGAATAGTCACTATTCATAGTTTCTAAAACTTCATACTCTACGTTTTCCGAAAATTCCTCTATTGGAATCTTATCAATGTCTACTCCTTGCGCCGCATATTGTTCTTCCACAATATCATAGGCCTCGTTATAAGTCATACTTGGTAACGGAGTCGTTGTTAATTCTACCACCTGCTGCACTTCCTTGGTATCAGAAGCCTGCTCAATCCAATTTCCCAGACTCATCACCGTTTCTCCTACTGAAAATGGAAACAGCAGACGCACTAGCACTAGTGCCCACAGACCATATTGAAGGCGTAGGCTGATTTTTCCCTTAAAGAAAAAACGAAGGGCTATCACAACCAGAATCAAAACAGAAGAAGAAATAATCCAATTCATCATATCAGCTTCCTCCTTCCAATTCCTTTAGCATGGCATATAATTCATCGATTTCCTTTTTGGAAAGTGCCTGTTTTTTTGTCATGGCACTCAGCATTAAACTAACACTGCCATTATATACACGCTCTAAAAAATCTTCAGTTTCCTGTAACGCTGCGGTTTCACGGGTAATTATTGGAAAGAATGTCTTTTTTCGCCCTTTATCATCACTTTTTATCGCACCCTTTTCTTCCAAGCGGCGTAATAATGTAAGTGTGGTGCTACGATTCCAACCCATACGCATTTCCAATAACTCTGTCATTTCACGTCCTGTCAGAGGAGATTTCTCCCAAAGGCACTCCATGATATTCCACTCTGCAGTTGTTAGATTGATACGATTTGCTTCCACGTTCATCACACTCCATTTGTTTACTTTTGTAAACAAATCATAGCATTACTGTTTACATTTGTCAACAAAAGCAGACATACAGGATTCCATAAACCACGGGCTGATGAAGCATATAGATAATCAAAGAATTTCGCCCTATCCATCCGAGCGGTGGACAAATTGATTTTGATAACACATTTACTACTTTCGCATTTTCTCTGTTGCCTAGTAAAAAGCTGTATGTGAAATATCCAACTACATACATAAAAAACCAAGGCAATAAGGAAAAATAATCCGTAGAATAAAAGCCTGGCTCCGTAAATCCCAAATAAGTGGTAAACAAATTGTCATACCATTCTACTGGTAATACAATTAGTTTTTGCGCACCAAATCCCAAATATCCATCGTTTATCGGATAAACAAAGAGAAATAGGATAAAACTTCCGATTGCACCTAATAAAGGATTGATTTTCTTGAATAAAACATCGCAGGGAATCATCAAAAGCATAGAAGAACCGAGCAATGTTAATACCCCAAATATCACTCGTGAGCTCGGCATAAAGATAAGTGTCACAACTGTAATAAGCAGCCCTGCGAAAAACACCTGTAAACCTCTTTTTAAATTCTGTTTACTCATCTGCCAGCAAAAGCCAGAGATAAAAATAAAACTCCAACATCCCCACTGCTGCCAAATATGTGCTATGTCAGACCTAAACCACTGCCAATTACATCCAAAAATATATACCAAATCCCAGATTCCGTGATACACAATCATATTCACGATCCAAAAACCACGGTATTCATCGATAAGATGAAGTCTGGTTTTCTTTGCTTTTTTAACTAATTCCATAAGCTTTCCTTAATTCTAATCTAAATTCTAATCTACTTGTAATGTAGTATTTCTCACTATTCTAGAGTTTTACATAATCCTTATCTTACCATAAAATATAACAAAATCACATTCTTTTTCCGTTTTTATGATATACTATAAAAAAATAAAAGGAGAATATATTATGGCAGAAGTAATTTTAACAAAACAGAATTTTGAAGCAGAAGTATTAAAAAGTGATGTCCCTGTATTGGTAGATTTCTGGGCAAGCTGGTGTGGACCATGTATGATGCTCTCTCCAGTGATTGCTGAGCTTGCTGAAGAATTGGAAGGCAAAGTA
Source organism: uncultured Lachnobacterium sp. (assembly GCA_964393435.1). Classification (GTDB taxonomy): domain Bacteria; phylum Bacillota; class Clostridia; order Lachnospirales; family Lachnospiraceae; genus Roseburia. The sequence continues at coordinate 4,632 of CAYMTP010000076.1, read as the reverse complement.
AAGGTCGGAAAGGTAAACGTTGATGAGCAGAATGAACTTGCTATGCAGTACCGCGTTGCCAGCATTCCTACACTTTTACTTTTCAAAAACGGCGAATTAGCAAAAACATCAGTTGGATTTATGCCTAAAAATGATCTTATAGAATCTCTTGGATTAAATCTCTAAAACATTGCTTCAACCACTTGAATTTCTTGCAAATAATGATATAATAGCCTAGTATTGTTATTTTTTTAACAATACTAGGCTATTTTTAGCTTATAAATAAGGGATATACTTTTTAGGAGGAATTTGAAATGGGACATTTAACAGGTAAAACAGCCATCATCACAGGTGCTGGTAGAGCAGTTCTTTCTGACGGACGTTGTGGTTCAATCGGATATGGTATCGCAACTGCTTATGCAAAAGAAGGATGTAATTTAGTAATTACTGGACGTAACGTTCAGAAGCTTGAGGATGCGAAAGAAGAATTAGAAAGACTCTATGGCATCGAAGTATTAGCAGTTCAGGCTGACGTTAGTGCTGGCGCTGACAACGTAGCAGTTGTAGAAAACGTAGTTAAACAGACAATTGACAAATTTGGTCGTATCGACGTACTTATTAACAACGCACAGGCTTCTGCTTCAGGTGTTACCCTTGCAGATCATACAGTAGAACAGTTTAACTTAGCTATGTATTCTGGTTTGTATGCTACATTCCACTATATGCAGGCTTGCTACCCACACCTTGCAAAAACACAGGGTTCTGTAATCAACTTTGCTTCAGGTGCTGGTCTTTTCGGTAACTTCGGACAGTGTGCTTACGCTGCTGCAAAAGAAGGTATCCGTGGTCTTACACGTGTTGCTGCTACAGAATGGGGTAAAGACGGAATCAACGTAAACGTTGTTTGTCCACTTGCTTGGACAGCACAGCTTGAAGGCTTCGAAAAAGCTTATCCAGAAGCATTCAAAGCAAACGTACATATGCCTCCAATGGGACACTATGGCGATTCAGAATTAGAAATCGGTCGTGTTTGTGTACAGCTTGCTAACCCAGACTTCAAATATATGACTGGTGAAACACTTACACTTGAAGGCGGTATGGGTCAGAGACCATAAGAATAACGAGATAGTTAAGAATTTAGTTAAGATAAAGAGAAAAGTAGAACAACAAAAAAGAACTCCGAAGGCATGTATGCTTGCATACAAATGTCTATCGGAGTTTTTTTGTTGGACGTACTTGGCGATAAGACAAGTAGCGAGCGGAGTAGTCGCAAAGCGACGGAAAGGTGCGTAGCACCGTAACGCGAGCTAGCTTTTCTCTTTATCTTGTAGTATAAAAAGCGACGCGCGGAAGTTGATTTTTCCATTTGTAGAAATTTTACCGCGCGTGATATTTATAAACGTGGCATTTTGAGAGTGTTTTTACATATATGCCCCAAATGAACCTCATCTCCGTAATCTCCCCTCCACTGGCTGTGGCGTAAACAAAAGATTTTTAATTATATGCCACGCTTTAAGAAATCACGCGCGAATTTTTATCTATAATCAATGAAATTTGTATCCGCGCGTAAACTTCCACACTACAAACTAGTGAGCAAAGCTAGCTCGACCCACGCCGTTTCACGGCTTTCCGTCGCTTTGCGACTATGGCTCTCGCTAGATGGCTAATCGCCAAATAAAAAACAGCTTAGATAGTCTCACGCATGCGAGCATGCATCAACTATCTAAGCTATTTTTTACTTTTCTCACTAGTTAACTAAATCGTTACTCTTCTGTATCACTCACTTGTTCTGTATCAGGTGTGTTGTCTTCTGGTGCATAACGAACAAAACCGTCCACGATTGTAAATAATAAAACACCAAATAAAAGGGCACCTGTTGCAATCAGTTTATTGCGATATTCTTTTTTCATCATAATGTCGTTCTCCTTTTTTCCTTTTAAAACCTATTTATATAGAGTCTCTTTTTCCACATAATGAATTATTCTATCACAAATACTATTTTCTGTAAACATTTCGAAATTATTCATTCTTTTTATTATAGATAAGAACTTAATTTTCCTCGCTAATACGATAGCCCACACCTAATTCGTTGATAATATATTTATTGTCTCCTGGCTTAGAGCCAAGTTTTTTGCGGATATTTGCCATATTTACCTGAAGTTTTTTGACGCCACCATCATCGGTTGGCCCCCAAATTTTACGGATAATAGACGCATATGTAAGTACCTTACCTGGATTCTGGGACAAGATTTCTAAAATATTGTATTCTGTTCTAGTTAATCGTATTTCTTCGCCTGAAATGTATACCATTCGTCTAGCATAATCAATTTCCATATCATGCAGACGGAATTTTCCATCCAAAACACTTTCGATTTCGGAAGAACGTCTATTACGAAGAGCAGCACGAACTCTTGCCAACAATTCTGCATTTCCAAATGGCTTGGTGATGTAATCGTTCGCACCCAAATCCAATGCCAAAACCTTATCATTTTCGTCGCTACGAGCAGATACAACAAGTATTGGTGTTGCATCACTTCTACGAATTTCTTTGATATACTCCAGTCCATCTCTGTCTGGAAGGCCAAGATCTAAAATCACCAAATCTGGCACATAGGATAACGTCATGGTAATCGCATCTCTACATGTGCCTACCGACACCACCTGAAAGCCATTTGTGGTTAAACTGGTTTCCAACAAATTACAAATATTTGCTTCATCTTCAATTACCAAAATCTTATATTTATTGTTGCTCATCCTCTTCCTCCATTTCTAAAGAAAATCCAAATACAGCCCCGCCCTCTGGTCTGTTTTTCGCATATATTTCTCCGCCATGGGCTTTAATGATGGTAGAACAAACAGATAGTCCGATTCCCATATTGTTTCGTGACCCATCTGTTGGTGTATTTTCTCTCTCACTATATCCACTAAATATTTTTCCTATTTTTTCCTCTGGGATTCCGCACCCATCATCCATCACTTCGAAAATCGCCTTATTATCTCCTTCACGAACTACTAACCGCAGTTCAGTCATTCCCTTTGCATGAATCAACGCATTTTCTAAAATATTAATCAAAACCTGTTCAATAAGCATTGGGTCCATTGGAATACTGATAAAGTTTTCTGGCAATTCAACGTATACCTGTTGTTCTGGGTGATGTTTATTAAATTTAACGATTACAGCATCAATCAATTCATCCAATACCATCGGATTCTTCACAACATGGGTGATGCCATCATCAATTCGTGTTACAGACAATAAATTTTCCACCATACGAATCAACCATTGAGAATCCTCATGAATCTCCTGCAAAAGCTTAATCTGGCGTTCCTTATTAAGTGAATCATAGTTTTCTATAATAACCGAACTAGAACCATAAATGGAAGTCAGTGGTGTACGCAAGTCATGGGATATTGCACGAAGCAGATTGCCTCGCATACGCTCCTTCTCACTGTCCGCTTTAATTTTTTCCTGCTGCTTAATCTGTGTAGTAAGGGTACTGGTCATAATTGCAATGAGAAGCATAACCAGTGCCGCAAACATATTGACTGGTGTAATTAAGTCAATGGCAAAATAAGGAGCTGTAAAGGTAAAGTTTACCAGCATAACGCCTGCTAAGGACGCTAATACGCCCCAAACATAGCCCTCTGTATGCAGTGAAATGAAGAACACTCCTAACACGAACATTGTAGGAACTAATGTATCTGTATCAAACACAAACTGCATATAATAACTGAGGAAGTAGGTCAGCACTAATATAAACAAGGTAAAGATTAAATCCTTTAAAATCTGCTTATATTTCGCCATAACTACTTCCTCCAAATATATTCTATGTTAGTCTTGAGCGATTTTTACACGTGCCTGTGCAATGTTCAACACATGATCACCGATACGTTCAAAATCTGTTAAAAGTTCTGAGTAAAGAATACATGCTTCTTCGGTACAACGGCCCTCTCTCATACGCTGTAAATGATGCTCTCTGTAGTTCTTTGTCATATCATCAATCTGCTGTTCCATGGCAGCGATTTGAGACAGCCATACAGTTACATCTTCGTCTTTTTGCATAACTTTGTCAATCGCTTTTTGTGTGATATCACGCATAGCCGCAATCTCTTTTTTTGCACCATCTGAGAATTCGATATTTTTCTTACGAATGGTTTCGAGATATTCCCCAATGTTTATTGCATGGTCACCAATTCGTTCGATATTTCCAGTCATTGAAAAATACTGCTCAAAGCTGGTTACGTTTGAATCACTACTGCTGCTAACCAAAATCTTTGAAATATACTGTGAGATATCCTTGTTTAAAGTATCGATTACCTTTTCTGTTTCAACAGCTTCTTTTACAAGAGCTGGATCATTATTCAAAACAGCATTAAAACATCTTTCTACGTTCTGATCTGCAAGAACAAGCATCTTTTGAATCTCCTGACGTAATAAATCCATATGAATCATGTCAGCACCAAGCTGTGTTCTTGAACGCCCAAATTCTTTGTTGAGATTTCCCAAAAGAGAGGTGGTCTTCTGATCTTCTGGAGCATCTGGCAAGATCTTTGTTGCAAGCTGTGCAAGAACTGTTCCAAATGGAATCAATAAACAGGTAGTAACAATATTAAAGATTGTATGCATATTTGCAAGCTGTGCTGCTGGTCTGT
>CAYMTP010000075.1:0-7049 GCA_964393435.1 uncultured Lachnobacterium sp. | reverse complement strand
AAAAGTGTTTTACCTGAACCTGTTGGTCCAAGCATAAGCACATTACTCTTCTGCAATTCTACACCCAAATCATCGCCTGCAAGCACACGTTTATAATGATTGTAAACTGCTACAGACAATACCTTTTTCGCCTGGTCCTGACCGATTACATAATCGTCCAAAAAGGCTTTTAATTCTTCAGGTTTTAAAAGATTGATTTCTTCTTTTGCACCAGATTTTTCACTTACTTCACCGAATTCTTCTTCATCTACGATTTCTGCACAAATATCTACACACTGATAGCAGATATATGCACTATTATTTGGCCCAACAATCAATCTTCCGCCTGCCTGCTCCTGTGTTTTACCACAGAACGAACAGCGGATTACGTCATTTTTCTTTCCTGCCATTTTTGCTCTCACTTTCTCAAAAAAGGCTGTCGCAATGTCCTTATTTCGTTGTATTGCGGCAGCCCCTATTATTTTCTATGCTAATTATTTATGCGAAACATTAGCGACTTGTGATGACACCATCAATAAGACCATATTCCAATGCTTCCTCTGCACTCATGTAATAGTCTCTCTCTGTATCCGCTGCAACCTGCTCATATGTCTTTCCTGTGTTAGCAGCCAAGATTTCGTTCAATTTCTTTTTGGTCTTTAAGATGTTTTCAGCTGTAATCTGAATATCTGTTGCCTGACCCTTGGCACCGCCAGATGGCTGGTGAATCATTACTTCTGCATTTGGAAGGGCATATCTTTTACCTTTTGCACCACCTGCTAAAAGGAATGCACCCATGCTTGCTGCAAGTCCGATACAGATGGTAGATACATCACATTTGATGTACTGCATTGTATCATAAATAGCCATACCCGCTGTAACCATTCCACCTGGAGAGTTGATATATAACTGAATATCTTTTCCTGGATCTTCTGATTCAAGGAATAAAAGCTGAGCTACAACAAGGCTTGCTGTAGTTTCATTCACTTCTTCTCCAAGGAAGATAATTCTATCTTTTAATAAACGGGAGTAAATATCGTAATTTCTTTCTCCTCTACTAGTTTGTTCAACGACATAAGGTACTAAACTCATGTAAAATGCCTCCTTAATAAAAGTTCATAAAGGGCTGTCGCTTTTTCAGCGACAACCCTCTTTTGATTTAATACTAAATCCTATTCTTCTGTAGTTGCTACTTCTTCAGTTTCTTCTTGCTTTGCTTTCTTAGCAGCTTTTTCTTTTACGTTTTCCATGATGTATTCAACAGCTTTTGTAATAGCAAGCTGGTTCTTCATAGAAGCTTTTTCGTTTTCTCCCATGTAGCTCTTTAACTGAGCTGCTTCCATACCATACATGCCAGCCATCTTTTCGATTTCTGCATCTACATCTTCATCTGTAGCTTCGATACCTTCTGCTTTTACGATAGCTTCAAGTACAAGGCTTGTTTTGATACGTGTTTCAGCTTCTGGACGAACCTGATCCATTAAACCGTCGATTGTCTGTCCTGAGAACTGCATGTACTGTTCCATTGAAAGACCACTCTGAGCGATTCTCTGTGCAAATTCATTTACCATGTCTTCACACTGTGTCTGAATCATAGCTTCTGGAATTTCCATTTCAGATGCTTCTACGATAGCTGCGATAGCTTCGTCTTCCTGTTCACGTTTTGCTTCTTCTGCTTTTTTAGCTTCAAGCTGTTTCTTTAAGTCTTCTTTGTATTCAGCTAATGTTTCGAATTCAGATACATCTGAAGCGAATTCATCATCTAATTTTGGAAGTTCTTTTGTTGTTACATCATTGATCTTAACTTTGAAGAGTGCTGGTTTTCCAGCAAGGTCAGCTGCATGGTACTGTTCTGGGAATGTAACATTTACATCTACTTCTTCACCAGCTTTGTGTCCAACTAACTGATCTTCGAATGTATCGATAAATGAATGAGAACCAAGTTCTAATGGAGAATTTTCTGCTTTTCCACCATCAAATGGAACACCATCTACAGAACCTTCGTAATCAATCATTACTGTATCGCCAAGCTTAGCAGCTCTTGTTACAGATACTGTTCTAGCGTTTTTGTTTCTTTCAGCTTCTAAAGCTTCTTTTACTTCTGCTGCTGTAACTTTAACGTTTGCTTTTGTTACGCTAACACCTTTGTATTTACCAAGTTTAACTTCTGGTTTAACAGCAACTTCTGCTGTGTAGATAAAAGCTTTTCCTTTTTCAATCTGTACTACGTCAACTGTTGGACGAGATACAACATCAACACCGCTTTCTTCGATAGCATCTGGATAGCTGTTCTGCATTAAGTTGTTTGCTGCTTCTTCGTAGAACACTTCTGGTCCGTACATTTTTTCAATCATTGCGCGTGGCACTTTACCTTTACGGAAGCCTGGAACGCTAATGCTATTTTTCTGTTTCTGATAAGCTGCATTTAAAGCTTTTTCAACTTCTTCTGCTGGAACTTCAATTGTAAGTTTCACCATATTTTTTTCTAAATTTTCAACCTGTACACTCATTACTAACTGTTTCCTCCTTAATATATATGAATACAAGCATTTTTTATCTCGAACGATGGTTTTATAAATAGGCATACTTCTACCATCGCAATCATTTAAGGATTATAGCACAGGATTCGCGAAAATACTAGTGTTTTTTCTAAAAACCTAGGGGATTTTCTTGACATTTTCAGCTATAGGATGACTTCCATCCCCACCTTCTGTGGAACAAGTCCACATTTCTCATAAAACTTCATGGCACTATCATTACACGACCAAACATTTAAAGTCACATTGTAACAACCGCTTTCTTTTGCAAAAGCTAAAACATACTCATATAACTGCTTTCCAATATGCATGCCACGTTTTTCCTCATCCACACACAAATCATCTATGTACAAAGTCTTGATATCTGTCAGAATATTATTATCGATGTGTTGAATAAATCTACAGAACGCATAGCCTAATACTTCGTCATTTTCGTCCACTGCTACAAAGATTGGTGTGGAATCATCTGCAATAATTCTCATCAATTCTTCATCTGTGTATTTCTTTGCATTTGGTTTAAACAAGTCTGGTCTACCATTGTGATGCACCATCAGTACCTGCATGAGTAGTTTGTTTATCCCATCCATATCTGTTGTTTTTGCTCTACGAATTATCATTTTCGTTTCCTCTATTTCATACAATTCTCTTTGTACCACTTCAAAAACTCTACATCTCGGAACTGCCATTTTTCGGTCATAAGTCTTTCATTAGTTTCGATTACGGTATCAATATCTACCCATGCTAAATGAAATCCTCTTTCCTTTTCGCTTTCAGTCATGCCGGTTTCGAGAACCTCATCTTCTACTTCACAACTATAGTGCAAAGAATGTGCGATATATTTTGTATTATTGTCAAAGATATCTCGGCGCACTTCTAGAATTTCGCCTAATTCTTTCATCGTTTCTGTTCTTATCACCAAACCCGTTTCCTCCACCACTTCCCGTACGAGTGCCTGTGTAATGGTTTCGCCTTCATCCATCCCACCACCAGGTATTTTATACTCGCCATTCTTACCTTGCTGCATCGCAAACAAGCCGTCCTTTTCAATCAAAGCACGCACGCCAAAACGCTCAAAAACTGGCATATCATCGGTGTAATTTTTTTCATCGAAAACAAGTATAGTACGCATAGATTTCCCTCCGATTGCTTATAACTTTAACGTATACTCCTTATAAACTTCTCCCTCTAATGTCTTCCACTCAAAATGTTCACCATCAAATGTCATATAACTATGTGGAGAGCTTTCTTTTGGAATAGAAACAGAACCTGGATTCATATAAATATGTGTTTCATATTCTTCGCAAACTGGCACATGGGTATGTCCATGTAACAAGATATCACCTGATTTAATTGGTGGTAAATTGTTGTTGTTGAATACATGTCCATGTGTCACGAAAATCATTTTCTTTCCAACCGTCAAAATCGCATAATCCGCCAATACCGGAAAATTTAACACCATCTGATCTACTTCTGCTTCACAGTTACCACGCACACAGAGAATCTCATTTTCCAATTCATTTAACATGGCGATTACTTTCTTTGGTGCATAGCCTTCTGGCAAGTCATTGCGTGGACCATGGTATAAAATGTCTCCCAGCAATAGCATCTTGTCTGCCTGCTCTTTTCTGTAAGCCTGTATCAATTTTTCACAATAATATGCCGACCCATGAATGTCGGATGCGATGAACCATTTCATGTTTTTTCTCCCTATTCTTTGTTATCTATATACTATAATATTACACGATTATACCGACTTCAATATATCACTATCTAATTTTTCCTTCTCGATTGTCCGAGCAATATACAACGCATATCCTCCGCAAACTACAATGAGGAAAACACAAGAAATAATTTTTCTTTGGTCGGTTATTTCTGCCTCGTTTCCAAATACACTCAATGCATTAAAAATACCATGTGTCGCAATACAAACGATGAGGCTTTTCGTTTTATAATAAATCATAACAAACATAAACCCTGCGGCAGTTGCATATACCACTTGAAGAAGATTTGAAAGCAGATCTACCCCCGAACCATTAAATAAATTTATAATATGTCCCATACCAAAGGTTATACTAGAAACGATAATCGCTGTCGTGATACCATCTTTTCTCATGGCGTTAAAAAGCAAACCACGAAATATCATTTCTTCCAAAAATCCAACACAAAGCATGGTTAAAACATACAATATCATTTCTAATGGCGATAGGTACAAACCTATGCCATACCATACATTCGCAGTAAGCATAATCAGCACTGGAATATAAAAAAGCATCTTGGGAGCTGGAGTTTTAGGCTCGCAAAGACCATAGTTTTCCAGCAATTCGTTCTTTTTCAGAAAAAGGAATAAACCGATGGAAAGCAGCAAGGCGATAGGCAGAGTACATACTTTCATAATACCAATGTTCTCCGAAAAATTATCTCCTACCGACATCGCAAAACAATATGCAATTATCCATGCTATTGCGAACCAGAGTTCGCTTTTCTCGTATAATTTTTTCATATTATTCTCCACAACTCGAACTGACTAAGCCATTGCTAAGTACCGCTGGAGAGGCATAAAATACTCGCATCATTTCCATTACGCTGGATTTGTCTTCTCTTGCCATAGTTCGTATTGTTGTACTCATTTTCTGTTTCTCCTATAACTCTTCCAAAATCTCTTTCTTTTTCTGCTCATACTCCTCGTATGTAATCAAAGATTGGTCATACAAATTCTGCAATTTTCTCAGACGTTCTTCCATATCATCTCCACTTGTAACATCTTCTTCCTCATAGGAATAACTACGATATCCACCATAGTTTGTTGCAGTTACATTCTGCCCGTCATCTTCGATGTCGATTACATGACTATCAATCTGCTCATCGGTAAAACCATTTTTATAATTTACATAGGTAATCCAGCCTGCAATTGCAGTCCAGAAAATTCCGAATAATCCAAAAGTTGGAATCACTACAAACAGTCCAATCAAACAGAAAATAATTCCCACTCCAAATCCCATTTTTGACTGTCCTTTACCTGGTCTAACATGAATTCTTTTTGACATATTTTCATCCTCCTTACTAACTCTATAAAATGCAATTTAATTTCAAATACTATTTAAAATTCATTTTTTATTATTTTAAGCAAACCACTCTTGCCATTAATTGTCAACCTATCAATCACATATTTTTTTCGGATTTGCACAAATTAAACTCTGTAAGGAGGTGAACAGTAATGAGTAATTCAAACAACAACTCTAGTTCAAAAAAATCTGAAGCGATGAATCGTTTCAAACAGGAATGTGCCAACGAAGTAGGTGTAAACCTTAAAAGTGGTTATAATGGTGACTTAACATCTAGAGAAGCCGGCTCTATCGGTGGTGAAATGGTGAAAAAGATGATTAAACGCCAGGAAGATCAGATGAAATAGACTGAAACTTTTTAGCCAAGTAGGACAAAGAAAAAGAACGATAGCAAGCTCGCTTGCATATCGTTCTTTTTTATTCTACAAATTTGACTGTCGAGCAATACTTGGCTAAACAACTCTCTAACCTAATATCTCTAATATCTTCTGTAAATCATCTATCTCATAATCAATCTTCAAATCACTGGAGTTTATCAATCCTTTTGGGTTATACCAGCAACAGAGAATACCTGCATTATTTCCACCCTGCATATCGCTGGTGAGGGAATCACCAACAATCATTACCTCTTCTGGTGAAAACTTACCAATCTGCTCCCACACATATTCAAAGAAACGTACATCTGGCTTCTCTGCACCAACCTCTTCCGAAATAAACACGTCATCCAATAAATCTATCAAACCTGACTTGCTTAACTTCTTATCCTGTGCAACCTTGGTTCCATTGGTGACTGCATATTGTTTCACACGACCTTTCAAACTTTTTACCAGCTCATAGCTGTGGTCACAAAAACAAATGGTATCACCTAGTCGCAACTGGTATTCTTTATTAAATTCAGCGGCACATGAGGTCAGAATATTTTCGGTAGCAAAAAACTCTTCGAAACGTCCTACTAAAACTTCTGGCTTGGTAATTTCTTTACGCTCTAAGCGTTCCCAATATCTTTTATTAATCATCGAATATCTCGCAATCATTTCATCGGTGCATTCACCCAAATCAAAGATTTCAAAACAGCTTCGTATCGCTTGGTATTCGGCTTTTTCAAAATTCAACAGAGTACCATCCATATCCCACAAAATAACCTGAATCATAACTATCTCCCAGAATTATTTATACATAATTGCTGCTCCCAACTCATCAGCAATATCCTCATCCAACAAATATTCCACAATCGCTAAAGCAAAAGGAATCGCAGTACCCATGCCCCGACTGGTAATAATATTGCCATCCACCACCACAGGTTCTAGCATCACATCTGCACCAATCAACTTCTCCTCAAATCCTGGATAAGAGGTGGCTTTTTTGCCCTTCAATAATCCTGCTTCACCTAGCACACTGGGTGCTGCACAAATCGCGGATACCAATTTCCCTTTACAATTAAAATCTACTATTGTCTGTAAAACATATTTAT
>CAYMTP010000074.1:0-7423 GCA_964393435.1 uncultured Lachnobacterium sp. | reverse complement strand
AAACCTCACGGTCTAAGCGATTTTTCTTTTAGGGAAGTTTTTTTACAGCCCCTTTAATGCCTTTTCTTTTTGTTCTCGATAGCGTTGTGTCATTTCAATAATACGCTTATCCGCTTTAAATTGCTTGATGGTATTTACATCGATTGCAACACGATTATCCATGGTTTTCATTATATCTATAATCTGCATACGGCGGTGAACCACAGGGTCACTCAAATCATAGATATTGTTATCGCGAAGTCGTAAAATGACTGGCTGCATATAGTTCTTTTGATTTTCTACTAAAACAACTGCCTTTTCCTTGGTAGACAAGTCTACGCTTGCACCTGTAGGAATAATATGTATGCACTGAGCTAAAATATTTACGATAGTTTCGTTGAATTCGGATGTACGTTCTCGTAAAGAATTCATAGCAACGATTTCGGATTCTGGCTTATGACCCATAATCATACCCGTCATCATATCAAACTCAATGGCAACTTTAAGAATTTCTGCAAGGAGCAGTATGTCCTCAGTTGGATGCTCAATCTTACGATCTGGATTGTTGGATAAAATATAGTATTCTATCACACGGATTGCTTTTGGAAGGTAACTGATTGGGTCTGTGGACATGTTCAGATAGATGGTGCCTTTTTCCAAAGCTGCCTGCTTGGATTTGTTATCATATTCGGTAAATTCTTCTTCCTTGTCCATAACGTTTTTGGATAGGAAACGGTAGCCGAAACCATAAAGTAAAGCAGCAGTAATCAGAGATTTGAAATCTTCTTCTGGCATATCAATATGCTGTCCTATCATTGCCGTCAAAATTGATACGCTAGTGGCATGCTTATACATAAAGTCGTGTGCACTTCGAAGGTTTTGGTTAAAGTTGACACGGTGGGTCAGGCAGCCATAGCGTTTGATAATATCATCTACCAAATTTTCTAATTTATCCAATGGCTGACGTTTATATATTTTTTCAAACAGGTCCTTTAATTTAAACAGGTAAATAGTTTGTGCCTGCTCGAATTCCAAGTCTTCTCTTGTAAATGGAGGCACTGGTTCTGCTGGCTCGAGAATATAGATACCTATTAAATCAAAGTTTCGAATACTGTTGATAGCAGGAATCGTAAGTCTGGAGTTGCGCTCATAGAGCAATACACCATCTTTGTTATAAATAGGCTTTGCAATGCGAAGGCCTGGTCTAAGTTCTGCGGAACGAATAAATTGCATAGGTCACGCTCCTTTCGTACTACAGTTTATGAGTTTTATTATTTACTCATCTCAAGAAGTTTTTCACGCATTTCTGCTTCAATCTGCTGAAGCTGTGCTTCTGCTGCAGCACGTTTTTCTCTGCCGTCTTCCTGAATCTTCATCACTTCATCTAAGGTGCTGATAAGAGTCTGATTTGTCTGTTGAAGTGTTTCGATATCAATGATTCCACGTTCGGATTCTTTTGCAGTTTCAATCGTAGCTACCTTAAGCTGTGCGGCATTTTTCTTGAGTAAGGTATTGGTCATATCGGTTACTTCTCGCTGAGCTCTTGCTGCTTCTGTAGAGTGATCTACACCGATGGCAATTACCATCTGACTTTTCCAAAGAGGAATCGTGTTTACCAGTGTGGACTGAATTTTTTCTGACATGACAGTATCGTTATTTTGAATCAAACGAATTTGTGGTGCCATCTGAAGAGATACTGTACGGGATAACTCCAAGTCATAAATTTTCTTTTCGAAACGATTGCACATTTCGGAGAAATCTTTGGCTTTCTGAGTATCCTCTGGAAGTCCGCTCTGTTCTGCTTTTGCAAGTAATGCAGGTAATTCTACAGTTTTAGCCTGCTCGAGCTTTTGTTTGCCAGCCAGGATGTACATAGACAATTCTTTGAAATAATTTAAGTTCAAATCATACAATTTGTCTAACATAGCAACATCTTTCAGTAATGTAATCTGATGTGCTTCCATAGCGTCTGTAATTTTGTTTATGTTTACTTCTGCTTTATCATATTTCGCCTTCAAATTTGTAAGCTGATTGCTTTTCTTTTTGAAGAAATCGAGGAATCCTTTTTCTTCTTCCTCGTCAAAGTTTTTCAATTCTGCTACTACGCTAGTAAGAAGTTCGCCGATTTCTCCCAAGTCTTTGGTACGAACGCTGTTTAATGCGGTTTCTGAAAAGTCCGCAATCTTTTTTTGGCTGCTAGCTCCGTATTGAAGAACAAGCTGTGTATTTGTAAGGTCAATCTGTGCAGCAAAATCATTTACCATTTTCTGTTCTTCCGGTGTAAGTTTTACTTCTACGCTTTCTAGTTCTTTTTTTGTTTCTTCTACAACAATTACTTCATCCTTTGTGTCAGCGAATGGTTCAAAGGTTAATGTAGGTGCTTCCTGTAACATTTCGTCTAACTCTTTACTCATTTTTTATTCCTCCAAATTTTTATTTTTTGTTAACCCCTCTTTTGCAAGCATGGTTTGTAATACCTGTGCATCGGTAGCGGCATCAAATGCTGAATCCTGAAAAAGTTTGTTTAAAAGTTCTGTGAATGCTTCGTTAATAATATCGATCGTTTTTTCAATTTCTGTTTTGGCCGAAGTTATATCCGTATTTGGTGTATTCACATCATCAAACTCGGAATAAGCCTGTAATAGCTTGATAGTAGTTGGCAGATAGTAGCTCATTAGCTTACGCATCTTTGGCATCTGTTCTGGTGTATCCTTTAATCGTTGGAAGATTTCTTTTAAAAGGTCTTCCATACGATAGAGTTTTTCAGAAACAACCTCATCTTCAATTAAGTCATTCAAATGATGAAGCTTTTCAATATAGTCTTGTCCTTCATTTATCATAACGGTCAATTCTTGCTGTTGTTTCTCTGCTTCTGTAAGTGGAGTTGCTTTTTTTAGTGCTTCCTCTTGAGCAAGTGCATTGCGTTCCTGTTCTACACGCAGGTATTCACGATAGGTTGCATCATCCAGCATGAGACAGCTCTCTTTTTCATCCAGATGACCTTCTGGGAAGTAGCCAAGCTGTAGCATTTTCTTAATGTCTTTTAATATATATTGCATAGACGAATGAGTTTGCTCTGCCAAGTCTTTGATATTGATATACATATTGTCATCGCATAAGGAAATATAGCGTTTCATTCTACCTAATCGTTTACGGTCGCTGTTCCCTTTGTAAATCATGCATAGGAACAGAAAGAGTATAGAAAATAGTAAAATATACACACCAATTGGCCATGCCCAATCAATAACAGTAAAGATTAGACCAACAAATAATGCCAAAATAGTAAAGACTGTCCCAATTCCACCAAAAACCATATACAAAATGCTGGACACGTTTCCTACATTTTTGGTTTTTGAGATTGGCATGTGTTTTCTTGATGCAACAGCAGTATTTCGTTTGGTTAGTTGCTGGTTTCGTTGGTTTTGTTGTTGTTGATACTGTTGCACATTTTGGTATACATTAGAACCAGAATTTGTTTGAAACTCTTTTTGCACGCCATCTGTCGCTTTTTTTATCTGGGTACTAGCTTCGGCAATGGCATCGGTTACAGTATCCGTTACCAAATAATTCAATTTTTTGAAATCTCCCTTGTTGATTGCATCCTGAACTGCATATTTAAACTGGTCGCCAAGATTATTTCGATTTTGATTGTTACTCATGACTTTTTCCTTAAATGAAATTATTTTTATTATAGAAGATTATCCCACATCTGTTTTGGTGTTGCAATATTTTTGTTTATAATCTCCTAAATTTAAAAGGTTTTTTGCTATTTTTGATAAACGTACAATCTATGCCATTTTCGCATTTTTCCGTAAATTATCACAGGGGGTATTTTGCTACTTAGTTGCAACTATGAACGAAGAATTAGCAAGCAGACAGTAATTATATATACAATATATAAAAAGGGAGAACTTTTATTTTAAAAAAAGTTATATTTGTACCTTATTTCCCACTCAACAAAATTAATAGTTTTTGTTATAATAAATGTAACATAAATAACTATGCAAATAAGGGGGAGAAACCAATGGGAAAATTTGTTACACTTTCAACAGAATTAAATGAACTTCGTCAGGTAAATCCACGTCTTGTATCTTACAACGTGGAAATGACAGAAGTAACAGGCGGTACTTTCTGGAAGGCTTACACAGAAGCACAGGTAGATGGTACAGAAGAATTTCCAGTAATCAAAGACTGGTCAAATATGGGAAATTTACAGCAGTGGTATGACCCAATTGATACTACAAATCCTAGACTCATCAAGCTGGCAAAAGAACTTGGTACAGCTTGGGTTCGTGTATCTGGTACATGGGCAAACAAGACATACTACGATTTTGATGGACATACAAATGGACAGGTTCCAGAAGGCTATCAGAACCTTCTTACAAAAGAACAGTGGACCAACTTACTTGATTTCGTAAAAGCAGTAGATGGTAAATTATTAGTTTCTTTTGCAAACTGCCCAGGTAACCATAAAGCAGATGAACCATGGGATACTACACAGGCTAAAATGCTTATGGACTACAGTATCGAATATGGTGTTCCAGTTTCCGCAGCAGAATTTACAAATGAACCAAACTTAATCGCTCTTTCAGGTTTGCCAGTAGGATATACAGCAGAAGATCATGCACGTGACCATGATGCATTTGGTGCGTGGTTAAAAGAAAACTATCCAGATTGTTTATTTGTTGGACCTTGTACAGTAGGTGATATCGACATGTTTGGTGCTGGCGTGGATGGTGCTGGCGGCGGTATGGCTGCTGGATATGATATCGTTACAACAGAAGCTTTATTAGGCGAATACAAATCAAAAATGGACGTATTCAGCTACCACTACTACAATGGTGTATCAGAACGTGGTGCAGCTATGGGTGGTCACTGGCCATATGAAGCAATCCTTACAGATCAGTATTTAGGAATTGCAGCTCATTGTGCAAAGGCATACGTTCCAAAACGTGATAAATATGTTCCAGGCGGACAGATGTGGGTAACTGAATCTGGTGACGCTGGTTGTGGTGGAAATACATGGGCTTCTACATATGCAGACGTTCCACGTACATTAAATGAACTTGGTGAATTCACAACTGTTACAGACGGTGTAATTTTCCACAATACATTAGCTTCATCTGACTATGGTTTCTTGAAACATGGCACATTTGTTCCAAGACCAAACTACTTTGCAGTATTGCTTTGGAACCGTATTATGGGTACAACTGCTCTTGACGCTAGTGCAGTTGCAGATGGCGCAAGAATCTATGCACATTCTCGTAAGGATGGCAAAGAAGGTGTTGCTTATCTCATCGTAAACAATACAAACGAAACTATTTCACTTGAGCTTCCAAAAGAAGCAGAAGTATACATGCTTGCTGGCGAAGAAAAACTTCGTTCACGCAACATGACTTTAAATGGAAAAGTATTAGCACTTGGTGAAAATGATGAACTTCCAGCTTTAGAACCAGTAAAAGCAACTGGTACATTAGAAGTTGCAGCAACAAACTGTGCATTCGTAGTATTATAATTTTTAAAATTCAGAACCAGATGGAAAATATCTGGCTCTATAAATAAGGAGGACAAAACCAATGGGACAGATCGTTAAATTATCAGCTTCACCACTTCAGGTAATTCGTACTGTAAATGACAAACTTATGTCATACAACGTAGAATTTACAGAAGTTACAGGTGGAACATTCTGGAAAGCATATACACCAGAACAGATTGCTGGTACAGAAAAATTCAGTGTAGGAAATGCAACAGATTTTGCATCAGCATATGCAAATTTGATGCAGGTATATCCACCAATCGATTTAACTAGTGAAAAACTTCGTAAATTAGCTTCTGAATTTGGTCCAGTTTGGGTACGTGTATCAGGTACATGGGCTACAAAAACATACTATGATTTTGAAGGTACAGGAGTTACACCAGAAGGATACCAGAACAGACTTACAAAAGAACAGTGGATTGGCGTACTTGATTTTGTAAAAGCAATCAACGCAAAACTTTTAATCTCTGTTGCAAACTGTGAAGGCTTACATAAAGCAGATGAACCTTGGCATCCAGAACAGGCAGAAAAGATTTTTGCATTAACAAAAGAATACGGTGCAACTATCGATGCAGTTGAGTTTACAAACGAACCAAACATGATTGATATGACAGGTTTCCCACCAGGATACTCAGCAGAAGCATACGCAAGAGACCAGGATCTTTTTCACAGATGGGTACGCGACAACTATCCAGAAACGCTTATTGTAGGACCATGTAATACAGAAGGAACTATGGGTGATGAAGAGAAACAGAAAGATATGCCAGTAGGTGGTATTGAAGCACTTTCTGGAAACATGGCTACCTGCCACGATTTAATGAGAGGTACAACAGAACCACTTGATGTATATAGTTATCATTATTACAATGGTATTTCTGAACGTTTGGAAATGGTTATGCCAGCTATGCATTGGGATCCAGACAAGACTTTGACAGAACAGTATTTAAGTGTTGCTCCAAATTCATGTAAATTTAACATTCCACTTCGTGACAAATATTGTCCAGGCGGAGAGATGTGGGTAACAGAATCTGGTGACGCAGGTGGCGGCGGAGATACATGGGCTTCTACATATGTAGACGTATTCCGTACATTAAACGAACTTGGAACCTTCACTACTCTTACTGATGGTGTAATTTTCCACAACACACTTGCATCTTCTGACTATGGTTTCTTGAAACATGGTACATTTGATCCTAGACCAAACTACTTCGCAGTATTGCTTTGGAACAGAATCATGGGTACAACTGTTTATAACACAGAAGAAGAAATTAGAGAAGGTGCTCACGTATTTGCTCATTCTCGTAGAGATGGCAAAGATGGTGTTGCTTACCTCATCATCAACAACTCTGAAACAGAAACTACTACAGTTGAACTTCCTAAGGCAGCAGAAGTTTACAAGCTTCATGCAGACACACTTCGTGCAACAGTTATGAAGTTAAATGGAAAAGAATTAGTGCTTGGTGCAAATAATGAACTTCCAGATATGTCTCCAGTAGTTATGGAAGGCACACTTACATTAGAACCAGCTACAATTGCTTTTGTTGTACTGTAATGAAAGCAAACTGATTTTTAAGGACAATAAGGTAATGCGTATAACCACCCTGTAATTTTGGCAGGGTGGTTATTTTAACCAAAAAATAAGAAAAATTTATTGGTTTCTTGGTAAAATGGGACATGTATACAAAGATTGTGCATTGTTTTTATATCGAAAAAGTGGTACACTTACTCTATCATTCAAATCAGTGTCGTACGAAAGAACAAGAAATATATCTTTCGTAGGGGAAAGGGGAAATATGGAAGGAAACAAAAAAGAAATCAAGGCTCGCAAAAAAGCCTACAAAAAGGCTCGTAGTAAAGCTACAAGACCTTGGAAATGGTTGACATGGATAAGTGTTCCATTTGCAATCA
>CAYMTP010000073.1:0-7520 GCA_964393435.1 uncultured Lachnobacterium sp. | reverse complement strand
TTTAAAATCATAATTTGTTCCTCTTACTATTTATCTTCAATATTTGCAAACTCTGGATTCTTCACATACCTACCATTCTCATCTCTCAAAAATGGAAGCACATTTATTATAGCACTATTATTGATTAATCCATAAACATGTGGATATGCTCTTCCACAATTATCACCATCTTCATAACGCACTTCTGATTCCAGCTTTTCTTCATCTATGCAGACTAATACCAATTCATCTTTAACATCATCAAAATTAGGGGCAACACGCCAAAAGTATTCAACAGTAGAACAATGCAAAAATCCTTCTGCATCGATGTTCCTTTGTCCCCAATATTCTTTATTTTTTCGTTCTTCCCATGTAGATTTTTTCATGCAGTGTAAAAACATTGTATTTTCTCCTTATTTAAAACTTACTATATAGCTATTTCTCTCTCAGTTTCCAAAAACGCTGAAATATCATCAATTTCTCTTGTCGCTTCAACAACTTCGTATTTATGGTCAAAATACAACCTTTTAAATACACCAATCATCTTGAATTGAGAGTTACTTCTTAATTGCTGGAATCAAAATGTTCCCTTCTTCTCCATTTATACTTACGTCAAAATTGTAGATTGGCTGATAAAATCCCTTTGTATCCAACATATAATCCAAAGAAACCTGTCTGATTTCAATTTTTTCACCAGAATTTACTGTAAAGACAAATTTTCCATCCATAATCTGTTCATACGCCTCCTGTTCAGAACAGATTTCAAACTCATTATAAACTTCAAATTGCTTTATATCATTTCTAATTTTGGCAAATTTTCCATTATCGTAGAAGTCGCAGGTTAATTGCCCATCATAAATAGTTCCATTCACTTCGGTTCTTTCTACCACAAATGAATATCCTGCATCTGGACTATACGAAAAAACAGCTCCTTCTGGCAGCTCAATTCCATACTCCGAAAGTGCTTGTAATATCTCTTCTTCTGTTGCATCCTTCACCTGCTGTGGTTCCACCTCTCCTTCGTCTGGAAAAGAAGCATTAAAATCTGTTACATTATATGTACCACCCTTATAATCGATCCACATACTATATCCGTCTTCCGCCCAGTAAACCGCAGTATCTTCATAAATATCATTACGACTTTCATTTAATGCGGTTCCTAAATTTTCAAAAAAGCTTCTAGCAAGACTTTCTGTTTCTTCTACTGTTAACGTATTTGTTTGATATACCATTGCAGTTTCAATATCATCACTATATTCTTCATTCGATACTATTTGGAATGTTCCTTCTGGATACGGTGAACTACATTCAATTGGCAGGTTACCTAGTTCTTGCTTTTGATAAGCAAAAAAAATTCCTGCAAACATACATACTGTCAAAACAAGAGGAATTTGACCGACAAGCATGTGAGAAAGTTTAGGTCTTTCTTTTTTGTATAACTGAAAAATATATTCTACAATTTTATAGATTCCATAACCAATCATTGTTCCCAATGTATTATTAAACACATCGGCAACTTCAAACAACCCAAGTGACAATATGAGCTGTAAACTTTCGATTCCAACTGTAAACAAAAAACCACACAGATATGTTTTCCAGAATACACGGAATCCTTTCTTGCCAACTGGCAGCCAGAATCCTAATGGCACAAACATTAAAATATTTAAGATAATATTTCTCCATGCAGTTTCCGAAGCTCTAATCCATGCCTCTTTATAGGAATAGAAAAAAGAAATTATTTGACCGTTCTGGAAAACGGAAGGTCTAAACAAAGTTATTGACAGCACCACAAATAGGTAGAATATAAGCATAATCCACCAAAACAGACTCTTAAAATTAATTTCTCGTTTTCCTTTGAATAATTTTTTATAAATTCCCCAATATCCTACTACTATGAGTAATACTGCAACCACGATAAGAATTATTCCTAATGCTAAATAATCGCTTAGCATCGTTAATATATCTTGTAATCTCATATTAATTATTCCCACTTTCTATTCATCTTTAATCAAATATACATAAGAAACCACTACCATTATCCCCATTACAATAAAATATACATAGTTGTCCCAAATAGTAAATAATACTGAATCATTCCATTCCGCAACAAATATCCTTGCATTTACAAAAACATCATATATAAAGTGTAATAACATTGGAACTAAAATATTTCGAGAATATAGATATATTGAAGCATATACAAATCCCATAATCCCTGTTATAAAAAACCTATACAAAGCAAACCATAAATCATTACATCCGATTACATGAATAAATCCAAAAAATATAAAACTAAAGAATGCATATTTTAATCTAGTTTTTTTATTTCTATCTTCTTTGTTAAAATACCCTTCTAATAAAAACGCTCTACATGCAAGTTCTTCCCAAAAAGCAGTTGTAATTTGTTGAAATAATAAACACGAAATTACTATCATAAAAGTGGTATTAATAAAAGACTTGGCTCCAATTAATAAATATATAGCATCGAAAACTATGATTAATACTAAACCACTGCCTACAACCAAACCCTTTTTAAAACGCTTAAAATTAATAACTTCAGTCCATCTTTCTTTTTTGAACACTCTAACAAATATAAATAATTCTACGATTCCAAATACCAATCTTTCTATGCTACTTACGATATACCAATTGGCACCATCAAAATAGGGGGCAAGTATTGCATCAATTACTAGAAATACCCCTACAAATAATATACTAAAGAGTATGCCAATATCTTGTTTCAATATATTCAAAAAATTAGTCATTTCTACAACCTTCTTCCCATCTCTATCCTTATCTCGTTTCTCTCTGGATCATTGTTTGAGTACGAATATAAATCAAATCCAATGATATCAAATCCATTTTTCTTATAAAAGGCAATCGCATTTTCATTACAAGTCTGTGTCTCTAAAACAACCATTCTTGCACCACTTTCTTTTGCCTCCTGCAATATAACTTCTATTAGCTTCGTACCAATTCCGCTATGTCTTTTTACATCATCAAACACACATATATTACTAATGCGATATCGATTATTCCATTTCTCAATTGAGCCTTCAACAAATCCTAGCATTTGACCATTTTCAAATGCCCCATATGCAACCGGTTCTTCTAGCCATTCATTGAAAAAAGAATCTTCAAAAGATTTCTCTGTTGCTTTATCAAAAGTCTTATATGTAAATATAAATCCTTGTGAAGTCTTTTTAATATTATAATATCCTTTTGTGAGATATCTCGCTGTGAATTTCTTTCCTGCATACTTTTCTCTATCTAATTTAAAAATAATCATAAAGCCTCCTAATCACTAAAATGCTTTCCCATCATCTTCAAATTACTGGCGGCATAATACCCAATTTTTTCATAAAAATGCATATGATGTTCATCGTTCACACTAATAAGTTCTATGTGTTCTACACCGTTCTGTCTTATAACCACTTCTAATTCATTTAAAAAAGCCGTTCCGTAACCTTTGTTTTGATATTCTGCAAAAATAACGATTTCTTCCAAAAAATATGCTTTTAAATCGTCAAATTCTTTGTAATACCCCATGGCAAAGCCAGTCATTTTTTCATCATCATACTGAACTAAACATTCTGCACCTTCAATGGTCATTACCTGATGAATTCTTTTATATGCTTTCTCATAGGTCCAACAGCCACCTTCACAGTTATTATAATAATCAACATAGTTATTAAGTACTAAATCGATATTTTCTTCCGTTAAGTTAACATATTCCATTTTTTCTTATCCTCAACTCAAAAACTCTTGATTCTTCTCTTATTTAACATTCTTATCTCTCAAAAGTTCTCTTACACTATCTCTTTATACAACAATACCGACTCAATCTCTTGAAAGCCGTTCTTCACATAAAAATGATGTGATGGATAATTCTTTTGAGTTCCTAAAATTACGGAGTCACACCCAAGTCTAACAGCTTCCTTTAAAAGTAGCTGTATAAAAGCACTGCCATATCCTTTTCTTTGTTCGCTTGCAGCCACACAAAAATCTTCAATCCTAAGATATGGAGCAGATATACTTGGCACAACTAGTCCAAGAGCAACTCCAATAATCTGTTCTCCTTCTACCAACGCGAAGCAACATTTTGTATCGGAGTTCAAATAATTAGCAATGTACTTTTCCACCTCGGAAATTTCATTCACTTCATTCCATGGTTCAGTTTTATATGCATCAACATATACCTGCGCACAAGCTTCAATATCCTCTATTTTTGGTATAGCAATATTCATAAACCATTTTTATAAATGAATTTGAAAATCTCCAAATTCAAACATTCCCTTTCCTTGTTTTAAATTTCCTGTTTTCTCTAAACTAGAAAATGCCTTTTTAATATCCGAAATAATTTGAACAGGAACATCTAAAATATGATGTCCTGGTGAATGACCCGGTGTATGTAAAACCTTTACTTTTCGTTTTCCTAAATCTATTTCATCATTATCATGTAATATTTGTTGAGGAATCCCCTGAAATATCTCATAATTCTCCGCCTCAAAATCGCTTGGAAACTCACAGTTATCGTCAAGTAGATTCCCTTTTATAATAGATAGAGATAATGGAAATTTACCCATAAGCCACTCTTTTTCATCCTCGTGAACAGCTAAACAATCAAAATACTTATGTCCCCCAATATGATCCCAATGCACATGTGTTGCAACCACCATAATTGGAAGTGATGTAATCTTATCGACTACTTCTTTATCTCACATTCTGGAAACGTTTTCTTTGCCATTCTCCACATTGCTTTGGCATGAATTCTATCATGCCAAATAAAACGTCTTAACATTTTTCTAAGAGACCACAATTCGCCATAACTGCCTTCTAATACTGGATTTTCCAAGAAGTTTTCCTTCTGTTCTAATAATTCAAATCCACGCTGCCTACATTCAAAAATTGCTCCATCATTATCTGCCTCAACATCAATTTCTGCAAAATAATAGCCGTTTACATTCTTTGTATGCTGATACATTTCTTCTGCTGTTCGAGGAACTTGTCCGTAAAATGTCTTTCTGATTAGCAAATCGCTTTTGTTTTTGTTTGGAATGGATTGATATAATTTATAAAAATCCTCTGCCGATTTTAAAGCTAATTGTTTTACCTTGAAATTGGGATTTGTGCAGATGTTTATTTAGAACTTACAATTAGGTCTATGCTGGATTTTATTTACTCTCAGAGAAAATTAGTTGCATATTTTATGCTCGTTTTATATACAAATTATGTCTATATGAAATTGTATGCAACACTAGACCTAAAATCATGGATCAAACATGTTCTATTCGCAGTATATTTTCCCTGACAGAAAACAAAGTTTGCTATAGACCTAACTGCTAATTGGGTTTAGGTCTTGGAATGTATACATTTTTCTCTAGACCAAATGTAGCCAGAAGTTTGAATAAGTCACCTCTGAACCATCAACAAAACGCTATTTTATATAAAGAACTCTGCAAATCCCAATATATATTTTTTTCTTTCTGAACAACTTACATTCTACCACAAACAAAGAACTCCCTCAATTATACAATTGAGGGAGTTCGTACTTTAAAAAATATCTTATTCTACCGAAATTACATAGTAGTAAATTGGCTGTCCACCATCATTTACTTCAACGTCAACATCTGGATATTTTTCTTCGATAGCTGATGCGATAACTGCAGCATCTTCTTCGGAAGAATCACTACCGAAGTAAATACTTACCATTTCAGAGTCTTCGTCAATCATCTTTTCAAGCATTTCGATGGTTACAGTGTTCATATCTGTACCAACTGCAAGGATTGATTTGTCGCCGATACCCATGTAATCGTTTTCTTTGATTTCGAAGCCATCGATTTCTGTATCACGAACAGCGTATGTTACCTGTCCTGTCTTAACAGTAGAGATAGCTTCTACCATAGTTTCTTTATTATCTTCTGCAGAAACGTCTGATAAATAGTTGATAACAGCTGTGATACCCTGTGGAACTGTCTTTGTAGGGATAACGATGATTTCTTTATCTTCTACTAATGCAGCAGCCTGGTTTGCAGCCATGATAATATTGCTGTTGTTTGGAAGGATAAATACGTGATCAGCATTAACATTGTCAATTGCTGTTAACATATCTTCTGTACTTGGGTTCATTGTCTGACCACCTTCGATGATGTAGTCAACACCAAGTCCACGGAAGATTTCGTTCATACCTTCACCGATAGATACAGCTACAAAGCCCATCTCTTTACGAGGTTCATCTTTCTTTGCTTCAGCAGCAGCTAAAGCTTCTGCTTTCTGCTGTTCAGCTACTTTTTCTGCTTCTTTGATGAGTTTTTCCTGATGTTCTTCACGCATGTTATCAATCTTAATCTTGCTAAGTGAACCGAAAGTAAGTGCTTTCTGGATTGCAAGACCTGGATCATTGGTATGTACGTGAGTTTTTGTAATCTCATCATCCGCTACCACTACGATAGAATCACCGATAGATTCAAGGTATGCCTTGTATTCTAACTCTTCTTTATCTGTCATAGGTTTATTTAATACGATAATAAACTCTGTACAGTATCCAAATTTGATTTCAGCTTCTGTTTCAGCAGAAATTTTAACAAATTCACTGCCGCCTGTAGGAGCTTCAATCGCATAATCTACTTCTTTACCAAGTAAAAGGTCATAAGCACCCTTTAATACCTGCATAAGCCCCTGTCCACCTGAGTCTACAACACCTGCCTGTTTTAATACAGGAAGCATTTCTGGAGTCTGGCTAAGAACATAGTCAGCATGTTTGATTACTTCATCTAAAAAGTATACCAAATCATCTGTTTCATTTACTAATTCTAATGCTTTATCAGCAGCACCTTTTGCTACAGTAAGGATTGTACCTTCCTTTGGTTTCATAACTGCTTTGTAAGCTGTTTCAACAGCTTTCTGCATAGCATCACAAAGTACGCAAACATCGATTTCATCGTATTCGCGTACAATTTTACAGAAACCTCTAAACAACTGAGAAAGGATAACACCTGAGTTACCTCTAGCACCACGAAGTGAACCTGAAGAAATTGCTTTTGCAAGCTCTTTCATTTCTGGGTTTTCACCAAGACCGCTAACTTCTCTAGCTGCTGACATAATAGTCATAGTCATGTTTGTACCTGTATCACCATCTGGAACAGGGAAAACGTTTAATTCATTGATCCATTCTTTTTTAGCATCAAGGGTCTTTGCACCTGCAAGAAACATCTTTGCTAGCTGGCTTGAGTTAATACTAGTAATCTGCACTTTCGATATCCTCCTTAGTCAATTACGCGCACGCCTTCAACATGGATATTGATCTTATTGATCTTCATACCAGTGAACTGTTCTACTTTGTATCTTACGATTTCAATCAAGTTGTCACAAACAGTTGTAATACAAACTCCGTAAGCAATAATAACATGGAAATCAATTGTGATTTCGTTATTTTCACCTACAACAACTTCAATACCGTGTGTAATGTGTTCTTTCTTTAATAATTTAACAAGTCCATCTTTTACATTTACTGCAGCCATACCTACAATACCAAAGCATTC
>CAYMTP010000072.1:0-7539 GCA_964393435.1 uncultured Lachnobacterium sp. | reverse complement strand
ATTTTGCAACAGTTAACCCATACCTTGGAACAGACGGAATCAAACCTTTCGTAGACGTATGTAAAGAAGAAAAGAAGGGTATCTTTATCCTTGTTAAAACATCTAACCCATCTTCTGGTGAATTCCAGGATAGAATGATTGATGGTCGTCCATTATATGAATGGGTTGGCGAAAAAGTAGCAGAATGGGGAGCTGATTGCATGGGTGATTCATATAGCTATGTAGGTGCTGTAGTAGGTGCTACTTATCCAGAAATGGGTAAAGTACTCCGTGACATTATGCCAAAGAGTTACATCCTTGTACCAGGTTACGGTGCTCAGGGTGGACAGGGCAAAGACCTCGTTCACTTCTTCAATAAAGATGGTCTCGGTGCTATCGTAAACTCATCTCGTGGTATTATCGCTGCTTACAAACAGGATAAATACAAAGAAATGGGTATCACAGAAGAAAACTTTGCAGATGCTTCTCGTCAGGCTGTTATCGATATGGTTGACGACATCGCAGGTGCATTAGGTACAAAATAGGAGACATAAATATGGCAACTAAATTTGAAGAAATAGCTGTTGTTGTATCTCAGAAAGAAATTGCAACAGATATTTATGACTTAACCATTCAGACAAAAGAAATTGCAGCAGCTGCAAAAGCAGGACAGTTTATTTCATTGTACTGTAACGATGGAACCAAGCTTCTTCCTCGTCCAATTTCCCTTTGTGGAATTGACAGAGAGGCAGGCACACTTCGTCTTGTTTATCGTGTAACTGGTGAAAATACAGGTACAGCACAGTTTTCTAAAATGGTAGCAGGCGACGAGATTCGTGTACTTGGACCTTTAGGAAATGGATTTGAATTAGGCGATAAAAAAGCTTTCTGTATCGGTGGTGGTATTGGTATTCCTCCAATGCTTCAGCTTGCAAAAGAATTAGACTGTGAAAAAACAGCAGTACTTGGTTACCGCAACGAATTATTCTTATTAGAAGATTTCGAGGCGGTATGTGATACTATTATTGCAACGGAAGACGGCAGTGCTGGTACAAAAGGAAATGTTATCGATGCCATCAAAGCAAATGGTGCTACAGCAGACGTAATCTATGCTTGCGGACCAACACCTATGCTTCGTGCATTAAAAGCATATGCGGAAGAAAACGATATGGAGTGTTACGTTTCCATGGAAGAACATATGGCGTGTGGTATCGGTGCATGTCTTGCATGTGTTTGCAAAACAAAGGACAAAGATCATCATACAAACGTAAACAACACACGTATTTGTAAAGAAGGACCAGTATTCAACGCAAAGGAGGTAGAGTTATAATGAGTGATATC
This sequence comes from uncultured Lachnobacterium sp., assembly GCA_964393435.1. Classification (GTDB taxonomy): domain Bacteria; phylum Bacillota; class Clostridia; order Lachnospirales; family Lachnospiraceae; genus Roseburia. The sequence goes on along the minus strand of CAYMTP010000072.1, from coordinate 6,219 downwards.
AAAACATCTGTAAACCTTTGTGGTGTAGAACTGAAAAATCCAGTGATGGTTGCATCTGGAACATTCGGTTCTGGTCAGGAATATAGTGAGTTCGTAGATTTAAATAGACTTGGTGCAGTGGTTACTAAGGGTGTAGCAAACATTCCTTGGCCAGGTAACCCAACACCACGTGTAGCTGAAGTATACGGTGGTATGTTAAACGCAGTAGGTCTTCAGAATCCAGGTATCGATGTATTCTGTAAGAGAGATATTCCATTCCTTCAGAATTATGATACCAAAATTATCGTAAACGTATGTGGTAAATCTACAAGTGATTACTTAGAAGTAGTAGAACGTCTTGCTGACGAACCAGTAGATATGCTGGAAATCAATATCTCTTGTCCAAACGTAAAAGAAGGCGGTATTGCTTTCGGACAAGACCCTAAATTAGTAGAACAGATTACAAGCGATATTAAGAAAATTGCAAAGCAGCCAGTTATCATGAAGCTCTCTCCAAATGTAACTGACATTACAGAGATGGCTCGTGCAGCAGAAGCAGGTGGTGCAGACTGTCTTTCTCTCATCAATACTTTAACAGGTATGAAGATTGACATCGACCGTAGAACCTTTGTCCTTGCAAACAAGACTGGTGGTATGTCAGGTCCAGCCATTCATCCAATCGCAGTTCGTATGGTATACCAGACTGCACAGGCTGTAAAACTTCCACTCATTGGTATGGGTGGTATCGCTACAGCAGAAGATGCAATCGAAATGATTCTTGCTGGTGCAACAGCAGTTTCTGTAGGTACAGCAAACTTTGTAGATCCACGCACTACCATCAAAGTAGTAGAAGGCATTGAAGCTTACATGAGAAAATATGGAGTAAAAGACATCAATGAATTAGTTGGTGCTGTACACGAAAGATAAAGAATGGAAGTTTAAAAACGGCTCATGTGAAAACACATGAGCCGTTTCATTATAAGGTTGCACCAAAGTCAGATACGATAATCTGTCCTGTGATAGCTCTAGATTCGTCACTAGCAAGGAAGAGTAAGATGTTAGCAACATCTTCTGGCATACAGATAGGTACAGAAAGGTTCATATGTTTCTGCATCTGTCCGAACATATCCATGTTAAGTGTAGTAGGATCGATTTTGGCCATTGGTGTAGCGATAGAGCTTGGGTTTACTGAGTTACAACGAATGCCTGTACCAGCAAAACGCATAGCAGTATGTTTTGTTAAACCTACAACAGCGGCTTTACTTGTAACGTAAGCTGCACCACCTGTACCGAACTGACCAGCTACAGAGTCAAGGTTGATAATAGAACCTGCATTATTTTTCTTCATTTCCCGAAGAGCAGCTCTTGTACAGTTGATAGTTCCTTTTGTGTTGATACCGAATACCCAGTCAATATCATCATCTTCTACGCAGTCAATTGGTTTCAAGCCAGCTTCTAATACACCAGCATTGTTTACTAATACGTCAACTTTTCCAAATGCTTCTACTGTTTTTGCAACAAGGTTTTCTGCATCTTCTTTTTTAGATACGTCAGTCTGTACGATTAATACTTCGCCGCCAGCAGCTTTAATTTCTTCTGCAACTTCTTCTAACTGTGGGAGACGACGTGCACTGATAACAACCTTTGCACCTTCCTTTGCAAATAATTTTGCGGTAGCAGCTCCTACACCAGAGTTACTTCCTGTAATAATAGCAACTTTTCCATCTAAACGTCCCATGATAGGCACCTCCTAAGTTTGTTAAAAAATTATCAAAGTTCATTTGCTATTATACATAGCGGGTGAACAGAAGTCAATGTTTGGAAATTATGTATGAAAAAAGATACAAAAATATGCCATACCAAAATTTGACAAAAGGAATATACTTTGTTATAATGCCTAAGATGTAACAAAATTGTAATATTTGAAACAAAATGTTTAAAAATGAGAGAAAATTGTAATACTTTAAAAAAATTATGTAATGGAGGAAGTATGAAGTTGAATTTCAAGACAAAACTGTTGTGCAGTATTTTAGCAATATTGTTATTATTTACAGCATGCGGAAGCGGAAATAACGAAGGAACAGAAACTGGTTCTTCCTTGGAAGATGTGCAGAATGTTGGTGTACAAGAAGAAGAAAAAGAGCTTGTAGGAAGTGCTCTTGAAGAAGATACTATAGAAGAAAATACAGAGGAGTTAACGGAAGAAGAAAAAGAATGGCAGAATTACTTAATGGCAGATGTAGAACTCAGCTTGCGTATCCGTGAAGCTGCCAGCACAGAAGCCGAAGTGGTTGGTGTATTAGAAAAGGGTGACCGTGCTACGGTTATTGAAAAAGGTGAAGCTTGGACGAAAATCAGTTCAGGCAATGTAGAAGGCTATGTAAGCAATGAATTTTGTTTATATGGCATAGATGCATTAAACCATGCAAAAGAAGTATGTAATACAATAGCTACATCAAAAAGTGATTTGTTAAATATCCGTGAAGAAATGAGTACAGAAAGTGCTGTTTTGGCTAAATTTGAAAAGGACTCAACACTTTTAGTAGATTCAGAGGCGGTTACAGAAGAAGGCTGGATTGCAGTTATTTTGAATGGTAAGACTGCATATGTCAGTGCAGAATATGTAACATTAAAACTGGATATTGGAACCGCTATTTCTGTGGAAGAGCTTTATATTCGTGAAAAAGCACTGGCACAGGCTCAGGCACAAGCACAGGCAAAACCATCTGGCTCAGGTTCATCCACAGGTGCAAACTGGAGTTCTACGTCGACTCAGACGACGATTAATTCGGCATGCATCGTAAATGCATCAGAGTACGAAATTTTAGCAGCGATGATTTGGTGCGAATCAGGTAATCAATCTTATGAGTGTAACCTTGCTGTAGCATCTGTAATTATGAACCGTGTAAGAAGTGGAAGCTTCCCTAACACGGTAAAGGAAGTTGTATTTCAGGATGGACAGTTTCCACCAGCCACTGCAGGAAACTTGGAAAACTGTTTAAAATATGGAAAGACAACAGAAAACTGTTATAAAGCTGCACAGGCAGTACTGAATGGCGAAGACAATACAGATGGTTGTCTGTATTTCAATACCTATAAGGGAACACAGGAAGGATTGCGCATTGGTGCAATGGTATTTTGGAAAAGTTGGAAATAAAGGATATATTTGGAAAAGGTCGTCTATAGGATGACCTTTTTTTAGTATTATAGAAAAAACATTAGAAGACGTTGACGAAAATGAACGCTAGGACTATAATTACTAGTGCCTTAAGAAACATTATTGTTCTTTAGGTTTTTTTATGCTAAAAGTGAGAGAAATATTTGCTTTATAATATACGGAACAAAAGAAAGTAGGAATTTATGGTATTTAGTAGTCTGCCATTTATTGGCATATTTTTGCCAATCTTTTTCGCATTTTATTATCTTGTGCCTAAGAATATGAAAAATGCGATATTGTTTGCGGGGAGTTTGATTTTTTATTTCGTAGGCACAGTAGATCATTTGGAACATTATATATTATTTTTGCTGTGTGTTATTCTGGATTTTTGGTTAGGCATTCTCATTGAAAAATACCAAAAACAGAAAAAACTATTGCTGATATTTGGTATTATTTTTCATTTTGGAGCACTTTTCTGTTATAAGTATCTGGGATTTGTCGCTGGAGAAGTAAATGAGCTAGTTCCAGGGCTGAATCTGGTTGTGGATTTGGTATTACCTATCGGTATTTCTTTTTACACTTTCCAGAGTGTTTCCTATCTTGTTGATGTATACAGAGGTACGGTGCCTGCAGAGAAAAGCTTATTAAATTATGGTGTTTATATAACAATGTATGAGCAGTTGATTGCAGGGCCAATCGTAACATACAATGATGTAAGAAAAGAATTGCACAACCGAGAAATTAAGTTGCAGGCAGTATTAAATGGTTTGGGCATTTTTATTTTTGGTTTGGGATTAAAGGTGCTACTTGCAAATCCTCTTGGTAAAGTGTGGGGACAGTTGAATGCTATCGGATATGAAAGTATTTCAACGGCATTGGCATGGATGGGATTATTGGCATTTACTTTCCAGATTTACTTTGACTTTTTCGGATATTCGTTAATGGCAATCGGACTTGGAAAAATGATGGGATTCGAAATTCCACAAAACTTTAACCACCCATATATCAGTCGTTCCATGACAGAATTCTGGAGACGCTGGCATATGACTTTGGGGTCATGGTTCAGAGAGTATGTATATATCCCATTAGGCGGAAACCGAGTAGGAAAGGTTGCACATGTTCGAAACCTGTTTGTCGTTTGGATGTTAACTGGAATCTGGCATGGTGCCGGATATAATTTCGTGCTGTGGGGCTTTGTTTTATGGGCGATCCTGATGGTTGAAAAGTTTTTCCTGAAGAAATATTTAGATAAATGGCCTGTGTTAGGACATCTTTATATGTTGTTACTGATTCCATTGTCATGGGCAATCTTTGCAATTGATGATATCGAACAGCTGGGTATATTCTTCACAAGACTGTTCCCATTTTTTGGACAGGGTCCAGATTCACCTTTTGGAATAGATTATGCAACATACGGGGAAACATATTATCCGTTTTTCATTGTTGCAATACTTTTCTCAACTAAGTTGCCATATAACATACTTAATGGAATTAGAAACAATAAAGTGGTAGTTTCGTTACTACTTGCGATTGTCTTTGGAGCTAGCGTTTACTGTATGTATCGCGGCTATGATGATCCATTCCTTTATTTCAGATTTTAGGAGGGAATATGAAAAGATCAAACATTATTACATTATCAGTATTAATAGGGATTATAGTAGTGATTTCTATTTTCATTCTTATTACAGGTCAGACTACTATTAATCCGAAACCAGATGGTGGTTCGACTCAGCAGGAAAATGAATCTATATTTTCAGAAGAAACAGAAAACACAGAAGAACTTGAAGTGACAGAAGCAACAGAGTCGACAGAAACAACAGAATCGACAGAAACACCAAGTCAGCCAACGACACCAAGTGCACCAACTCCAGATGCGTCTGGCACACCAGTGAATGTAACTGCTTCTATGGATACAGCATTGTTTATTGGTGATTCGAGAACCGTAGGTATTCAGGCATATACGAAAGACTTAACGAGTTCTGCAGACTTTTTTGCAGCGGTTAGCACGACAATGACCGAAGTTGTTAACCATAATGCAAAAATTGATGTTGAAGGTGTTGGAAATGTCACAATATCGGAATTGTTGAGCCAGAGAAGATATGATAAGATTTACATCATGCTTGGTATTAATGAAGCAAGTGATTATCCATCAAATATTGCTAAAAACACTCAAAAACTGATTGACTTAATTCATGAGAAACAGCCAGGAACGGTTGTCTTTATTATGGCAAATCTTCATGTTGGTGAAAGTTATTCGAGTAAAAGTCCTGCCTTTTCAAGTGCAAACATGAATGCAATTAACAGTGCACAGGGTGCATTGGCAAATAATACGGATGTATTCTATCTGGATGCAAACTTCATGTTTGACGATGGAAATGGTAACCTTTCTATGGAGTATTCAGGAGATGGCTGTCACTTGAAAGCGAAATACTATACGCCATGGGTAGAGTGGATTATCGAACAGACAAAGTCGCGTTTAGGACTTTAATAACGAGTAATAAAATTTTATATAAAAGGAGATATTGATATGGAAGCATACAGAGCGAGTTGGTTGAATTTATGGTGGCTTGTTTCTAAGACTTCCTAGAATGCCGAAGAATGCAGTGTTTTCAAGGACTTGCGGGACTTTTGCCCAAAAGACAGATGTATCGTAATTTATTGCAAATTGGTGTAATTTCACACCGAAATGGTGTAGTAAATGGTGTAGTAGATTGTAGCTGATTTGGAGACGGAGACGTCAAATATCGGAATAGGAAAATGGATAGGAACTCATGTACGTTCAGAGATGGAGGTGCATGAGTTTTTTGTTTTTTATGGATAAGGATTTAAAGCGGCGGTGAAAGGTAATTTTTTATAGTTAACCGAAATTTCTTTTAGATATGCTATGTAATGAATTTACATAATAGTGTAAATAATATAGAATTACAGGGATTTTGTTACAATTTGATGCATGATGAATGGGGATTTGCGTAGAATTTTCGTTTGCATGAAAGGGGATTTGAGTTATACTATGCTCTAAGAGGTGATAAAATATGGATAAAACTGTTTTTAAAAGAAAAATATATGATGAAATACTTGAGTGG
>CAYMTP010000071.1:0-7604 GCA_964393435.1 uncultured Lachnobacterium sp. | reverse complement strand
CAGATATTAACTATGTGGTGCTGGAAAATCTGTATGCATATTTGCAGGATAAAGTAGATTTCTATTTTGACACACCAGTAGAAACCGTAGCGATTATCGACGGTGGATACGAAGTTAGATGTCAGGATGCAAATTATACCTGTGAGAAATGTATTATTTCTGTCGGTCGAAGCGGAAGCAAATGGATGGAACGCGTTTGTAAGGAATTAGAGATTCCAACCAAATCCAACCGTGTAGATATCGGCGTTCGTGTGGAATTACCAGCCGATGTTTTCTCGCATTTAACCGACGAATTATACGAAAGTAAAATTGTTTACCGCACACAGAAATATCAGGATAAGGTGCGTACCTTCTGTATGAATCCAAAGGGTGCGGTAGTAAATGAAAACACCAATGGTATTATCACGGTAAATGGACACAGCTATGAAGACCCAGAAAAGCAGACCAATAACACAAACTTTGCTTTATTGGTAGCAAAGCATTTCTCAGAACCATTTAAGGATTCTAACGGATATGGGGAATCTATTGCCCGACTGAGCAATATGCTTGGTGGTGGCGTAATCGTTCAGAGATTCGGCGATTTGATTCGCGGTAAACGCTCTACACCAGATCGTATTGAAGAGGCGTTCATTACACCAACCTTAAAGGCGACACCAGGGGATCTCAGTCTGGTTCTTCCAAAACGTATTTTGGATGGTATCATCGAGATGATTTATGCTCTCGACAAAGTAGCACCAGGTACTGCGAATGACGATACCTTGCTTTATGGTGTAGAAGTAAAATTCTACAATATGGAAGTTGAAGTAAGTGATAAATTGGAATGCTGCTATGATGGTCTTTACATCATCGGAGATGGAAGCGGTATCACCCATTCTTTATCACATGCTTCTGCCAGTGGAGTGCATGTAGCACGTGATATTGCAGAGAAATAAGGGTAAATAAGACTATAAAAGAGTAATTATTATAAATCCTTTTATTAATTAGGAAGGTCCGTCAATCGACGGACTTTCTTAATGTTTCTATTTGATTGGAGTTACACTTAAACCTAAACCAAGTGGACGCATAATTTTTAAAAGAGTATCCAATTTAGGTGTAATCTGCATAGATTCAATACGGGCAATGGAAGATTGTGGCATATCACATAGGGCGGCCAATTCACGTTGGCTGATGCCAAGGGAATTTCGTTGCTGTATCATCGCACTAACGATGGCGGCGATGTTCTCTATATCTTCCATATCCTTTTTTGCAGTGTTATCAACTGTTTTTACGTGTTCCTTGTATTGTTCCCAAGTTTTCATGGTTGGCTCCTTTCTGAGCTAAATAATCATCACGTTCAGATTTGGCCCGTTCTATTTCTTTGCGAGGTGTTTTTTGTGTTTTCTTTCTGAAAGCGTGAAGAAGTACGAAGGTATTGTTATCAAAGAAGAAATAAAATACACGGTTATTGCCAGGACGTAGTTCCCATATATTGTCTTCAATATGTTTTGTAATGTTGTCTGGTAAATGAGTTCCGTTATCTTGCAACAACTGTATGTATAAACTTATTTGACGATATTGAATGCGTGCATCTTTGTTTGTTTTTGCTTTTAGTCGTAGATTTTCTAGAAAATCCCAAATTTCAGATTTTCCGTTCTTTTTTTCATAGAACTCTACGGTATATTTCATAGTATGCTCCTATTCTCAGGAGTTTTATCCTGCTGTAATGATAGCATAAATGCTATCAAAGGTCAATGGGTAACATGATGAGTCTCAAGAGAATTATGATATTTCATAATGAGAAACGAGTTGATATACCTAATTATATCGAACAAGTGTTCTGTGGTCAAGTAATAATTGAAATATTATGTTTTTGTGCTATAATGCCATAGGAAAGTAATTAGATGAAACGAGGTACATAGTATGTGTGTAGCTTTACCAGGTAAAGTAATTGAAATAAAAGATAGAGATGCAGTTGTAGATTTTAATGGAAATCAGGTAACCGCCAGAGCTGGTCTTGTGGATGTAAAAGTAGGCGATTACGTGCTTGTGCACGCTGGCTGTGTGATTCAGAAAGTAACACAGCAGGATATGGAAGAGATGAAAAATCTCAAGGATTTGATGGGCGAGTAGGAGGTAATTCCAAAATGACATTACCAGAAATGAGAGATTTTCTTATCAATTACGACGGTCCAGAAATGAACATCATGGAAGTATGTGGTAGTCATACTGCAGCCATTTCCAAGAATGGAATCCGCGGAATGCTTTCTGAGAAAATTCATTTGATTTCAGGGCCGGGCTGTCCAGTATGTGTTACGCCAACAGCTTATGTAGATAGACTTATTGAGCTTGCCATGACACCAAATACCTGCGTGGTGACCTTTGGTGATATGCTTCGTGTACCAGGCAGCAAGTATAGTCTTAGCGAAGTACAGGGCATGGGCGGACGAGCAATCATGGTGTACTCGCCAATGGATATTTTCGCTTTGGCGGAAAAAGAGCCAGAGACTACATTTGTGTTTGCGGCTCTTGGATTTGAAACGACCACACCAGTGTACGCACTTTTGTTAGAGGAAGTCATTGAGCGAAAGATAGAAAATGTAAAGCTTTTAACAGCTTTAAAAACCATGCCAGGTGTGATTGCGTACTTATGTGAAAATGGTGCATCTATTCAGGGATATCTGGCACCAGGACATGTGGCAGCCGTGACGGGAAGCGACCTCTTCAAACCTTTGGCAGAAAAATATCAGATTCCATTTGCGGTGTCAGGGTTTGAAGGTGAAGAGATTTTGGAAGCACTTTGTGGAATCGTGCGGGCGTATCAAGGTATGCAAAAGGATAGCACTGACAATAGCCAAGCACAGGTCATGAACTTCTACCCAGCAGTCGTTTCTGCCGAAGGAAATGTGCGAGCACAAGAGCTCGTAAAGAAATATTTCCAGCCAACGGATGCAGCTTGGCGTGGTATGGGAATTGTTCCAGGGACGGGTATGGAACTTCGTCCAGAATATGAAAAATACGATGCAGGAAGCAAGGAATTAGTAGAGGATAACAAACGAAACAAGGCTTGCTGTTGTGACCAGATTCTCATGGGAAAAATGCAGCCACAGCAGTGTCCGCTTTTTGGAAAGGTATGCAAACCATTGACTCCACAGGGAGCATGTATGGTTTCGGAAGAAGGTAGTTGTCATTCTGCATTTGCCTCATTTTAAAGTGTAAATGTAAAGGAATATGGCTTTCAAACAACTCAAGAATAAGGAGTGAAAGAAAATGGAAGAAAGAATTAGCATGGTGCACGGTAGTGGCGGTGCAGCCACCAGCGAGCTTATCGGCTCGATTTTTGCAAAGGAATTTGCCAGCTCCACATTAGATAAAATGGAAGATAGTGCAGTGGTAGAAGGCACAGGAAAAATCGCCATGACTACCGATAGCTTTGTGGTTACGCCAGTCAGCTACCCAGGCGGTGATATTGGACGTCTTTGCATCTGTGGTACAGTAAATGATTTGCTTATGCGTGGTGCAAAGCCAAAGTATATCACTTGTGGATTTATCCTGCAGGAAGGTTTAGAAGTTTCGAAGCTACAGGAAGTGGTTCATTCCATGGCGGAATGTGCCAGAGAAGCAGGCGTAGAAATCGTAGCGGGCGATACCAAGGTAGTAAATGGAAATGGTGAGCTTTACATTAATACAGCTGGAGTTGGTTTCGTGCCAGAAGATAGAGAAGTTTCTGCAGAACGTGTCTGCGTGGGAGATGCAGTGATCGTATCAGGAAATTTAGGTGATCATCATGCCGCTATTCTCGGAACCCGTATGGGAATCATAAATGAGATTCAAAGCGACAATGCACCATTAGGAGAAATCGTAGAAGCATTATTTGATGCAGGCATAGATGTACATACAATGCGTGATATCACCAGAGGGGGTCTTGCCACAGTATTAAAAGAGTTGGCAAAGACATCAGACACTACCATTGAATTGGAAGAAGAAAAACTTCCAGTAACCCCACAGGTAAAAGACTTCTGCGGACTTTTAGGTCTCGACCCACTTTATATGGGAAATGAAGGAAAACTGGTAGCTTTAGTTCCAGCAGATCAGGCGGAAAACGCAGTGGAAGCCATTCGTAGTGCCAAATACGGACAGGACGCTTGTGTCGTAGGATATGTACACGACAAGGCACCTGGAAAATTGCATATCAGAACCAGAATTGGTGGAATTAGAAATTTAGAAGTATTGCAGGGCGAAGGATTACCTCGCATCTGTTAAGTTGTTTGGAAAAGCAGGCACGAGAAGGTGACCTGCTTTTTTTGATGCATTAACGGATAAAAAATGGTTAATATGGATAAAAAATGGAAAGAAAATGGTTGACCATTGCTTTCGGACTTCTTATAATATAAGAAAAGGAGGGCGATAATATGACAATCAAAGAGATGAATGAACGAAGAAAAGAATTAGGATATTCCTATGAAAGAGTAGCAGAATTGTCTGGCATTCCAGTGGGAACGGTGCAAAAGGTTTTGGGTGGCATCACAAAGTCGCCACGCTATGAGACATTGAATGCTTTAAAGCAGGTGTTAAAAATTAGGGAAGATGATGTTTATGAATGGGATAAGGATTCATCCGTACGAGAGCCGATGGCACCATACGGAGCTACGAAACAGGGGTTCTATACGTTAGAGGATTATTACGCAATATCAAAAAATGAAAGAGTAGAGTTAATTGATGGAGTTATATATAACATGAGCTCGCCATCTTCCATTCATCAGGTTCTCACGGGAAAAATTTATTACAAGCTGGAAAACTACATTATGGAAAAAAAAGGCAAATGTATGCCGATTATTTCTCCGATGGATGTGCAATTGGATTGTGATAATAAAACAATGGTTCAACCGGATGTAATGATTATATGCGATAGAGATAAAATTCAGAAAGGCCTTGTGTACGGTGCACCAGATTTTGTGATAGAAGTGTTGTCTCCATCTACGACAAAACGTGACAAAAGCCTAAAGGTAAGTAAATATATGAACGCAGGTGTACGCGAGTATTGGATTGTGGATCAAAAGAAGAAAAATATCGTAGCGTATGTTGCGGACGATGAGGACGATTATGATATTTTTATCTATACGTTTGAAAATGAAGTGCCAGTTCACATCTTCAACAACGAATGTAAAATAAATTTCAAAGAAATATATGATTACATAGAATTCTTATACGAAAAATAAATCAAAGAAATAGGACATAAAATTATAATCAAACTTTGACTTATACGGCATATTGTTGTAAACTTGTATCAGTATAATTATGCATACTAGGGGGTATTTTTATGGCATATCATGTAATGGATGAAGCGAATCGTTGTTTAAATTGTAAGAAACCTATGTGTATGGAAGGATGTCCAATCCACACACCTATTCCAAAGGTTATTTCGCTTCTCAAAGAAGGCAAAATCGATGATGCAGGCTGGATGCTTTTTGAAAACAATCCATTGACAACAGTTTGTAGTATTGTCTGCAATCACGAAAAACAGTGTGAAGGAAACTGTGTTCTTGGCAGAAAAGGCAGTCCAGTACATTTCTCAGCAATTGAGAATTATATTTCAAGTACATACAGTTCAAAAATGACAAAGGGACCAGCAGAGTCAAATGGTATGAAGGTTGCTATCGTTGGTTCTGGCCCAGCAGGTCTTACCATTGCAGTTTTACTTGCAAGAAAAGGTTATCAGGTAACTATTTTCGAAGGAAAAGATAAAATCGGTGGAATCCTTCGTTATGGTATTCCAGAATTCCGTTTACCAAAGAGTATTCTTGATGATTTCGAATATCGTCATTTAGTATTAAAGGACATCAAGATTCGTCCAAATACAAGTGTTGGTGCAGCTGTTACAGTAGAAGATTTGTTCCGTGATGGTTACAAATCGGTATTCGTAGGTACAGGTGTATGGCGTCCAAATACCCTTAAGATTAAAGGTGAAACATTGGGTCATGTTCACTATGGTATCAACTATTTGTACAGTCCAGCAAGCTTCCATTTGGGAGACCACGTCATCGTTATCGGTGCTGGTAATGCTGCTATGGACGTTTGCCGTACTGCACTTCGTAATGGAGTTCGTAAAGTAGAATGCTTCTCTGTTACAGATGGTGTTGCAGCTAGTAAGCATGAGTTTGAATACGCGGAATTGGAAGGTGTAGAATTCCATTATTGCAAGGTACCAGTAGAAATCACAGATGAAGGTGTTATCTTTGCAGATACAGAAATGTTGGAAGATGGTGGATTTAAGAAGGTGGAAGGAACCGAAAAATTATATCCAGCAGACAATATTATGATTTCTATTAGTCAGGGACCTGCGAATAAACTTATGAATACTACGGATGGATTAAAAGCAAACGATCGCGGTCTTATCGCTACAGATGAAACTGGTCATACTTCACTTCCAGGCGTATTTGCCAGCGGAGACGTAGTAAAAGGTGCCCGTACTGTAGTAGAAGCTGTGAAGTATTCTAAGATTGTAGCAGAAGCTATGGATGAATATATGCAGAATTTGCCTAAAGAAGAGGCATAATAAAAAGAAGAATTTATCTGAAAGGATAAACATATATGAAAATTTTAATTAAAAATGGTCACATTTTAAATCCAGCCACAAGCATGGATGAAATCGCTGACCTTATGATTGAAGATAACAAAGTAGTTGCCATTGAAAAAACAATCAATGATACAGCTGACAAAGTAATCGACGCAGAAGGCAAATATGTTATGCCAGGATTTATCGACTTGCACGTGCACTTCCGTGATCCAGGTCTTACCCACAAAGAAGACATCATCACAGGTATGGCATCCGCAGCTCACGGTGGTTACACCTCCGTATTGGCTATGCCAAATACAAAGCCAGTAGCTGACAGCGCAGAAGTCATCACATATGTGCATGACAAGGCAAAAGAAGGAAAATGTATCAACGTATATCAGGTAGGTGCGATTACCGTAGGACAGGCTGGCACTGAACTTTCTGATATCAGAGGCATGGTAGAAGCTGGCTGTCCAGCTCTTAGCGAAGATGGAAAATCCGTTATGAATGCAAATCTTTATCGTGATGCGATGAAGATTGCGGCAGAGCTCGATGTGCCTATCCTTGCACATTGCGAAGATATCAACATGGTAAATGGCGGATGTGTAAACGCAGATGCAAAGACCAAAGAAATGGGGCTTCCAGGAATCACAAATTCCGTAGAAGACGTAATTGTTGCCCGTGACATTTTAATTGCGAAAGAAACTGGTGCAAGACTTCACCTTTGTCACTGTTCTACAGAGGATTCTGTAAAAATGGTAAAGGCTGCAAAAGAAGAAGGTTTGCCAGTATCCGCAGAGGTTTGTCCACATCACTTTGTTTTAACATCGGATGATATTACAGACCCAGCCAATACAGATTTCAAAATGAACCCACCGCTTCGTACTCGTGAAGATGTGGATGCTTTGAAACAGGGCTTAAAGGATGGCATTATGGAAGTGATTTCTACAGACCATGCGCCACACACAGCAGAAGAAAAAAATACCATTATGCAGAAAGCTCCATTTGGTATCGTAGGCTTGGAAACAGCAGCTTGCCTTACTTATTCGGAATTGGTTCTTGGTGGTTATTT
>CAYMTP010000070.1:0-7609 GCA_964393435.1 uncultured Lachnobacterium sp. | reverse complement strand
TCTATGATAGACGTGCTGGTAGATGGTCCGTTTATCGCAGAGCAGAAGGATTTGATGCTAAAATTTAGAGGAAGCCGAAATCAAAGAGTTATGGATATGAAAGAAACTTTGCGAACAGGCGAAGTTGTATTGTTTATGGATTAGGAGAATATTGGGGAATAGATGAAGAAAAGATGGTGAGCAAAATGCCCACCATCTTTTCTTACATAAAGGAGTACATAAATGAAAAGTTTATTTGTCTAATAAATCGGTATAGAAAGTTGTGTAATCGGTACGTTTTTCTTTCATGTAATCAATAGCAGAAGAAGGGTGCTGATTGAGTCTTCCTGTCAAAAGGTATGGGATGTCGTAGCCCCATACAAGACCAGATTCTTTTAATGGAATCATGTATTCTTCGATAAATTTCATAACAGGGAAAATATTGTACTTTGGATTTTTAAGGAAACTGATTAAAAGCTCCATTGCACAGTTACCAGCACCGCGTCCCATAGACATCATAGTAGCATCTAAATAGCTGACACCACGGGCTGTCGCTTCGATGGTGTTTGCGAAAGCAAGCTGCTGGTTGTTGTGGGCGTGCATACCTACGTATTTTCCATGTTTTTCTGCAATTTCTGTGTATTTATCTGCGATTTCACGAATCTGTTCTGGGTAGAGAGAGCCGTAGCTGTCTACGATGTAGATACCATCAGCACTACTATTTGCTACCATTTCAAGTGCCTGCTCCAAATCTGCTTCTTTTGCATTGGAAATCGCCATAATATTGCATACTACTTCGTAGCCCTTTGCTTTTGCATCTTCAATCATTTCGATAGCAGCAGGCATCTGATGTACATAAGTAGCGACACGAATCATATCGATGACACTTTCAGATTTTGGCAAGATGTCATTTTTGTAATCGCAACGACCTACGTCAGCCATAACTGCAATCTTCATATCGGACTTATTATCACCTACGATGGCACGAATATCTGCTTCATCACAGAATTTCCATTTGCCAAATTTGTTTACGTCGAAAAGTTCTTTAGAGGCCTTATAGCCAAACTCCATATAATCAACGCCGGCCTTTACGTTTGTACGGTAAAGAGCACTAACGAATTCATCTGAAAATTCAAAATTGTTTACTAAGCCCCCATCTCGCAGGGTTGCGTCCAATACACGAATGTCTGGACGGGCGGTCATTAAATTACCTTTTTGCGCCATAATTTTACATACCTCACTTTCGTGCTTTAAAGCGTTAATATGATAATAACATAAAATAGGAAAAAAGCAAGTATAACTTTACTTTTTTTTCTGTGATAACTATAATGGATATAGCATAAGCTAAAAATGTAGTGTTTTGGGCTACGTATACATAAAGGAGAACTTAAAATGATTAACTTAGTAAGTGGATTAGATTTTTCTGTAGTTGCTTTCGTAGGAATCTTATTTGCATTTGTGCTCACATGTGTTGCCATTGCAAAATTTGAAAGATTTCTACCTAGAGATATGGGTCGTGCTTTTGCACATGATGGAAAGCTGTCGGCAGGAAAACCTAGAGGAGCAGGTATTATCTTTGTATTCACATTTGCTATTGCAGCAGTATTGTTTGCGCAGATGAATGTGGAAATCGCGATTTATTTGATCCTTATCATAGTAGAAATGTTGACTGGATATTTCGATGATGCGGCAGAAAAGCCATGGGGAGAATATTTAAAAGGATTCTTGGATTTGGCAGTAGCTGTAGTAGTTGCACTGGTATATCTTCACTACAATACCAGCACAATCGTGATTGCCTTGTTGGGAATTACCGTTACCATTCCACCAGTTATTTTTGCAATCCTTACCGTTGTTTTGGTTTGGGCAGCAATTAACGTAACCAACTGTACCGATGGTGTAGATGGACTATCAGGAACTCTTGCAATTATCAGCATGATATCCTTCTTCGTATTAAACACGATCATGGGAGTAGAAGATGATTTCAACTTCCTCATCCTATTATTTGCAGTATCACTTTTGGGATATCTTTGGTATAATGCCACACCAAGTAAGCTTTTGATGGGTGATGCAGGTTCCCGTGCAATGGGTATTTTCCTTGCTATCGTAGCATTGAAATCCGGTAGTCCACTGATGTTTTTGCTTTTTGCCATCGTAATCATTTTAGATGGCGGTTTAGGTCTTGTCAAAGTGGCACTGTTGCGTTTCCTTAAGATACATATCTTAAAGAACACAACCACACCAATTCACGATCATGTTCGTAAGAATAAAGGATGGTCAAACGCACAGGTTGTATTCCGTTTTGCCATTATCCAGATTATCGTATCGGTGGCTGCGATTTATGCGGTATTAATTTAATTGTCTTAGAAAGTAGTTTTTCTAAATAATACGAAATGGACTCTTATATATATCATATTCACACACACTTGCGTTCCGTATCGAACGTAGCAGTACTAAGTTCATAGCCCTCAAAAGCAGAGGCCTATTCACTAAGTGCTGACGTTCTCAAGGGTGTTCATATGATATATATGAGAGTCCATTTCTCATTTTCTGGAAAATGTTACTTTCCAAGCCAATAAGATTATTGAAATAAATAGTTGCCATCGACCATGGTAGTCCCAAATCATCACCGTATAAAAACTGCCCGCCTCCGATACCGATAATCTGCAACCTTCTATAGATAGGTGGAACTCAGTTGATTAGAATGTAGATTTATCCGAGGACTGATTTCGTAGTATTTGGAAAACCAACATTCAAAACAACTAGTTACACCTTTTTATTCAGTAGTGCAGCCCATTTTTCGATATGGAATGGCTTGCCTTGCTTTGCTTCTACCTTCAAACGATTTTCTTCAGTAAATCCAACTAAAATATCGTGGTTAGCTTCTGCCAGATAGTCGATGATACCATCGATGTCCGACTTGATATTCTTTGGACACTGGATAAACATATGTTTGTTGGCGGTGATGTGTAAGGTATAGGAAATGCTGAAATGGTACCAAAGAAATTTGTGTAGTGTGGAGTATTTGTAAATCCACAGGATTTCCTGAATAGGTACGATGGCATTTCCGTAAGGTGATGTCATAATAAAATAATGTTCGGTGATGAACATATCTTCCGTTGCTAACTGTGGAAGGGTTGCAAGTTCTTCCTCGGCTTCCTCAAGCTGCTTCTTTGGATTGCCAAAGACAACTAAGTTCTGGCAGGCTGGTGCCAAATATGGGAAGTGAATAAATAAGGTGTAGCGAATCAATGAAATAATCGCATATAGCAGCGTTCCGAAGTAAACAAGGAACAGGACGAAATTCGTAAATGGATTATAGTCAGGTTCGCTATAGAACACCGATGGAAGCTGATTTGAGATGCCCTCAATGGTCCACTCTAAATCTGTAGATAGATTATTTAAAAACTGCTCGTACAATTTTGGGTGGTTTACGATACGGCAGGTTGCCGTTAGTTTTTCAATGGTTGGGTTGCCTTCTTCACAGGTAAATGGGGTCAGGAGTACGATATAACAGATACCATCTTTTTCACCATAATACCAGTAGCCATTGGTGGAGCCAAAGCGGCTGGTGGTATAGCCTGTAAAGGTCAGGTTTTCAAAAGTTACTGTCACATATTCTTTTTTCGCCTCATATACTCCTTCAATCTGGCTGGCATTTTTCAGTGGTAATGGTGCTAGCATTTCACCCAATGGAAATACAAACCACAGAATCAGCAGAATGAGTAAATATATAATAGGCGAGAACAAACGTCGTTTGTAAAAGGTGCGAATGTTTCGCGTGATATAATGTTCAAAATTTTCAATCATATCCGATTCCTCTTTCCTAATTTCTATTCAAGTATAATAGTTTCAAAAGGAAATATCAACCTTGCTTTTCTATGGAATTATTGCTACACTATTATTTGTGAAATTGTGTGTTTAGGAGAGTAATATGGACGCGTATACAAGCTTTGCACAAGTTTATGATTTGTTCATGGATAATGTACCTTATGATGCATGGGGTGAATATTTGGACAAACTTTTCAAAGAATATGGAATAGAGGATGGCTTGCTTTTGGATTTGGGCTGCGGCACAGGAAAGCTGACCCGATTACTGGCGGAAAAGGGATATGACATGATTGGTGTGGATTATTCCTATGAGATGCTGGATATTGCGAAAGAACAATCCGACGAATCCATTTTATATCTTTTGCAGGATATGAGAGAGTTTGAGCTTTATGGTACGGTGCGAGGAATTTATAGTGCATGTGACTGCCTAAATTATATTTTAGAAGAGGACGAGCTTCGAGAAGTATTTGCGCTGGCGAATAATTACTTGGATCCAGGCGGAATCTTCGTGTTTGATATCAATACTCCATATAAATATAGAGAACTTTTGGCGGAAAACACCTTTGCGGAAAACCGTGAGGAAGGCAGTTTTATATGGGAAAACTATTTTGATGAAGAAGAGGAAATCAATGAGTATGATTTGACTCTTTATATAAAAGAAGCGGATGGTCGCTTCCAAAGATTTGAGGAAACACATTATCAAAGATGCTATGACCTTACAACCATTCAAAGACTTTTGGAAGAGGCTGGCATGGAGTTTGTGGCATCGTATGATGCCTATACGAACAATCCAGTTTCTGAGGAAAGTGAGAAAGTGCTCGTAATTGCGAGAGAAAGAGGTAAATAATGTCAGATTATATCGTTAGAGCAACAGCGGCAGATGCCAGCATTCGTGCATTTGCAATTAATGCAAAAGAAATGGTGGAGACAGCTAGAGTAGACCATAATACATCACCAATTATGACCGCTGCACTGGGAAGACTCCTTGCAGCAGGTGCGATGATGGGAACTATGATGAAGGGAGAAAAGGACGTACTTACCCTTCGTATTCAGTGCTCTGGTCCAGCAAAAGGCCTTACTGTTACAGCTGACTCCAAAGGAAATGTAAAAGGTTTTGTCGCTAATCCAGATGTAGACCTTCCGCCAAATGCTCAGGGCAAATTAAATGTCGGTGGTGCACTTGACCTTGGAGTATTAAGTGTAATCAAGGACATGGGATTAAAGGAACCATATGTAGGACAGTGTCAGCTTCAGACTGGAGAAATCGCAGAGGATTTGACTTATTATTTTGCAACATCAGAACAGACACCATCAGCCGTAGGCTTAGGGGTTCTCGTGGAGAAAGATGGTTCGGTAAAACAGGCAGGCGGATTCATCTTGCAGCTTATGCCATTTACCAGCGATGAAGTAATTGAAAAATTAGAAAAATGTATCGCAGAAATGGATACAGTAACCAATATGCTGGAGAGAGGACTTTCACCAGAAGGAATTTTGGAAGAAATCTTAGGAGATTTCAATTTGGAAATCACAGACACCTTGGATGCACAGTTCTACTGTGACTGTTCTAAGGAAAAGGTTTCGAGAGCATTATCTACCATTAATAAAAAAGATTTAGATGACATTATCAATGATGGTGAAAGCATCGAGGTAAAATGTCAATTCTGTAACAAAGCATATAATTTCGATATTGATGAATTAAAAGCAATTCGAGAAGCATAAAAGGAGAAGATTTATGAAATATGGGTTTGTAAAAGTAGCAGCTGTTACACCAAAGATTAAGGTAGCAGATACCAAGTATAATGGACAGCTTATCCGTACACTCATGAAAGATTCGGAAAAAGCAGGAGCAAAGGTAGTAGCTTTTCCAGAGCTTGCGATTACAGGTGCCAGCTGTGGGGATTTATTCTACCAGAGCAAGCTTCTTAAGTCTGCGAAGGAAGAGCTGATGCAGATTGCATCTGCCAGTGAATACTATGATGCAGTTTACTTTGTGGGGCTTCCATATGAAATTAATAGCAAACTTTACAATGTGGTTGCGGTAGTTTCTAAGGGAGAGGTTTTAGGAATTGTACCAAAATCTTATATTAGAGAGAATCGTCACTTTGTAAGTGGAGCATTTCTTGAAACCGAAGAAGTACTTCCAAATGGACAGATTGTACCAGTAGGTACGGATTTAATTTTCTATTGTGCCCAAATGCCAGAACTTAAGATTGCTGTAGAAATCGGTGAGGATTTGTGGGCTGTGCAGCCACCAAGCATCGGACATGCCATCGGTGGAGCCAATGTCATCGTAAATCCATCCGCTTCCATTGAAGTGTCAGGCAGCGATAGTTATCGCAAGGATTTAGTCAAGGGACAATCTGCAAGACTGATTTGTGGATATATCAGCGTCAATGCAGGAGAAGGGGAATCTACCCAGGATGTGGTGTACAGTGGACACAATCTCATTGCAGAAAACGGAAATCTTTTAGCAGAAAGTACACGTCTTGGCAGTGGTATTCTTTGCTCTGAAATTGACGTCGAACGTTTAGATGGCGACCGCAGAAAGAATTCTTTATTTGAAACAGAGGATAGTCATGTGTGTGTACCATTCCACCTACGTGAGGCAGAAACGAAGCTGACTCGTTTTGTGGATCCATCTCCATTTGTACCAGCAGATGAAAATGCTCGTCGCAAACACTGTGAAGATGTATTTGCTATTCAGGCAATGGGACTTAAGAAACGTATGGAGCATACAGGTTCAGGTGCTGCAGTTGTTGGTATTTCGGGTGGACTCGACTCTACTTTGGCACTTCTTGTCATTGCACGTGCTTTTGATTTGATGAAGAAAAGCCGCAAGGATATCGTAGCGGTGACAATGCCGGGATTTGGTACCACAGATAGAACCTATGACAATGCTGTAAATATGATCAAACAGCTGGGTGCTACTTTTATGGAAGTAAGCATCAAAGAGTCTGTAAGACAGCATTTTAAAGATATCCATCATGATGAAAACAATCATGATGTAACCTATGAAAATGCACAGGCACGTGAAAGAACCCAGATTCTTATGGATATTGCTAACCAGAGAAATGGTATGGTTATCGGTACTGGCGATATGTCAGAACTGGCGTTAGGCTGGGCGACCTACAACGGAGATCATATGTCTATGTACTGTGTCAACGGCTCAGTACCAAAGATGCTGGTTCGTCACGTAGTTCGTTACTATGCAGATACCTGCAAAGAAGAAGCACTTGCAAAGGTTCTTTATGATGTATTAGATACACCAGTTTCGCCAGAACTCCTTCCACCAGAAAATGGACAGATTGCACAAAGGACAGAGGATTTGGTAGGACCTTACGAGCTTCATGATTTCGTGATGTACTATGTGCTTCGTTTTGGCTTTTCGCCAGAGAAAATCTACATGCTTGCAAGGATTGCCTTCCATGGCACTTACAACAGTGCAACTATTTTAAAATGGCTCAAGACCTTCTATCGTAGATTTTTCAGCCAGCAGTTCAAACGCTCCTGTCTACCAGATGGACCAAAGGTAGGTACACTTTCCGTATCACCTCGTGGCGATTTGATGATGCCATCGGATGCGTGTGTACGAATCTGGATGGACGAACTTGAATTACTGTAATTTTGCTCAAAATTTTCCATAAAAGTACAGTTTTGATTGTATAAAATATCTTGCTCTTTTTGTGGAAAAGCCTTATAATATTAGTTAACATGAATAAAGTGTCAAAACGAAAGGAGATCGTTAAAACTATGGAATTAAGTAATGTAGGTTTACAGAACCGTGCAGAATGGGAAGCAAAAG
>CAYMTP010000069.1:0-7684 GCA_964393435.1 uncultured Lachnobacterium sp. | reverse complement strand
TACGTTTCATACGCGACATAATGTCTGTAGCTGTGTATCCTTCCGGATGTCCTGCATGAAGACCTACACCTGATGGGTATGGGAACATATCAAGTGCATAATATTTTGGCTTGCTAAAATCCCAAACATCTGTCTTGAAAGTCTCATTTTCTTCCCAATAATTCTGCCATTTTTGTTCCACAACTTTGTGGTTGTACAATTCTGCCATATTAGCCTCCTAAATATATAAATAATATGATTCGTTTTCGAGAAATAAAAAAGACTTCATCTCTCGACAAAAGAGACGAAGTCATCGTATACTCCGTGGTACCACTCTCATTCGTACACATAATATTCATATGTACGCACTCAAATTCTATAACGGGAATTCCCGTCCCATCCTACTAGTTTGTAAACTTCATTCAGTGGGAAACTCCAAGGTGAGTTCAAAGAATCTGCTTATTGTCTCGCACCAACCGACAACTCTCTGAAAAGCATCCGCTTTTACTAGTCCTTTTCAAAGTCTTTTCATATAACAACAGTTCAATTCTACCCACTTATAATGATTTTGTCAAATAGAAATTACTCCATTAAAGCATCAATTTTACTTTTTGTTGCAAGACCTTCTGAAAATGCTGTAGCACTACCAGCACAGACAGCTAATCGTAATGCTTTTTCAAAATCTTCTGCTACAAGAACAGCACCATTTCCACCTAATGAAACTAACACATTTCGTGCACCATGGTTTTGTAATTCCTTGGCATAAAAGATGAATTCTTCCTGTGTTTCAAATACGCGGTTAAAAATATCACCAAGCTCATGCTGATTCGGTTTTATCAAAAAAGGCTTGTATTCTAAGGTATTCCATAGCAATGTACTAGAAGCATCTACAACAACGCGAATATTTTTTTCGTTACAAAGTTTTACTATATCAGCATAGATATTCTGGGATACGCCTTTTGAAACACTACATGAGACAACCAAAATATCCTCCTTCGACAAATCTGATATTTTGTTTATAAGCTGTAACGCTTCTTCATCCGAAACCACAGGTCCCATCCCATTAATTTCAGTTTCTTCACAGGAACGCATTTTTACATTGATACGATTGAAGCCTTCCTTCACAGTAATAAAATCCGTAGAAATCCCCTTTTCCTGTAATCGATTCTGTAATTCCACTCCCGTGAATCCCGCCACAAAACCAAGTGCCGTGCTTTCAATACCCAATTCTGCTAATACCCAGGAAACATTAATCCCTTTTCCACCTGGAAAAATAGCTTCACTTGAGGTTCTATTGATTATTCCTGACTTAAACTCTTCTACTGATATCACATAATCCAATGAGGGATTAAATGTCACTGTATAAATCATTTCATAACTCCTTTATTGTGATAAAAGGAAAAGGCTGTCACGACATGTGACAACCTCTCCTTTGTATAAAAAACCATTCTCCTAATCTCTTAACTGGAATCTACCAACTAATTCATTCATGTTCATAGCCTGTGCAGATAACTCTTCGCTTGTTGCAGAAGATTCTTCTGACGCAGCAGAGTTAGACTGAACAACTTCAGAAATACGTGTAATTCCTGCATCTGCCTGTTCCATCGCTTCTGCCTGTGTCACTGCATTTTCACTCAACATTCTAGACTGTTCTGCAATACCCTTAATAGATTCTACTACTTCATCTAATACTTCTGAAGTACGCGTAGCAACTTTATTACCTTCTTCAATTTCAAACAAAGTATTTGCTACAAGTGCTCTTGTATCAACAGCCGACTTCGCACTCTGGTCAGCTAAATCACGAATTTCATCAGCAACTACTGCGAAACCTCTACCTGCTTCACCAGCTCTTGCAGCTTCAATAGAAGCATTGAGTGATAAGAGGTTGGTCTGGCTTGCAATACTTTCAATCTGAGAAATAATATCTTCAATTTTCTTAGATGTTTCACTAATTTTATTCATAGAAGAAACCATGTTGGTCATTTCTTCACGGCTTAACTGTGCCTTCTTTGCACACTCTTCCGCTTCACGATATGCACCATTCATCTGCTGTGCTGATTCGTTAATTCCAGCAGAAATGGTTTCCATAGTAGCAAGCATTTCCTGTACAGATGCAGCCTGATCTGTTGCACCTTCTGCTAAATCCTGAGAAGCCTGTGCTAAGTTATCTGAGCCAGCAGCTACCTGTTCTGCAGCATCTCCAACTTCACGTAATGCCGTACTCATATTTCTATTCATACTACGGATAGACATAAGAATTTGATTGAATTCACCAACATACGCTTCTTCACAAGTCGTTCTAAGACGGAAATTACCTTTAGACATTTCATCACATAAATATGCAATATCATGTACAATCAATCCTAATTTCTCTGCCATACCAGCAGCTTCATCCATCATCTCTGAAATCTCATCTTTTGTAGTAACTTCTGGGAATTCAGAAGAAATATCACCAGCTGCGAATTCTTTAAAACGTGTTCCCAATGCATTCAAAGGAATTGCAATACCATTTGAAATCTGTTTGCTAATTTTAAGTGAAATAATAGTTGCAAGTACAATTACCAAAATGATTAATGCCAGTATTATAATTTCCATAACCATTAACATGGATTCCATTTCTTCGGCTTTCTCCACATTAATTTCCATCAGATTATTTAAAGCATTATAAACTTCTGTATATGCTGGTCCCATTTCACTAATAGCCAACTCTTGTGCTTCAAGATAGTTTACGCCACCATTCTCTGTTCCTAAAGCAATAACTTTATCTTCTATCGCATAATATGCCTCAATCGCACTTTCGATTTCAGCCATTGCGGCTTTGCCTTCTTCTGTTACCATAGTAGGCTTAATATTATTTATTCTATTTTGAGCATATCCTCTATACTCTTCATTCTGTGCGACAAGTTTTTGAACCTGCTCCTGATCATCATAGCCAATAATACCTCGCGTAGCCGAACGACATTGTGAAACCGCTTCCATCAACTGTCCAATTTCTCCTTGAGGCAATGCATAGTTGTCCATCGCATTTTTGTAATTCAAAGAAATAACAAAAATAGAAACAACACCTAATATCGCAGCAATTGTTGTGATAGCAAGTACCAAGATATAGGAATTTTGTAGTCTTTCCTGAATTCTCATATTATTAAAATCAAAGAATCCTTTCTTGTTCCCTTTTTTCTTCTCTTTTGTAGCTTTTCCCATAATAGGAACTCCCCCTTTGTACATTATGACAATATTTTACCATTGTGGGTAATTTTATGCAATATAATACATGTCGATTTATGTAAAAAGCCAAGTAAGCTCGCGTTACGGTGCTACGCACCTTATCCGTCACTTCGTGACTACTACGCTCGCTATTTGGCTAATCGCCAAATACGTCCAATAAAAAAAGCATGAAACTGCAAGCTAGCTTGCATTCATGCTTTTTCATTGTCCTACTTGGCTCTTTAGTTGTTAATAAACTTATCTTCTTCGTTATTCCAGCTATAAAGGCTACGAACTTCTTCACCAACTTTTTCTACTGGATGTTCAGCAGCGATTTTTCTCATAGCTTTGAAGTGAACCTGACGGCCTGCTGGAGACATATCTAATAAGAAGTCTTTTGCAAATGTACCATCCTGAATATCAGAAAGGATTTTCTTCATAGCTTTCTTTGTATCGTCTGTGATAATCTTTGGTCCTGTGATGTAATCGCCATATTCAGCTGTGTTAGAGATAGAATATCTCATACCAGCAAAACCTGACTGATAAATTAAGTCAACGATAAGTTTCATTTCATGTACACATTCGAAGTAAGCGTTTCTTGGATCATATCCAGCTTCTACTAATGTTTCAAAACCAGCCTGCATAAGTGCACAAACACCACCACAAAGTACTGCCTGTTCACCGAAAAGGTCTGTTTCTGTTTCTGTTCTAAATGTTGTTTCAAGAACACCAGCTCTTGCTCCACCGATAGCTGCAGCATAAGCCAAAGCCATGTCTAATGCTTTACCTGTAGCATCCTGTTCAACAGCTACTAAACATGGAACACCTTTACCAGCCTGGTATTCAGAACGTACTGTATGTCCTGGTCCTTTTGGTGCAATCATAGTAACGTCAACATCTGCTGGTGGTTTGATAGCACCGAAGTGAATGTTGAAACCATGGGCAAACATAAGCATGTTGCCTGCTTCAAGGTTTGGTTCAATATCTTTCTTGTACATATCAGCCTGTAATTCATCATTGATAAGAATCATGATGATATCTGCTTTTTTAGCAGCTTCAGCAGCTGTGAATACTTCAAAGCCCTGTTTTACTGCTTTGTCCCAAGATTTGCTGCCTTCGTAAAGACCGATGATTACGTTGCATCCAGATTCTTTTGCATTTAAAGCATGTGCATGACCCTGGCTACCGTAACCGATAACTGCGATTGTTTTTCCTTCTAATAAAGAGATATTACAATCTTCCTGATAATAGATTTTTGCTTCTGACATATTTCATATCCTCCTAAAATAAATCCTTTGTTAATCCAGATAAACCACATCTGCAGAACCTCTGGTAAGTCCTGTTATACCTGTTCTTGCCAGCTCTAAGATTTCATAGCCTGCCAGCAATTCCAGAAAAGCATCTAATTTGCTTTGTGTTCCTATCAATTCGATAATCATGGAATCTAAAGAAACGTCTACGACTTTTCCTCGGAAAATATTCGTTACACTTACAATAGACTGTCTCTGGTCTTCTGCCGCACGAATCTTCACTAAGATAAGTTCGCGAGTAATCGAATTATTATCCTCAAGCTTCTTGATATCCAAGACATCTTCTAACTTTGCGACCTGTTTTTCAATCTGTTCGAGAATCTGTTCATCCCCTGTTGCCACGATAGTAATACGTGTATAACGTGGGTCCGCAGTCACGCCAGATGAAAAACTGTCGATGTTATAACCTCTACGGCTGAACAGCCCTGAAATTCGGCTGGTAACACCTGGGTTATTCTCAACTAATAGAGAGTATACCTGCTTTCTCATAACCATATCCTTTTTCCAAATTTATAATATAGTATAGATAATATTACTATAATTTGTATTTGTCAAGCACTAATTATACTATAATTTGTAGTTATAGAAGCAATAACCTAATAAAACATACAATTAAATCGCTTATCTTCCGAAATATTTATCCAAACCATTGGCAATACCTTCTACCATTTTATCCTGGTATTCATCATCGTTCATAAGCTGATCTTCCTCTGGATTAGACATGAATCCCATTTCCAAAATCGTCACAGGAACCTGACACCAGTTGATACCGCTCATTGTATCAGTTTCCCAAACATTACGTTTTTTCGCACCAGTACTTTTTACAAATTCATCCAAAATACAATCGGAAAGCTTGCGACACTCTTCATATAAACTTGCATTATATGGATTCGATGCGGTCTGGCAAATTGTTTCTACTCCACTTACCGAAGAGTTTGTAGAACTATTTGCATGAATTCGAATAAAAGCATCTGCTCCTATATTGTTTGCAAACTTCGCTCTCTCACTATTGCTAATGTTAATTGCATGATTTTCACGAATCATTACGACCTGATAACCACGAGATTTTAATTCATCTCGTAATTTCAGGGAAACCTCTAAATTTAATACATATTCGTTTACCTTGGTCACACAGCCTGTTGTCCCACTGGAGACCTTAGCCTTTAATGTGGACGAACCTGGTCCATCTGGTTCCTTCTGGCTATTGCCTTTGCCCTGATGTCCCGCATCAATCACCACTACGATTCCATTTGGGTCAAAATCTGCTGGCAAGGTCAAATCTTCTGCAGTAATTTCATCCACCTGCTTTTGTGGCTCATAAGTTTGTACTTCACTCTTCACATTTCCGAGATATTGTGCTGACACATATCCAACGCTATCGTTATAACGAATCTTCTGCCAGCCATCAACTGCCTCGCCTAATCCGATTACTTCCTGATTGGTGCTTAATGTACCTAATTTCTCACTATTTGCAGATGGCAAGCTACGAACATTTACATTCGTCTGTGCGTAGAGTTTGATTTCTGTTTCAGTTACTAGCTCTGAGTAAGCTTCATCTACTGAATCCTGTGTGTCATTTTCAGAAGATTGTGAGTCTTTATTGCCATCCTGAGAAGACTGCATTTCAAACTGTGAAGCATTATTTTCTTCCGAATTTTTCTTGCTATCTGTAGATCCACACCCTGTAAATATCAGCATCATAGCCAGCAATAATGTAATCATTCTTAAATATCTTTTCATAATATCACCTCATAAAAAATCGGATTCCAAAGTAGGAATCCGATTTATGTACAACAAAATATTAGTTCTGTAATAACTGGAATCTAGATACCAAATCATGCATTGACATAGCTTGTGCAGATAATTCCTGACTTGTTGCCGATGATTCCTGCGCAGCTGCTGAGTTGGACTGTACTACTTCTGAGATACGTTCAATACCAATATCTGCCTGCTCTACTGCATACGCCTGATCTACAGAATCCTGAGATAATCTCTTAGAAGTATCTGCAATCTTTTGAATTGCATCTACCACACCATCTAATACATCGGCAGTTCTATAAGCAATCTTGCTTCCCTCTTCAATTTCAAACAATGTGTTACTTACAAGCTCTCTTGTATCAACTGCTGACTTCGCACTCTGGTCAGCTAAGTTACGAATTTCATCAGCTACTACTGCGAAACCTCTACCAGCTTCACCCGCTCTAGCAGCTTCAATAGAAGCATTAAGTGAAAGTAAGTTGGTTTGACTTGCAATACTTTCGATTTCCGCGATAATATTTTCAATCTTCTTAGATGTCTCACTGATACGATTCATAGATTCAACCATGTTGCCCATTTCTTCACGGCTGTTCTGAGCATCATTTGCACATTTAAGAGCCTGCTCGTAAGCTTCTCCTACGCTTGTAGAGTTATCTTTTAATCCGTTAGATACGGTATTCATAGTTGCAAGCATCTCCTGTACGGATGCAGCCTGATCAGTTGCACCTTCAGCAAGATCCTGTGCAGCTTCTGCCAAGTTGTTTGCACCAACGTTAACCTGAGTAGCTAATTCTTCTACTTCACGAAGTGCTTCACTTACGTTTGCATTCATAGTCTTAATAGCAACCAATAATCCTTCTAAATCACCACAGTAAGCGATTTCGCAATCAGAATGTACATTGAAGTTACCATTACCCATTTCCTGACAAAGTCTTTCTACATCAAAGATAATCATCTGTAATCTTTCAGCCATATCATGAGATGAATTCATAAGACCAGCAATCTCATCTTTGGCATCTGATGTAGGGAATGGAGTCTTGATATCACCTTCTGCAAACTTATCAAATCTGTCTTCCAATTCAGCCAATGGTTTTGCAATACCTGTGGAAATTATAGTTGCAATACGTTTTGCAATGATAGAAGCTGAAATGAGTAATACAATCATAAGAACCATTGCAACAACTTCAAGAGTTTCACAAATGACTTCCATCTCATGCTCTTTTTCAATATTAATGTTCATAAGTTCTAAGGTAGCATTATCTAACGCTTCATATAATGGAACGATTTCATTCTGTGCCATTTCCTGAGCCTGACGGCAAAGTTCCTGATCTGTAGTTGCACCAATAGCAATAACTTCTGCTTCTTTTTCCATATATGTATCC
This sequence comes from uncultured Lachnobacterium sp., assembly GCA_964393435.1. Classification (GTDB taxonomy): domain Bacteria; phylum Bacillota; class Clostridia; order Lachnospirales; family Lachnospiraceae; genus Roseburia. The sequence goes on along the minus strand of CAYMTP010000069.1, from coordinate 51 downwards.
AATGCAGTTTTTATTTTAGCATAGGCAGCTTCGCCTTCTTTTGTAACAATA
>CAYMTP010000068.1:0-7832 GCA_964393435.1 uncultured Lachnobacterium sp. | reverse complement strand
TTACTGTCACCTTGCTTTCGGATAATCCATAGTCCCTCGCAATTTCTTTGATAGAACTAAGATAAAAATATCTGCGAACAAAAAGCTTGCGTTTGTCCACCGAAAGCTTATCTAGAAAATCATTCAGTATTTCTAAAATAAACTTATCTTCAATTATCTTTTCAACGTTATTGTGGGATGGAATACACTCCATTTTCCGAATCTTCTTGGTTATGAAGAATATGAAATGCTATGTAGTGACAGTATCTTCCGTACTTTTTGGCAGTTTCCGATATGGCTTGTTCCGACCGGTCAAAATAAAGTTCTATTATTTTCTTATCGTCCATATCATCATGCTCCTTTCTTATATATTAAGGCCTTTCACCCTAATACACCGGATTTATGACTGATTCACTACATAGAATTTAAAATTATTTCGCCTGCTTCAAATATTCCACCAAGAAATTCCAAACACGTTCTGTTGACTCGATATTCAGTCTTTCCTGTGGTGTATGAATATCAAAGTTCTGTGGACCGAAGGATACACAGTCTAAGTCTTCGATTTTCTCTGATAAAATACCACATTCTAAGCCAGCATGAATCGCTGTAAATTCTGGTTCTTTACCGCATACAGCTTTGTAAGCAACTGCGATTTCTTCGCGGAGTTTGGATTCCGCTTTGTATTCCCAAGCTGGATAATCGCCTACTACGTCTGCTTCTCCACCACAGATTTCAATGATGTTTACGAGTTTGTCTCTCAAGTCTTCTTTACGAGAACCAACCGAGCTACGGATAGAAGTATCTGTTACAAATACATCTTCTTTTAATTCCATAATTCCAAGGTTAAGAGAGGTTTCTACAAGACCTGGAATCGCCTGGCTCATGTGCTGTACGCCGTTTGGAACCATGCGAAGGTAGCACAATACTTTATTTAAAGACATGAAGTCTAAAATCTCTGCAGTAGTCACATCACCACGAACTGATGTCACCTGTACATTAGCATCGGAAGCAAATAATTCTTTCTTGAAGATTTCTGACTGCTCTGCAACGATATTTTCTACTACAGCTACACATTCTTCTGGAACTAAAAGAGATGTATTACATTCTCTTGGAATCGCATTATTTTTAAGTCCGCCTGCAAGAGAAATAATACCGAATGGTACTTCTTTTGCGATGTTGTTTAATACTCTACCCATGAGAATAGATGCATTTCCATGTTCCTTGTGGATTTCTGCGCCAGAATGTCCACCAAAAAGGCCATCTACTTTTACGTTTAATACCACGCCTTCTTCTGTGCAACGTTTTACTGGAATAGTAGCTTCTACACTGGTTCCGCCTGCACAGCTGGTAAGGAAAATACCTTCTTCATCGCTGTCGATATTGAGCATTTTCTTACCTTTTAACATAGATAAATCAATGCCGTACGCACCGTCCATGCCTGTTTCTTCATCCACTGTAATTACCACTTCAAGACGTGGATGTGCAATGTCAGTTGCTTCCAATAATGCCAAGCCATAAGCTACTGCTATACCATCATCTCCGCCAAGTGTAGTACCTCTTGCTTTTACAAAGCCGTCTTCTACATAAAGGTCTAAACCATCCTTTTCAAAATCGATATCACAATCACTTTCTTTTTCACAAACCATATCCATGTGCCCCTGAATGATAACTGGTTCCGCATTTTCATAGCCTGCGGTAGCTTCTTTAATAATAATCACATTGTTGATTTCGTCCTGATAATGCTCAAAATTATGCTCTTTTGCAAAAGAAACTAAATAATCGCTAATCTGCTTTGTATTGCCTGATCCATGAGGAATTTTTGCGATTTCCTCAAAATAATAAAATACTCTTGCTGGTTGTAAATTTTCTAAAACTCTCATAAAAGCCTCCTTATATTCATAAATAATACTATGAAAAAGATATTATTTACTGGTGTCATTTTAATATTAATTATATATTCATTTTTCTTTCCAGAACTCGTGGTTTCTGCAGCAAGAAACGGAATCCAAATCTGGTTTCATCAGATTCTTCCTGCTCTTTTGCCATTTACCATACTTTCTGCTATCTTGGTTAAAAGTGATTTTCTAAAAAGTTTCAACGGAAACGCAAATCTAATCGCTACCACACTTACTATGGCCTGCGGTTTTATCTTTGGGTTCCCTGTAGGAGCCAAGCTGTCATCGGATTTTCATAAACAAAATCTACTTTCCAAAGAGCAAGCAACTGCTTTAGCTATCGCCACCAACAACTTTAGCCCCATGTACGTGTGCGGATTTGCCATGTCGCTACTCTTTGCATCTACAGAATATAACGTATCCACCTATGTGGTTCTGTATTTGATACCGCTAGTGATTGTGACTATATACTTAATTGTAAATATGAAATCTGAAGATTGCAATCTTAACACACACGTAACCGATGAATCCTCATCTCATAAAAAAACGACATCTTCCTTTCGCTTGGATATGCAAATCATGGATGCCGGTATCATTAGTGGTTTTGAGTCCCTCATCAAAATATGTGGTTATATCGTGTTGTTTTCTATCATTGCTGAAATCATTACAAACCTTTGGACCAATCCGCCACTCATCGGAAACTTACTACTTGGAAATTTAGAAATCACCAACGGAATCAACCTATTATCCGAATGTGATATTGCAGAGAGTCTAAAATATATTGTAGCAATACAATTACTCTCTTTTGGTGGATTATCTGGAATTGCCCAAACTGGTTCAATTCTTTCTGGTTCTGGACTATCTATTTATAAATACATAATAGGGAAAGCTGTACTTTCCCTATTATTAACATTACTTAGCGTAATTTATGTATTTTTTATTCGTTTGCTTTGATATTAACCACAGATAAATCAATTGGTTCTAATCCATCTGGATCTTTTGTTACTGGTTTCTTTTCGACAGGTTTCTTAATTGGAGCTGGTTCTGGTTCCGCTGGGAATAACTCAGCTCTGTTTGCAGACACAATATCAAGATAGCCCTGAAGAGAACTGATAAGGTTCTCATTGCGTGCTTTTGTTGTATCAATCGAGTTGATTAAGATATCCTCTAAACCTTTCAATTTGTCATCTGTATAAGACATAGCATATAAACGAATGTTGTTTGCTTCGTTGGTTGCATTGTCTAAGATTTCCTGTGCCTGTTTTGTAGCAATCATAACTACTTCATTTGCCTGAGCATATGCTTGCTGCATAATCTGATGTTCGCTAACTAATTCATTGGTCTGAATCTGAGCCTGTGCGATAATCTGATCAGCTCTCTGCTGTGCATCCGCAAGAATTGCTTCTTTATTGCTAATAATCTTCTGATATCTTCTAATTTCTTCTGGTGTTTTAGAACGTAATTCAGCAATTAATTCTTCGATTTCTTCTTTGTCTACAGAAATGTTAGTAGAAGAAAATGGTACAAATTTACAACCATCAAGGTATTCTTCGATTTCATCAATTACTTGTTCGATTTTACTGCTCATAAGTATTCTCCCTATTTACATTATATTTTTCATAAATGCGACCAATGATTTCTTCTGGTACAAACTTGGAAATATCTCCACCGTAAGAAGCAATCTCCTTCACAACAGTAGAACTCAAATATGAGTATTTCAAGTTGGTAATGAGGAAAATGGTTTCCGCATCATCTTTCAATACATGATTCATCTGTGCAATCTGCAATTCGTACTCAAAGTCTGTAACCGCTCTAAGTCCACGAATGATGATATTTGCATCGATTTGTCTCATATAATCTACTAAAAGGCCATCAAAAGACTCCACTTTAACATTTGGAATATCTTTTGTAATCTCTTTAATCATATTAACACGTTCTTCCAAAGAAAACAACGAATTTTTGGCACTATTGCATAATACACCTATCACCAATTCATCCACCATTTTTGCTGAACGTTCAATAATATCCAGATGACCAAATGTAATTGGATCAAAACTTCCAGGATAAACAGCTCGCTTCATAAAAACACCCCCTGCGTTAGCTTTTCCTTCTCAAAAATACATGTACATTCGTTTTGTATTTTTTGTACTTGGTAATTTCAAAGCCCAATTCTTCCACATAATCAAAGTCAGTTTCCAAAGATGCCTCTACGATAATCTTGCCATCTTCTTTTAAAAGCGAAGAATTTGCAAGGTATTTCAGTACTTCCTTTTCCAGTTCTTTGTTATATGGTGGGTCCATAAACACAATATCAAATTTATATTTGCCTTCTAAGGTATACAATGCAGATACCACATCGCTTACCAAAAGTCTGGCGTTTTTGTCAAATTTGGTAAATCTGATATTTTCTTCAATACATTTGGCTGCTTTACGATTATTCTCTACAAATACAGAATATTCGCCACCACGACTTAAGCTTTCCAAACCAATCTGTCCACTTCCAGCAAACAAATCAAGGAAATAACAGCCCGGAATATCGTATTGAAGCATATTAAATAATGTCTCTTTAATCTGATCTGAAGTTGGTCTGGTGTCCAATCCTTCAGGAGTTCTTAAAGGAAGACTTCTAGCAGTTCCTGCGATAATACGCATAAGTTTTCTCCTTTAATCTTCTTCGTAGCAAGATTCAATATAGTCACACAACATTTCAATTGCATAAATTGCCGCCTGCATACGGATTTCCATACGATTTCCTTCAAAAATCATACGTTCTGTAAGCACCTGATTTTTTACTACACACGCAAAACAAACAGTTCCTACTGGACATCCTTCAGTACCGCCAGTTGGACCTGCCACACCCGTGGTAGCCACTGCACAATCTGCATTCGCTCTTTCTGCCGCTCCCATCGCCATCTCTTCTGCTGTTTCACAGCTTACTACACCGAAGTGCGCAATGGTTTCTGGTAAAACGCCTAAATTCTTGATTTTAGCCTCTTCAGAATAAGTAATGTACCCTTCCTCAAAATGAGCGGATATGCCTGAAATATCACATAATACTCCTGCCACCAAACCGCCTGTGCAGCTTTCTGCTGTAGCAATTTTTAGATTATATTTGGATAAAAGTTCCAGTAGTCTGTTCTCTGTCATAGTTTTTATCCTATTTTGTATCTTTTAATACGTCTTTATTTTTAGCAATATAATCAACCAATGAAACAACAGTAAGAATTACAGCTGCCCACATAAGGATTTTGCCAAGCATGATAAATACAGAATTCTGAATATTGAGGATTAATACGATAACCATTACCATCTGAGTAACTGTTTTGAATTTTCCCCAGTAGCTTGCTGCGATAACTACACCGTTGTCTGATGCAATAAGACGGAAGCCGCTAATAATAAATTCACGGGAAATAATGATAACTACTGCCCATGCAGGAAGCTGTCCAGTTTCTACTAAGCAGATAAGTGCTGCACCTACAAGGAGTTTGTCCGCAAGTGGATCCATAAATTTTCCGAAGTTAGTTACTAAACCGTCACGTCTAGCCAAATATCCATCAAGGAAGTCTGTAAAGCTAGCTACACAGAAAATTACGCATGCGATGATGTTGTTATATGGAATTGCTGGGATTAACATACATGCTACAAAAAATGGGATTAAAATTACTCTAAAAATTGTCAGTTTGTTTGGTAAATTCATTGTCATTTTACTATTTCTCCTATTAAGTCATATTCATATGCACCAGTAACTTTTACTTTTACAATATCACCGGTCATAAGTTCCTCATCTGTATTGATGAATATATATCCGTCTACATTTGGGGCATCACGGTAGGTTCTGCCAATGTAGGCGTTCTCATCGGCAACCTTACCTTCGATAAATGCGTAGTAAGTCAGTCCGATTAGAGTCTCGTTTTTGTCAAAAATCACTTCTTCCTGAAGTTCCATAACATCTGCCTGCCAATCCAGTTTCAGTTCTTCATCCACCTGATCTGGTAATTCCGCAGCTACAGTACCTTCTTCTGGGGAGTATGCAAAGGCTCCAAGTCTATCAAATTCCATATCATTGATAAATTGCATGAGTTCCTCGTGCATCTCTTCTGTTTCTCCAGGGAAACCACAAATAAGTGTGGTTCGAAGTGTGATATCTGGAATACGTTCTCTTAAGTAAGCGATACGTTCCTCCAGTTCCTTGCGATTGGTACGTCTTGCCATTTTACGAAGAATTTCGTCATTACAATGCTGAATAGGCATATCCAGATAATGACAAACCTTTTTGTTACGAATCATGGCATCAATTAACTCTTCATAGATTTCTTCTGGATAACAATACATGATACGAATCCAGAAAAGACCTGGGATTTTATTCAGTTCATCCAGCAGCTTATGGAGAGATTTTTCTCCATAAATGTCCACACCATAAAGCGTGGTTTCCTGAGCTACTAAAATAAGTTCTTTTACACCGTTTTCCACCAATTCTTTTGCCTGTGCAATCAAATCCTCCATTGGAACACTGCGATATCTTCCTCGAATCGATGGAATAATACAGTAGGTACAATTTTTGTTACAGCCTTCTGCAATCTTAAGATATGCAAAATGTCCACCTGTGGTAACGGTTCTTTTATTTGTAAGTTTTGGAAGTCCCTCAAGGGTTGCAACATTCTTGTAGAAATGCTGGTCTAATGCTTCTTTTACTGCATCGCAGATAGCGTCATAAGAGTTCGTACCAAGGATTGCATCTACTTCAGGAATCTCTGTTTTAATTTCATCCTGATAACGCTGGGAAAGACATCCTGTTACAATAAGAGCCTTGCAATTACCGTTCTTCTTGTACTCTGCCATTTCCAAAATAGTATTGATACTTTCCTCTTTTGCATCGTTGATAAAGCAGCAGCTGTTGATGATAATAATATCCGCTTCTGTTTCATCATCGCAAAGTACGACACCTTCCGCGGTAAGCATACCTATCATAAACTCCGAATCCACGAGATTTTTGTCGCATCCTAGGGATATAAATAATAATTTCTTGTTTTTCATAATAATACATTAGGGCTGCAAAGCAGCCCCACTTTCCTAGTTGTTTTCGTCTGGAACAATCTTTACATCGCCATTCATAATTTCTTCAACTGCGATAGATAATGGTTTGTTACATTTTGGATGCTCTACCATAGTATCAGCTCCGTCAATAATTTCGCGAGCACGTTTTGCAGCTGCTAAAACGATAGAATAACGGCTGTTTACTACTGGTTCTTCGCCAATTACAACGTCCTCATTTACTACTGACATAAGTTCTACATAAGATGGATGAATCATATTATACTCCTTTCGAAAAGCTTAAAAGCTCTTTTCTCATATTATTGATAAATTCTATATTAGCGGATACACGATTGTCTGCATGCACTTCTGTTTCCTTGGTGCGTTCCTTTAAAATGATATCATTTACAAGTTCCACACATGCATCCAAGTCATCGTTAATCACTAAATAATCATAGTTTTCCACACCCAGAGACTCCTCATAAGCACGAGACATACGAGCATCTATTACTTCCTGAGTTTCTGTGCCACGGCCTACCAGACGGCTCTTAAGTTCTTCCGCACTAGGTGCAGTGATAAACATAAGTACTGTTTCTGGGAACTTTTCTTTGATTTTCAATGCGCCCTGAATTTCTATTTCAAGGATTACATTTTTCCCAGCGTTTAGCTGTTCTTCTACATAAGCTCTAGGTGTTCCATAGTAATTACTTACATATTTCGCATATTCTACAAGCTCATCACGTTCTATCATAGCTTCAAATTCTTCTGTAGTTAAGAAGAAGTAATCTACTCCATGTTCTTCTCCTGGTCTAGGAGCTCTTGTGGTAGCTGAAATAGATAATGCGTAATTTTCACCTTTTTCGCTCATCAGCTTTTTCATAATCGTGCCTTTTCCTGCACCAGAAAAACCTGAGGCTACTACTAATA
>CAYMTP010000067.1:0-7927 GCA_964393435.1 uncultured Lachnobacterium sp. | reverse complement strand
TCTCACCTGTTATAGTGATTTGGATGTCGAACAACTTTGTATCACCATTAATATGTTCAATCACTCTGCTATTGAAATCATAGGAAAGCTTTACATATAATTCTTCTTCATTTACAATTTCCAGTTTCTGATTTAGCTGATAGGAAGAGTTCGAAATATTTTCTCCAACTGCACCGCCGTAATAGCCAATTTCATATTCTGTCCTTGAAGCAAGTGCACGGTTGTTGCTGTCACTGCCAGCCTTCTCCATCCTCTGAATGGTTTCATATATGGTCGCTGCGCTTCCCTGAAATGTGGTGTTTTCATTTTCCCAATAAAAAACACCATAGATATCACCGGTTTCAGGACATAACTCGATTAAATAGCTTCCATCTTCATCCGACAAAGAAATAGCAGGAACAAATGTAGTTATAATACCGTCATCATTGCTGGTAAAATAATACATTCTCTCGTAATAACTTCCATACGCACTTTCATCATAATCTGCAGGTGTTTTTGTCAGTTTACGGTCCTTGTATTTTTCATAATACTGTCCGCCTTCAATGGATAAATCATTGTACAGTTTCGCTAAACTGCCTTCTGTTTCTAAAGATGCTAGCTGGTTCTGTGCTTCCAAATACACGGTCTTCGCATAGTTATCCAGTTCCGTCATCTTAAGTGTCTTGGTCCAGTCTGTGATAGCAACGATTGAAATAGCTAAAAGGACAATAACAACCGCTACCGCAATCATCATCTCCATGAGTGTAAAGGCTTTATTCTGTTTTAGTTTCCCTAACAGTCTTTCTCTCATCTGTGTCCCCTTCTATATAAAAACGCACAAGTATCCCACTTTATCTATATTTAAATATTCTAACAAATCTTGCACAAAATTACAACTTATAGGCTTAATTTTATGGGAATGCCTTTGTAAAAAACATAAAGTCCAACACATTGTCAAACATGTTGGACTTTACTCCCAATTGTAATTTATACACCAATCGGACTCCTGCTGTCATGGCAGGTAAAATATATAATTTGATACTCTTTTGACACCATTCTAAGCAATTCGTTACCAGCTTCCACTTTTTCCTGATCTAAATTTACAAATGGGTCATCTAAGATGAGGAAAGGCTTCTCGTCCTGATACATTGCGTCTACTAATGCAAGACGCATACATACACCAATTAAATCCTGATATCCAGCCGATAACCAATGGGTTTCACGGAGTTCACCCTGTTGCTTCACTCTAAGATTGATATTAGCATCAATCACCCAATTATCGCTTTCGTCCCCTGTGAGCATACCATAATACTTCGCGAATCCCTGTGCGATTGGCTCCATATATCGGGCAGTAAACTGTTCTTTCGCTTGCTGCAAAAACTCCTGTGTTACCTTAAGCAGGTTGTACTTCTGGATATCCCTTTCCTGCATTTCATGCAGTTCCTGTAGTTCTATCTGCTTCTCGTCACGTAAATCCAGTTGCTCCTGCAAATCCTCTAACTGCTTGGTGTACTGGGCCTTCGCCATCTTGCACTCTTCTAATTTCTCATCGGTTTGTGCAATCAAAGAGTTCAACTCTTCCAAGGAATATGGGCAAAGTGCCTGCTTCGTCCAGAAGGACTTGTTCTGTTTCAACTCGAAGGCTTCGCGTTTGCCATAGGCTTCCTGATAAGCATTCTCCGCCATCTGAAATTCTGCAGCCTTGGTCTGAAGCTGATTCAAACCGTATGCCTCGTCTTCACCAAGATTAAATTGGTACAGCTTGATGAAATTCATCAATTTACTGCGAAGGTCTTTATATATATTTTTTTCTTTCTCGTAATTTTCCTGTTTTTCCTTCATTCGAAGGTATTCCTGAGCTTGGGTTTTCAATTCATACAGCTTTGGCTGGTACTCACCCACTTCACAATACACATGGAAATTTCCTAAAAATTTCCCAATAGTGCCATACACCCTTCGAACATCTTCTTTCATGGAGCTAATAGTATCCGTCAAGACCTTAACTTTCCCTTCTGTGTTAGCCTTGTCCGCATCCATCATGGATTTCCATGTCTGCTTATCTCTAGAAACACGTAGCCCTAAAATGAGACCTACCACACCAAACATTGCTCCACAGCCTCCTGCGATAATCGCTGCAATGAAAAGCCAGTGTGCCTCAAGCCCTGGCAATAGGTTAAAATAGCATACTGCTGCCACACCTAGTCCCGCAAGGGCAAAGCCGATTCCCACAAAAAGGAACAACTTATATGCAAAGGAGCCCGAGAATTTAGGTTCCAGCGGAGCCTGTTCCAAATCCGTATTATACACAGAAAGCTTAGATTCCTGACGTGCAATCTCTTCCTTCTGCTTATCAATTTCTATAAACATCTGCAATGCCGCATCAACATCTTCGTCCGTTGGCACTTTTGTTCCAAACATTTCTTCCAGCTTGCTATATTCCTCTAACTCTTCGATGGAAAGCTCATAGCCGCGTGCCGCTGTCTGAGCTTCCTTCATCCTACTGATATTCTGCATCTGTGTCTGAAACTCTGTTTCATCTGGCACACCTACTGGAAAAAGGCTCTTATAAGCATCTCTTTTCTGCTCTTTTTCTCCCACTTCCTGACACATAGCATCGTACTGTGCATATAATGCCTTTCTACGGCTGTCTTCACTGGCTGCCACTAAGCTTTCTGCGTAATTCTTGCGAATCACCAAAAGTTCCTGAATCTGCTGGGAAACCTGCTGCTCCTTACGCAAAATTCCCTCCAAGCCAGCCTGTGCTGCCTCAAAGCCACGTAGCTCCTGTGTCAGCTGTGTGATATAATTCTTTCTCTTTTTGATACTACCTGTCACACGGTCTGGCGTAAGCTGGTTCAGTATCTCTTTCAACTGTTGGTTCGCACTCTCGAAATTATTGATATCGTCTGTATTTTCTGCAAGATTGCCCAGCTTTGCATTGATACCATCAGAGGCTTCGCTGGCACAATCATTCTGTGCTATGTAAATACTTCGTTTAAAGGAAGTACTATCTAATTCGAATATCTCATTTCCGATATCCTCGGAAAAATCAAAGCTTTCAAGATTGGTTCGCAAATCATAGAGATGAAACTCATCTGCTTTTTCAGTGCGTCCAAAGGTACGGCTGATGCGGTATTTTTTTCCATCTATCTGGAAATCCACTTCGCCGCCAAAAGCACCTCCCTGCCACGGACGATACATAACGCGTTCCTTCTCAAAAGCACCTACTGACTTTTTGACATCCAATCCATAAAACATGGCTTTTAGAAAAGCTGCCAGCGTACTTTTTCCCCAGGCATTTGCCTCATTTATCACGTTCAGCCCATCAGAAAACTGGAGAGTCACGTCCGATAACTTGCCGAAATTGTCAATATGACATGCTAATAGTTTCATAAGTTAATCTCCTCTCCCTGTAATGCCAGAATTCCGGCACGGATTACCATGGATTTTTCCTCCTCGGACAAATCAGATTGGGAAACCAAACGTACAAATTCTCCTTTCAGAGAAACATCGCCTTCGTAATCCTTATAGTTCACCAAAAGCTTAGTTTCATCTGTCACCTTTATAAAATAAAAATAGTCTGCAAACTGTTCCTCCAAAAAGCTGGTATCCAGCTCGCATTCCACATTGACTTTTCCATACAAAACCACCTTAACCAAACTGGTAGATGCATACTGGGTCTCTGCTATGGCCTTTTCGATACATGCAGCAGCCTCCTGGGTAGTGGTCACTCCTGTCACATTCACAAGAAGCGTGTACAAGGTACGACAACCCATTGGTACGAAGTTCACATTCGCTTTTAAGGTCTTCATATCAATATCTAATACCACGAAGCCCTTCTGCTCACATTCATCAAAGCCCCTGCCTTCTAAACAGCCAGGGTAACAATAGATGCCTCTATTGTCGATTTTTTCCATTTGAAAACCATGAATATGTCCCAGTGCCAGATAGTCAATGTTTTTATTTTTCAAATCATCTAAGCTGATGATTTCTGCTTTGTCCTTATTTCGATATCCCGCCAGCTGTCCATGCATGGTTACAATATTAAAAGTATCGTGGTCCAAAACCAGCGAATTATAGGCAGTTAAGCTGTTTTCCGTATTAAGTTCCAGACCAGTGATGGTTACATTTCCATACGCATACGTCGTCCATTCATCTCCGAACATATAGAGATTCTCTGGAATCGTTTCCAGCTTGGACAGGAAATTGTCGTTGTCATGATTGCCCTTTAAATACAGAAAATCGATCTCTGGATTCTGAAGCATAACATCACGAACTGTATTTCTCACCATGGCAGATACATTTCTGGTATCAAACATATCACCCGCAATCAGAATCGCTTTTACTTTATTCTTTTTTGCATACTCTACCATGCGGGTAAAGGTACGCAAAATTTCGTTCTTGCGTTCTTTCGCCTGCTCTTTGGATAGATTGGCTGTCATTTTTGAATCCAGATGTAAATCTGCACAGTGAATAATTTTCATAGTAACATTCCGTTTCTTTTTATTATCATGGCTTGTGTGTCGTTAAGCCTGTGTGTCTTCGATTGCCAGGGTTCCTCTCATCTGAATGAGCGGTCCGCCCTTCTTCTCGATATAATCTTCTGTGATAGTCACTTTGCCAATGTTGTCATCCTTTGGAATTTCATACATGATATCCAGCATGAATTCCTCAATGATGGCACGAAGGGCTCTGGCTCCTACCTTTTTCTCCTTTGCTCTCTTGGCAATGTTGCGAAGTGCAGCTTCCTCAAACTCCAGCTGTACCTCATCCATCGCGAGCAACTTCTGGTACTGTTTGATAATAGCATTCTTAGGGGTCGTTAAAATGGACACCAACATATCTTCTGTCAACGCATCCAATGAGAATAAAATTGGCAGACGTCCAATAAATTCAGGAATCATACCGAATTTACGCACATCGTCCACCGTCACCTGTCTTAAGAGGTTCTCTTCATTATCATATTTATCCTTTAGATCCGCTTTAAAGCCGATAGAAGCAGCTTTGTTCAAACGTTCCTTAATGATATCCTCTAACCCTGGGAAGGCACCACCGCAGATGAACAAAATATTCTTGGTGTTAATCATAGTCATTGGTACCATAGCATTTTTGCTGCTAGCACCTACTGGCACTTCGATTTCTGCACCTTCTAAAAGCTTTAACATCCCCTGCTGTACAGACTCACCGCTTACGTCACGCTGATTGGTATTTTTCTTCTTTGCAATCTTGTCGATTTCGTCGATAAAAATGATTCCATGCTCTGCACGTTCCACATCATTATCCGCTGCAGCAAGAAGCTTACTTACTACGCTTTCGATATCGTCACCGATATACCCCGCCTCGGTCAGTGTGGTCGCATCTGTAATCGCCAAAGGTACATCCAAAAGTTTCGCCAAGGTCTTAACCAGATAAGTCTTACCACAACCAGTTGGTCCAATCATAAGCATGTTGGACTTTTCGATTTCGATGCCATCCTCTTCCGGCTTCGCCATAACACGTTTGTAATGGTTATAAACGGCTACAGACATTACCTTTTTCGCATGTTCCTGACCTACCACATACTCATCCAAGCTTGCTTTAATCTTGTGTGGTGCAGGAATAGAATGGATATCCAAAACAGGTTTTGCTTTCTTCTCCTGTTTCTTTTTCTTCTTGAGTCTCTGGCTGTGTGGAATTCCTCCCATCATGCCATCCATATCTCCGCCGCCTGGAAAACCTCCGAACATTCCATTTAAGTCGGAGAGGTTAATCATGCTGATGTGAGGGGTGTGCTGATTATTTGTACCGTTTTGGTTGTTGCCATTTTCATTGTTACCATTTGGCATACCAAAAAATTCATTCATATTCATTGTCATCCCTGGTGGCATACCATATCCAGAACTATTCATTGCATCCAAGGTTCTCTGCATACAGTCATTACATACTGCAATTCCACCATAGATATGAATCATTTTTCCTGCGATACTTTCAGGACGACGACAGATATAGCAAATATCTTCGTATTCGTCGTTGTTTGAGTCAGTCTGTGAGTTTTCTGTGTGTGTGATGTCGCCTTGGGCATTTTCACTACCGGATGTGCTATTGTTTGATGTTTCGCTCACAACTTCAGCCTCAATTACATCTTTATTTTCAGTTACTACTTCTCTGAAATCCATATTATTGCTATCAACCATTTTTATCCTACTTTCTTATTCCTTATTATCCTTTACTGCCTAAAGGGCATACTTCAAGCAATACTCATTTATTATACTTCATTCAGACTTTTATCTCAATGAAATTTCATAGATTTCATTTTTCTTTTAGATATTCCAAAAAGCCTTTACACCCCTCTACTACATCATCATAGGTTATATCAAAATTCCCCGTATACCACGGATCTGCTATGTCCCTATCTGAGCCAGCGAAGGAGAGTAACTTGTACACCTTTCCCTCAGGATCTCCTTTGAGCATCCTATGAAGGTTTCTCATATTCCAATCGTCCATGCCTATGATATAATCAAATTCCTCATAGTCTCCCCATGTAATCTGAGTGGCTCTATGAGGAATTACTGGGATGCCAACCTCCTGCATCTTCCTTACTGTGCCTCTATGCGGAGGATTTCCGATTTCCTCCGTACTGGTCGCTCTGGAGTCAATGTAAAACTGCTCTTCCACCCCTAATTTATTTACCATATCCTGTAGTACAAACTGGCTCATTGTCGACCTGCAAATGTTGCCGTGGCAGACCATTAATACCTTAATCATATTTTTCACCTCTCACATTTTAGAACTAGAATAATTATCTTAAGAAAGTTAGTTTACACTAATTCTTTTTATTATAATTTACTTGGTCATATTTTTCAAGAAACCCCTCATATAATTTTTCTCTTTACACCAGTTCTCAATTATGCTTTAATCAAAATATCAAATTTCATAAAGGAGGTATCGATACGTTTTACCAATCTATGTGTTTGGAAAGCCAGAGGCTTGACAAACAAATCAAGTCTTTACAAGCTCAATTAAAGACTTTTCCTGATGGTCAATTATTTTGTAATAAAAATGGGAATCGATATAAATGGTTTCACAGTATTGAGAACAAAAGAAAATACATTACAAAGAAAGACCGTTCCTTAGCTGAGCAATTGGCTATCAAAAAATTTCTATCGCTTCAATTAGACGATTGTCTACATGAAAAAACAGCAATTGATTTCTATCTGCGACATCATGTTCCTGCCAAAGCAGAACAGTTGTTAACCCAAGATTCTGAATATCAGAAACTTCTTTCTCCTCATTTTAAGCCCTTATCACAAGAGCTTATTGAATGGAGTAACTCCACATTTACACAATGTCCCAAATATCCTGAAAATAAGATTCACAAAGCTCCTTCTGGAAATTATGTTCGTTCAAAATCAGAGGTGCTTATAGATATGTTGCTTTACACCAACCATATTCCATTTCGATATGAATGCGAATTACAGTTGGGTGATACTACTATCTACCCGGACTTCACCGTGCGAAATCCACGCACCGGTAGGTTGTATTATTGGGAACATTTCGGACAAATGGATAATCCTGATTATGCTTGGAAAACAGCAAAAAAGCTAAACACCTATATATCAAATAATATACTACCAGATGTTGATCTGATAACAACTTATGAAACCAAGGATCATCCTTTGACAATTAATAAATTAGATAATATTCTGTTAGAATATCTAAGCTGATTCCATTCCTAGGTTTGTAGTAAAAATAGTTAATATTGAGCTTGTAAAATGATTTGGGGCATATGCAGAAAAAATCTTCTGCAATGCCCCATTTTTCATGTTCTAATTTCTTGTTTTTATACATTTTCCTTGATAATTCGGAATTTTGTGGCATATTAGGCACTTTTCTCGAAAAGTGCCACGCCAAAAGTGTCTCATTTTTATATTATGTTTGTAATCACGTGGCACTTTAACATGATTTTTCT